>JAFDBG010000016.1 GCA_019313385.1 Deltaproteobacteria bacterium | reverse complement strand
CTGCCAAAGCCAAGGCCAGGGGATATCGTACAACGAGAAACCTGATCACGATGATTTACCTCATCGGTGGTAAACTTGAATTCAGACTACCCACATGAAACAGCGAGGAACCACTTTTTCTCATATTTTTCGAGTGGGACAATAAAAAGTATTGACTATATGCCCGGTAATTTGGTATTCGTTACCTTATTGATTCTCTGCAGATTTTTCTTCTGTGCAGGGTGCGCGTACAGCGCAATTATTCCGATTGCTTTCTTCATCACTTCTCACGATAGTTAGTGTAACATGCAAACACGATTAGTCCTGTTGACAACACGCATCACCCCAACAAATAGGCAAAAGCATTATTGAGAAACCGCTTTTAATTATATTCACGATTTGGGGCTTTTATAATTGAGAAGATGCTGGTTTGCGGACTTTCTGCGAGACCGTCCGCCGTGCCCGGATTCTGAGAAAGCTCCCCTTTGTTCATTGCAACCGGAGAATACTCCGCGCAAACAAGAACAGGTGTTCGTCTCATGTCCTTATCGCTGGAAGCTGTTACCAAACGAGTGGGCCGCGAAATTCATCTTGACAACATCAACCTGGAATTCGAGACCGGTTCGCGTAATGTCCTGTTAGGGCACACTCTGGCAGGCAAGACATCTCTCCTTCGCATGATGGCCGGGCTCGACCGTCCCACCTCCGGGAAGATACTGGTAAACGGAGACGACGTAACGGGCATAAAGGTCAGAAGAAGAAATATTGCGATGGTCTACCAGCAGTTCGTGAACTACCCTTCCCTGACCGTGTACGACAACATAGCATCCCCTCTCAGGCTGAGCGGGGAGAACAGGAAAGAGATCGACAGGAGGGTCCGAGAGACTGCGGCCATGCTTCACCTCGATCCCCTGCTGGATCGCCTGCCTGCGGAACTTTCAGGTGGACAACAGCAGCGGACCGCCATCGCCAGGGCCCTTGCTAAAAAGTCGGATCTCCTGCTGCTGGATGAACCCCTGGTAAATCTGGACTTCAAACTGCGCGAAGAATTGCGGGTCGAGCTTCAGGAAATTTTTACACAACGCAAGGCGGTCGTCGTATACACCACCACGGAACCGGCCGAGGCCCTGATGCTGGGGGGCAATATCGTGATCATAGATAAGGGGCGCGTTCTGCAAACCGGCTCCACCGAAGATGTCTATCGTAACCCGGCAACCCGCAGGGTGGCCGATATCTTCAGCGACCCACCCATGAATTATCTGAACGGCACCGTGAGCGAAGGGGTTGCCCGGCTTGGGTCTGGCATTACAATCCCTCTCAAGGAGCACCTGAAATCACTGCCTGCCGGGGAATACATATTCGGTGTCCGTTCGCATCATCTCTTCCTGTCCCGGACCAGCGAGGATGATGCCCTCATCGACGCAACCGTCGCACTATCGGAGATAAACGGATCGGAGACATTTATCCATGCCGACTATGACAGCTCCCGCCTGGTGATTCAGGCAAGCGGAATTCATCCATTTCGCATCGGAGCTCCGATAACAATCCATGTCAACCCCTGTTCCTTCTTTGTATACGATGAATCGGGCGCGCTTGTTGCGTCGCCGGACCATTGTGCCTTCGAAGGGGGGCCACTATAGGAGACCCTCATGGCTCGCATTGAGTTGCATGACATTACCCACAGCTACCTGCGCAGACCAAAAAAAGAGTCGGATTATGCCCTGAAGGGGATCGACGATACCTGGGAAGATGGGGGAGCCTATGCCCTGCTGGGTCCCTCCGGCTGCGGCAAGACCACCCTGCTGAACATCATTTCAGGCCTCCTGAAACCCACTAGCGGGCGCATCCTGTACGACGGGAAGGATGTCTCCGTGCTGACCCCGGAAAAGCGCAATATTGCCCAGGTCTTTCAGTTCCCCGTCCTGTACGACACCATGACGGTGTTCGGCAACCTGGCCTTCCCCCTGCAAAACCGGGGTGTCTCAAACGATGACATCCGCCGGCGTGTGCACGAGGTAGCCGAAATACTCGACCTGACAGGCGTTATTAACAAGAGAGCCGCCGGATTGACCGCGGACCTGAAACAGAAGGTCTCTCTGGGCCGAGGGCTGGTCAGAGCCGATGTGGCTGCCATCCTCTTTGATGAACCGCTGACCGTCATCGACCCGCATCTGAAATGGCACCTGCGGCGCAAACTCAAAGAGATACACGAACAGCTGAAGATAACCCTGATCTACGTCACACACGATCAGATTGAAGCCCTGACCTTTGCCGACCAGGTCGCGATCATGGTCGAGGGTGAGATCGTGCAGATCGGCACCCCGCAAGACCTGTTCGAAAACCCCGCGCATACCTTTGTGGGATACTTTATCGGTAGCCCGGGGATGAACTTCCTTGAGTGTACCCTGGAGGGAGATACGGCGCGGGTCGACGGCGCCGTCATACCCTTGGACGAGGCAACCGCGGCCCTGGGTCGCGAGACAAAAGGAAGGCTGGAGATAGGGATCCGGCCGATGTACCTTGATGTGCGTTCGGATCCGGGTGAGGCAGGCGTGGAGGTCACGGTGCAGATGATCGAAGATCAGGGCAGTTACCGGATCGTGACGCTCATGCTGGGCGGCCACATCCTGCGGGCCAAGGTGCCCGAAGGGAAGCCCGTCTCCGAAGGCACGGCGTGGGTTCACTTCCCGAAGCAATGGATCAGGCTGTTCGCCGACGGGCGGGTGGTTACATAGAGAGAAGGAGCGACGTATGGACAAGTGGCAAGACAACAAGGCATGGTTTCTGGTGCTCCCCGTCTTTGTGATTGTCGCCTTCAGCGCCCTTATCCCCCTGATGACCGTGGTCAACTACTCGGTGCAGGACATCTTCGGGCCGGGAGAGGCCGTCTTTGTCGGGACGGAGTGGTTCAAGGAGATGCTGGCCAACAAGCGTCTGCACGACGCCCTGTTGCGTCAATTCCTCTTTTCAGGGCTCGTCCTGCTGATAGAGATCCCCCTCGGGATACTGATCGCGCTGGCGATGCCGAAAAAGGGGTGGGGAGTCTCAACCTCCCTGGTGATCCTGGCGCTCCCCCTGCTTATCCCCTGGAATGTGATCGGGACCATCTGGATCATCTTTACCCGGCCGGATATCGGCCTGTTCGGTGTCGGGATCAACAGCCTCCATTTGTTGGAAGTACCCTTCGATCATACGGCAACGCCACTCTACGCCTGGATCACCGTGATGCTGATGGAGGTCTGGCACTGGACCCCGCTGGTTGCCCTGCTGGCCTATGCGGGGCTGCGGGCGATCCCAGAGGCCTACTATCAGGCAGCCAGGATTGACGGGGCATCGCCGTGGGCAACCTTCTGGTACATCCAACTGCCCAAGATGCGCGGCGTCCTTACCATCGCCGTACTGCTGCGATGGATGGACAGCTTTCTGATCTACGCTGAACCCTTCGTGCTGACAGGAGGCGGTCCCGGTAACTCGACCACATTCCTCTCGATTTACCTGGTCAAGATTGCCCTCCTGCAATTCGACCTGGGACCGGGCGCGGCATTTTCACTGATCTACTTTCTGATCGTACTGCTCTTCAGTTTTATATTCTACCAGGTGCTGCAGAGAGTCGGAAAAGGAGAGAAGGGATGAAAATAAAGAAAAAAACGATCGGCCTGCTCATCTACTTTGTAATCCTGGTGCTTCCGATCTACTGGATGCTCAACATGTCCCTGCGCAGCAATGCCGATATCCTCGCCTCGTTCTCCCTGTACCCGAGAGACATAACCTTTGTCAACTACATGAAGATATTGACGGATTCATCATGGTACATGGGGTATGTCAATTCCATGCTCTACGTTTTCATGAACACCGTTATCTCGCTCTCTTTCGCGCTGCCCGCCGCCTACGCCTTCTCACGCTACCGCTTCCTGGGGGACGGGCAGATGTTCTTCTGGCTGCTTACCAACCGTATGGCGCCGGCGGCTGTTTTCGCGCTACCCTTTTTTCAACTGTATTCCACAATCGGTCTGCTGGATACGCATATTGCGGTGGCCCTTGCGCATTGTCTATTCAACGTCCCATTGGCAGTGTGGATACTGGAAGGCTTCATGTCCGGTATCCCCAAGGAGATTGATGAAACCGCATTTATCGATGGGTACAAGTTTCCCCGGTTTTTCATCACCATCTTTATCCCGCTGATCCGAGCCGGGGTCGGCGTGACGGCGTTTTTCTGTTTCATGTTCAGCTGGGTTGAACTGCTCTTTGCCCGGACACTGACGGTAACTGCGGCGAAACCCATCTCGGCGATCATGACGCGAACCATCAGCGCGACCGGTCTTGACTATGGCCTACTGGCCGCGGCCGGTATTCTCACGATCATTCCGGGCGCTCTGGTGATCTGGTTTGTACGAAATCACCTCGCCAAGGGCTTCGCCCTGGGCCGGGTGTAACAAGGGGAACAACCATGAGTTTAAGTTGGATGTACTGGACCCTGCCGACAGCCACCTTCTTTATCTCTATTTTTTTGATGCTGTGCGGCATGCTTGTATGGGAGCTGGTATCGCCCACGATCGAGCGCAGCGGGTTCCTGATAATTTCCACAACGCGCGGCACACGTTTTTTTCTGGGATTGCTGGGGAGCGCCTTCATCCATCTTGCCTGGCTCGGATTCACAGACCTCTCTCTCTGGATCGCGCTTCCTATTTCGGCGGTTTGGATGATTATTGTCATGCGTTGGGGGTAGAGAGGAAGGGGGAGTTGTTTCTATGTCGCGTGGTGTTCACGGCCTTAGCGCCGCCGATATAGAGACGGTTGTACTCGAAGACTACCACTGAAGGCTAATAAGGAAGAGGTGTCTTTATGTTACGCGAAGCACTGAGGAGGGGACCCGGGAGGATAATCCTGGGAGTGGTTCTGGCTGCGCTGTTTGTCTGCTTTGCCAGTCCGGCGAGCGCAGACATGGCAGCCGCCAAGAAGTGGGTCGACGAGGAATTCCAGCCGTCGACCTTGACCAAGGCGCAACAGCTCAAGGAGATGGAGTGGTTCATTAACGCTGCAAAGCCCTTCAAGGGGATGAACATCAAGATCGTCTCAGAGACCATCTCGACCCACGAATATGAGGCCAAGGTGCTGGGCAAGGCCTTCGAAGAGATCACCGGGGTCAAGGTCTCCTATGACCTGATTCAGGAAGGGGACGTCATCGAAAAACTCCAGACACAGTGGGCGTCCGGGAAGAACATCTATGACGGGTGGGTTAATGACTCCGATCTCATCGGCACCCACTGGCGGTACGGGTTTGTGGTTCCCCTGAGCGATTTCATGAAGGGTGAGGGGAAGGATGTGACCCTTCCTACGCTCGATGTGGATGACTTCATGGGCAAAGGCTTCACCACCGCCCCGGACGGCAAGATGTACCAGCTTCCGGACCAGCAGTTCGCCAATCTGTATTGGTTCCGCTATGACTGGTTCCAGCGTCCGGATTTCAAAAAGAAGTTCAAAAAGATCTACGGCTACGAGCTGGGCGTACCGATCAACTGGTCAGCCTACGAGGATATTGCCGAGTTTTTCAGCGAACACGTCAAAGAGATCAACGGCAAGGCCGTGTACGGTCACGCCGACTACGGCAAGAAGTCTCCGGACCTGGGATGGCGCTTTACCGATGCCTGGCTGTCCATGGCCGGCGCGGGGGACAAGGGGATTCCCAACGGCGTCCCGATTGACGAATGGGGTATCCGTGTCGACAAGGATTCACACCCGGTCGGCGCGAGCGTCTGCCGCGGCGGTGCCGCCAACGGCCCGGCCGCCAAGTACTCCTTACGTAAGTACATGGAATGGCTCCGTAAATATGCACCTCCTGGGGCTCTGGGGATGGATTTCTATACCTATGGGCCCTTCCTGGCTGCCGGCAATGTAGCCCAGCAGATCTTCTGGTACACGTCGTTCATGCCCAACATGGTCGCCCCGGGGCCAACGGTCAACAAAGACGGGACCCCGAAATGGCGTATGGCACCCTCGCCCCACGGTCCCTACTGGGAAGAGGGGATGAAGCTGGGGTATCAGGACTGCGGGTCCTGGACCTTTATGAAAAGCACGCCGCTGGACCGTCGGAAGGCCGCCTGGCTCTTCGCGCAGTTCTGCGTGTGCAAGACCACGTCGTTGAAGAAGGCCCATGTGGGTTTGACGCCGATTCGTGACAGCGATATCCGCCATGAATCCTTCACCAAGCGTGCGCCGAAGCTGGGGGGATTTGTGGAGTTTTACCGCAGCCCGGCACGTGTAGCCTGGACACCCACCGGTACCAACGTGCCTGATTATCCGAAACTGGCACAGCTATGGTGGCAAAATGTCGGAGAGGCGGTTTCCGGTGAAGTGACCGTGGACAGGGCCATGGACAACCTGGCCGCTGAGATGGACAAAGTAATGGCACGTATCGAGCGAGCAAAGGTGCAGAAGGTGGCCGGTCCCAAGCTGAACAAGTGCACCGACGAAGCGGCCTGGCTGAACAAGCCCGGATCACCCAAGGCAAAACTTGCCAACGAGAAACCGCAGGGGGAGACGGTTCCCTACGACGGGCTCATCAAGGCATGGCGGGAGGGTCGCGTGAAATAATCGCCCCGCCGTGATAACCACATGCACTCAGTCTGGAGTGCATGAACCGAAGTTGCACATCAGAGGGGTTAAGGCATTTGCCTTAACCCCTCCTTTTTATAATCCTGAAGCAACAGAGGCAGGCCATCAGCCGTGTCTGCGGCGGCAGCACAAAAAGGGGAACTGACGCATGGAACCAGCCGCGACGAAAAGAATCCTGGTGATCGATATCGCCCGGTTGTACGCCATGGCCCTGGTTTTTTACGGTCATTTCATCGAGCGGATCATGCAGCTTCACAACCCGGCCGCGGCGGCCCAATATAAATTCGTCTATTCATTCCATATGCTGCTCTTTTTTGTCCTGGCAGGCTACGTGGCCAGAGAGAGCGACCTCGCGCTCGGTTTTGGCAGATACCTCAAATACCGCGTCCTCTCCCGGCTTCTCCCCTTCGTATTTTTCACCGCAGTTTTTATGATGCTCCCCGTCTTCTTTGCCGAGCAGGCATTTCCACACCTGCGCCTGCCAAGCGTCGACGGGTATCTGACCGGGCTGTTGAATACGGCCTTCGGGATCCCCATGTTCTGCGTGCCGTCGTGGTTTATACTGATGATGTTTCCATTGAGATGGTCCACTACGCGGCTTTCCGGTTTCTCAAATCGAACGCGAAGATCCTGATCGGCGCCGCCCTTTTTTATGTGGTGGGGTACTGGCTCAACCTGGAGCTCGATATCTTCAACCCGGTGAAGGGGAGGACCACTGGCTGGAACTACCTCTTCATCCACGAGGCCGTCACCATGTACGCCTTCTACCTGGTGGGGATCTATCTGGGACGCACAAAGGTCCTCACGGAGAAGGTATCGCCGCGGATCGCCGTGCCCGGGATGATCATCTGCTTCCTAATCGTCCTGTTTACCTACAACCTCAACACCGGGCTGTTCCCTTTCCCCCCTATGACGCCGTGGTGATCATATTCGCCTCGCACGGGCACTTCCTCTGGTTCCCCTTCACGGCGGTGGTGGGATCTCTCGGCATCCTCTTCCTGTCCAAGCTTACCCCTCCGCAGAAGACGCTCGTCTGGATGGGGCAGAACACACTGATCCTCATGTGCCTGAACGGCATCTTCTACCACTACATCAATCCGCGGGTGGCACAGTGGGCGGTCGAGAACCTCCCTCCCTCCGCGCCAGTCGTCTTCGGGGTGGGTCTCGTCATGACCGTGGCGAGCCTGGCATTCTGCATTCCGCTGATATTCTTTTTCAACAAATACATCCCCCAGCTCGTCGGCAAACCGAAGAGAAACGGGCCATGGCTCAAGAATTTTATGTAAATCAGTGGTGTCACAGGAAAGACGTGAAACAGAGGTGACAAAAAGCTGATCCGCCCCAGAAATAATAGACTCCCAGTTAAACTGCCAGAAAAATCGGGGACAGGTTTAAATCTGTCCCCGCTGGTCTAATCCCTGCTGAAGCGAACATTATAGATGTAGCTTTCCGCCTCGCTTTTTGTGTGCTGGGAATTTATATAGAATGAAATTCCTTCAATATCACGCGGCTGGCCGCCGTCAATATCGGGAAACAGTTTCTTATAATCTTCTTCCAGATTTCTCTTCTCAGAATACCATTCGTTCAACTTATCACTCTTGTTCCTGAGTACGATATATCTTACCTTGCTCGCAAGTGGCTGAGGACTTGTAACTGCTGTATCTTTAGGACATTCCACTCCCCATATATAACCGATCGTGGGAGTTTTCAGTTTCGCGGGCCATCCTGTGGGTTTGAACGCAATGTATATCTGAATAGCCTGATCATCGGTGTCGGCCTTTCTGACATCAGCGCCAGTCGGCAATTTTGCGACCTTCCATTCCCAGCTAAGAAAGGGGTATTCCCCCATTTTAACTTGTATCTCTTTTTTTATCCCGAAAGAGGATTCTCTGTCGCTTTTCATGTGCAGGGCGTATTTATCGTCTACCCTTTCAAGAACAAGGTTAGTAACCCCCTTCTTCTCCACCAGGTCCCAACCCGATGGGGCACCTTTTTTCATTTTTCCCGAATCAAATCCGGCGACGGTCAGGCTGTTGTCCCCGCCGGCTATAACCGCTCCGGGCAGAGTGAGGATAAAGATTATTATAAAAGAAAATATCGTCAAAAAAGATCTATGGCTCTTCATGATTTATTCCCTCCTTTCCTGTTCATAGAGACCCATTATATCGGTCCTCGTAAAGATGGATTCGACCCTCTTTACATGTTTTCCTATGTTTTCCCTTCCATCTTCCTCTTCGCGATCAATCAGTGCTATCACACGATCGACGATGAGTCCCGCTTCTTGTGCTTTTTCAATGGCAATTATGGTGGATCTCCCGGTGGTAATAACATCGTCGAGAACAGCCACCCTTTCTCCTTCTTTTATATTTCCCTCTATCGAGCTCTTCGTGCCATGTTCCTTGGCGTCTCTCCTGACAATGAAGGCCTTGATGGGCCGATTTCTCTGATATGATATCACAGAAACAGCGTTGGCCATCGGATCCGCCCCCAGGGTAAGTCCTCCAACCGCTGAGATCCCGGAATCTTCAAGCATGTCAAATATAATATTCCCTATCAGGTTCATTCCCTCCGGATCAAGGGTCGTGGGTTTGCAGTTAAAATAAAAGTTGCTCTGCTTTCCGGATACCAAGGTAAACGGCGGATCATCCCTGTAACGGAAGGTGCGCTCCACTATCATGCGCGCCAGTCTTGCCCTCATTTCGCTATGGTTCATATTAAATCATCTCCTCTGTTTTGCTCACTGTTTTTCTTCATCTTTCTCTCAAGCCCTTCCATCCTTCTCATAATATAATCCGGGTCCAACCGCTGGGTCTCACGGTACTCGGCTACGGCCATATCAGGCCATCCCTTTTTATCATAGTACAGACCCAATATGAAATGCGTCTCCGGATTGTCGGGATCTATTTCCAGGGCTTTCTCTGTCTGTTTTATAGCATGATCAAGATTGCCCGTACCATAATACGCTCTGCCAAGGTAAAATCGCGTATCACGATTGAAGAGATTTATCCTGAGCGCGATCAGCAGGATTTTTCGCGCCTTGTCAAACTCCCGAAGGTTTATATAAGCTATTCCCAGGCCCACCACAACACGTTCCTCGTACGGCCTTATCTTTCTTGCCTTTACATAACAGGAAACTGCCTTTTTAAAATCCCCCTTTCTGGCATAATTAGCGGCCAGATTGGAAAGCGCATCAAAGTAACCCGGGCGTATCTTTATGGCCTTTTCATATTCGCTGATGGCACCGTCTGTGTCCCCTTCTATATCGCATATCCTGCCGAGGAAAAAATGGTCTTTACTGTCGGTGGAACACCTGTCTATGGCTTTTCTGTAGTACTTTACAGCATCTTCGCGGTCTCCCCTTTCAAAGGAGACCTCACCAAGGCCCTCATATGCCGAATAGTATTTTGGATTAATTTTGATCGTTTTCCAATAATAGGTAACAGCCTCATCTCCCGAATCTTTCAGCCTGTACGCCTCTGCCAGCTTGTAATAATATCTGGAAATCTTGGGATTAATCCTTATAGCCTCTCTATATTTGGCTATCGCCCTGTCGTATTTTTTGATGGAAAAATACTTATTTCCCTCGAGATAACAGGTTTTTGACGATGCGCAATACGCCTCTGCCGCGAAAACCAACAAAACAGATAAAGACAGCAAAACAACTTTTAAGCCTATCCTTCGCATGGAGAAAACACTTTCTTTCCAGGAACGCTATGGGTGCATTAGCACAAATTTCACAGGAACATCCACCGGCATGGGAACCGGAGATCCCATGCGTCTGGCGGGTTCAAACTTCCACGACTCAACCGCCTTCATGGCGGCCCGATCCAGGACCAGATGTCCCGAAGACTTTTTTACCTCCAACCCGACCACTTTGCCGTCAATCGATATCATCGCGGAGAGAATAGCTCTTCCCTCATACCCCCTTCTGCGAGCAATTGACGGATATTCCGGAGGCGGATTGTTTCTATAGCGGGGTATGGCAGACGTCATTACTATTTCTTCAGCCTGCCTATCTTTATTTTGCGTGGCATGAAAAGATGGCAGTGCCTCAGACATCTTTACGGGTGCAATCTCCCGGAGAAGATTGGGCTCTTTTCTCTCTCCTGTTGAAACATCCGCTTCTTTCTTTACTCTTTTCTCCGCCCGCTTTTTTAACGCCCCCTCTTCTCTGCCGTCTGCCTTGTCCTTCTCCTTTTTTGTCTCATGAATCTCGACTTCAGGGCCTCTTTTATATGCAGAAACAATCGATATTTCAAGAGTTTTATTCTCATGGGTTTCAGGAAGAGTGCAAACAGCCGGAATACACACAAATGCCACACCGCAGTGAAGGGCAACGGTAATGACAGCCGCAATCATAAGATCTTTTCCCGGCATTATTTACGGTCCTGAAAAGTATTTTTTGAACCGGCCCATGACTCCTGATTACCGATCTCTGTTTTCAATGACAGTCCGGAAATACCGGCTTTTTTCACCGTATCTATGACCGACACAACCGATTCGTAAGACGCCTCCCTGTCACCGGAGATGATAATCTTTGTTTCAGGCGATTTCCTATGGAGAAGAACCAGCCGGAAGATAAGGGCCTGAACATTTATTTTTTCCCTGTTGAGAAATATTTCTCCGTTTTTCTTTATCGCGATTTCAGCAAAATCTTTCTCCTTCACCTGTTCGGAGGACGACACCGGAAGATTAACAGGAATGCCTCTGTCGATAGTCATCGACATCGCAAAGAATATGAAAGCCACAAGGAGAATAAAAACAACATCAATCAGGGGTATCATCTCGATGCGGGCTTTACCTGTGTGTTTTCTTGAAATTTTCATCAATGCTTACCATGAGCTCTCTCAAACAGTATCTCCAGGGTTGTGCCATATTTTTCCATCTCCTGCGCAGCCTTTTCTATCGTAGACAGAAAATAGTTGTAGGGTATGAGACTGAAGATCGCTATCGCAAGGCCGAAGGCGGTGGTCAGGAGAGCCTGCCCTATTCCCGCAGTAATCATGGCAGGATTTTCCACACCCGCGCTCCCCAGCATATTGAAGGAATATATGATACCTGTAACCGTCCCCAGAATACCGAGAAGGGGTGAAAGGGTTATCATTGTATCAAGGATGGGGAGGTACCGTCTCATTCTCGCGATTTCCTCATCAGCGCTCATACGCAGGGCGTCTTTCAGTGAAAACTCCCGATGGACGATACCACACACCAGGACACGTACAACCGGGTCACGGGAATCCGCCACAACTTCCCTGGCCTCTTCAAGCTCTTCTTTCTCAACAAGAGACATAAACCTGTCGAGCAGTTTTCTGTTACGCCTTTTCTTTTCCCGCATCCAGAATATACCCCTCTCTATGACAATGGCAAGGGATATCAGAGAGCAGAAAAGAAGCGGGTACATTACCGGTCCGCCCTGATAAAAATAGTTAATCATCTGAATTTCCTTTCACCCAAAAAGTTAAAAACCGATCGATATCCCTCCCTTCACGGTAACCCCCGGCGATGGATAGTAGACATTTGGCGATCCATACTTTTCTCGATCATATCCCATTGTTGAGTACTTCTCGTCCGTCAGGTTTTCCACACCGAAGAAAGCCGAAATCTTAAGATCATCCAATTCGGGTTCATACCGGAGGAAAAGATTATAGATTGTGTAATCGTCGAGTTGCTCGGTACTGTTATCAGAGTCACCGCCCAGATAACTTTTTCCGACATATCGCACTTCAGGACTCAGGATGAGAGCATATGGCAGGTATATTTCCAGTCCGGCATTGGCCATTTCCTCAGGAACTAATGGTACTTTCTTGCCGACATATGTCCCATTCCTGAATTCTGCGTCATGATAGGTGAAGTTTCCGTAAATTTTTGCCAAGTCCTCCAATTTATAAGACATGGCAAACTCGACGCCTTCGTGTCTCGTCTTATCCAGATTTTCATTTCTACTTGCAATGTCGTTCCATACAATTTCATCTTCCATGTCAATCCTGAACAGTGTCAATCCGATCTTCAGGTTTTCCCGAGGATAAAACTGGGTGCCTATTTCATAGCTTTTGCCCTTTTCTTTTTCAAGATCTGTCAAGAAGGCGGGAGTTCCGATGTAGTATGATGCCTGCTCATCGGTAAACGGATAGCGATACACCTGGGCATATTTTGTAAAGACCTTCGATTTTTCCCCTATCAGATAAACCAGACCTGCCTCATACGCCTCGCCTGTGTGAGTCTTTTTGCTGTCAAAGGGCATCGTTCCTGTTGAAAGTATGTTATTTCCTTTTATTTCAGCCCTTTCAGTTCTATACCCGGCGCTCAGGATAAGTTCTTTAAGAATGTTAAATTCATCTCTGAGGTAGTAGCCGAGGCTGTTTTTCGTCAGTTCTGCAGTAGATGTTTTTAATGTCTTTTCGCGATCACTGTATTTATCAACATCAAGGTTTTCATGATAATAATCCAGCCCTAAAATCAGCTTGTTTCCATGCCCTAAAATATCTTTTTCCAGTATATATTTTGGCATGATTCCGTATGTGTCGATGTCCACAACGGAATAGGAGGAATATGATGCATAATCGGCCGTGATATTCTTATTGCCATACATAAAATTAACGTCAAGCCGTCCAGAATCACCCAGAAAAGATTCCATCTTAAGGTTGATATTGCTGTATTCATTTGATGCATCATCGTTGGGGTTACCCGCCTGTCTCCTGTCCTGTTCCATCTCGGTTTTTTTCAGGCAGCCCGGCATTTCAAAATCTGTTCTGTTAAAGGAAACCCCAAGGAAAATATCAAAATAATCGCTGCATTCATAACCCAGATTTAATCCAGCGCCCTTCGATGCAAACTTTGACCTCTCTCTGTACCCAAATACTTTCTGGTTTTCACCGGTCAGGGCATACGAGTATTTATCGTAAGAACCGGTTATTCCGACTCTTTCGTCATGCAACCCATAGCTTCCGGCTATAACCGAAGCGTTTATCTCAGGTTTTCCTTTGCCCCTTTTTGTGATGATATTAATCACGCCTGCAACAGCGGAGTCACCATACAGAACACTGGAAGCACCCCTGACAACTTCTATCCTTTCAACATTGTTGATCGGTATCTGAAACCAGTTGACCGAAGCCTGATCAGGTCTGTTCAGTCTCCTTCCGTCGAGCATGACCAGGGTTTTCCCGTGGGGGTTATCTCCTCCAAAACCGCGCATGTCTATCACTGCCTGCGAAGGATTGCCGCTGAAAGTTCTAAAACTAATGCTTTCCAGATTTTCCAGGACTTCGACTATACTTGTAGCGCCGGATCCCTCAATATCTTTCGCAGTGATAACGCTGACATTTGCCGGAATCCTGCGAACATCTTCTTTGTCTCTGCTTGCAGTTACTACCGTTTCCTCCATCGTTATCGCATCACTTTCTTCCTGTGCAAAAATCGGTACAGGTAAGACAAAAAGCATAAATACTAATAATACTGCCGCACAACTTAACAAATTCTTCATTTTTCACTTCTCCTTCCCCTCGGTTGGAATTATTGTTTGATCTGTCAGGCAAATCTCCTGGCTTGCGGCTAAGCCTACTCCCCACGCCTTCCCGGAAAGGCAGTTGTTAGTGACCAGTGTTAAGTGATCAGTGGTCAGGAAACAACTGTTTACTCCAGTGGCCAATGTTCAGTGAACAGTGACCAATGTTCAGTGAACAGTCTTACTAATCACTGTCCACTGTCCACTGTTCACTAAGCACTGTCGTTTGTGGGTTTCGTTCCGCCTACAGTTGCGGGGCAGCGCCGGCTTCCGACCGGCTTCCTTGCCCTGACAGGTTTGAACTCATCAATGTTATCCTTGGTAATCCGTTCAGTGGATTAGCATCAACCAGCACATCGGTTTCATAAACCTCCCTTATATTCGCTTCCGTGATAACTTCGCCCGGTGCTCCCAGAGCGTGAATGCGCCCATTATTTAACAACATAATTCTGTCACAATAAGCGGCCGCAAGGTTTATATCGTGAGTCGCTGCAAGAACGGTAAGCCCTTCTTCCCTATTCAACGCCTTCATCAAACCAAAAAATGCCGCCTGATGTTTTATATCCAGGAATGCAGTTGATTCATCGAGAAGGACTACTTCCGGTTCCTGCGCCAGGGCTCTCGCTATGAGCACTCTCTGACGTTCTCCTCCACTCAATCTATCTATGCTGCGGTCCGACAGTGAAATCGTATCGGTCATCTCCATAGCCTTGCGCGCTATCTCAAAATCTCTATCACCCTCAAATCTCAACATCCCCAGATGGGGTGATCTCCCCATCATCACAACCTCAAGCGCCTTAAAGGGAAATATCATGGCGGAATCCTGGGGCACTACCGCGACGAGTCTGGCAAAATCCCTCCTTCGCATACCTAGAATATTGTTTCCGTTGAAGCTGATGTCACCCTTCTCCGGTACAAGAATACCGTCGATAATCCTGATGAGCGTGGTTTTGCCCGAACCATTGGGGCCTATTATGCCCAGAAATTCTCCCCTTCGGACATCGAAGGAGACATCTCTCAGCGCCCACGCATCTTTATACCGAAAGTCTATTCCTGCCATTTTTATAATGGACACAGCTTACGTACTCCTCGTTCGCAAGAGATATATAAAGTAGGGCGCCCCGCACAACGCGGTAACAACTCCAACAGGCAGTTCCATACCGGGAAATATAACCCTGGCTATAGTGTCGGCAATTACCAGGAATGACGCTCCGAAAAGGAACGACGCCGGAAGCAGCAGCCTGTGATCCGTCCCCAGCGCCATCCTCATCATGTGGGGAATGACAAGGCCGACAAATCCTATAATGCCGGTAAAAGACACCGCAACGGCAGTCATAAGCGAACCCGCAAAAAACAGCACAATCTTTGTCTTCTTTACATCCACACCTAATTGCATGGCTGTCTCCTCGCCGGCAACAATCAGATTCAGCTGCCTGGCATAACAGTAAACAACACCGGTTCCGACTGCAAGAAGGAGACCCATCAGGATGATCTTGTCCCCGTCGGCCAGGCTCATATCGCCCATCAGCCAGAAGGCGATATTGTGCAGATCGGCATTGGAGCTGATGGATATGAAGAACATGATGACTGCCGAGAAGAAGGCGTTGACGATAACCCCGGCGAGGAGAAGGGTATTGGAATCGAGGCGTCCTTCCCTGCTCCCTATCACAAAGACCAGCGCCACCGTCAAAACCGCACCCAGAAAGGCAAGTGCGGGAATGCCGAAGGGGACACAGCCCGCGCCAATTATTATACCTATGATCGCCCCCACAGCGGAACCACCTGAAACTCCGAGTATATAAGGATCCGCAAGGGGATTCCTGAGAAGCGCCTGAAACACCACACCCGCGGTGGAGAGCGCCGCGCCGACGATTCCGGCAAAGATGATCCTCGGCAGCCGAATCGAAAAGAGGATGGTTTTTTCAGGAGGTGCCAAGGCGGGAAAGCCCTCACACCATTCGCATAAAAGGCTTTTCAACACTTTGACGATACCGATGCCGGCAGTTCCGGTCAGGGCGGACACAACCACCACAACCACGAAAACGATGCCCAATACAGCGCTTACCCTGACCACTTTTGACGGGGTGGCAACTATAGATCTTTTCATGATACAGCCCTGCAACCAGGCAAAGATGTGGAACAATACCAGCGGGTTAAGATTGTCGGACCTTTTACAAAACCGTAAGGATTGTAAAACAGGCAAAGCACTTCGTGACACACCTCCCTCGAGGATTTGCAGGTGGACCGGTCTTCCGGCTCAGGGCACCCTACTCACCCGCCTTCCCAGAAATACAGTTGTCGGTGACCAGTGTTCAGTGACCAGTGGTCAGTGTTCAGTGGTCAGTATAACAACTACTCAATCCAGTGGCCGACGTTCAGTGAGCAATGTTTAGTGATAGTCTTACTAATCACCGTCCACTGTTCACTAATCACCGTCATTTTTGGGTTTTCGTTCCCTTCACGGCTGCGGGGCAGCGGGGGATTTTCACCCCTCTTCCTCACATCCACCCGTGTATTGATGGATACGCTTATACTCCTTTGATCAAAGTCCTGTCAAGGGGCGCTCCTTCCCATGCCGCCCTGATTATCATCAGAAAATCTTCGTAGTCGCATTCTTCCGGGTTGTAAAATATCGATCCGTCATCAAGCGCCGCCCCGGCAATAGCTTCCAGCTTTTCTCTCGGCACCATCCGCTTTCCGTCCCTGTCTTTGACTTCCTCTAAAAAGCGTGCATGTCTCCCATCTGTAGCATTATGTATATCCTGATTCATTTTACGAATATAGGCAATTGCCCCCTCCGCTCTCAGATGTTTCGGCGTGCTAACGTACACTTCCGCTCCCGCCAGCGGCAACAGGAGTTCCCCTGTGAAATGAGCGTTCTTGCGCATATTGTATTCCAGACCATATGGGAGCAGTATGGACATGCACACCCCATGGGGAACACCGCACATGGAACCTGTCGCGTGCCCAAGAGCATGAACTACTCCAACCATCGAATTAGAAAACGCGGCTCCGGCCAGTGTGGCTCCATTCGCCAGGGCAAGACGCCCCTCTCTGTCGGAGGGATTCTTTAACACGTTCAACAGATTATTGCTGATAAGGCTGATAGCGGCTATCGCGTTGGCGTCGCTCATGGGATTCTTGGCCAGACCGGTATAGGCCTCAACGGCATGTGCCATGGCATCCATGGCCGTCGACGCCGTTATAGCCGGTGGAAGCGTCAGTGTCATACGCGAATCCAGTATGGCAACATTCGGCAGGAGAAAATAACTCGCAAATGCCATCTTCAGATGTCTCTCATGATCCTTTACCACGGCAACCAGGGTAACCTCTGAACCTGTCCCCGAAGTGGTCGGAATCACAATAAGTGGCCTTAACGCCCTCTTCAATGCGCCAGCGCCGCTGAATTTCATCAGGTCGTCCGCATTCTCGGAGACAACTATATTCACTCCCTTGGCTGTGTCCATAACCGAACCGCCACCCACCGCGATAATAGAATCGCATTTATTGTCCCGGTACACATCCGCCAGGTGGTTGACAACCTTCAGAGACGAATCCTGCGGCACGTCATCCGCCATGGCTCCGATGTCAACTCCATCCTTTATGGCATCAACCACTGTATCAACCAACCCGGCCCCGGAAACACCCTTATCCGTGATAATTAACGGCCTGCCTGCGTGCAGTTGTGCGAGCGCTTCGGGAATTTTCTCAAGCGCGTCATGACCGGCGATCATCTTGACCCTACAGCAAAATTCGTAATATTCAGGTAAATACATAGGCCTGCTCCTTTATCGGTTACCAGTTACCAGTTGTCAGTTCAGGGTTTAACTGTGAACCGGTAACTGTAAACCGCCTTTAACCGGTTTGCCTTCCCAGGCGTGTTCCAGGATCACCATACAATCGTCCAGATTAAATCCGGTGTGCCCATCTCCGACAGTTGCACCGGCTATACACTGCAGGGCATCTTTCGAAATGCCCGCGTCCTTCAGTGTAAGGGGGATGCCACCTCTGGTAATATCGTGTACGTCATGCTGCATATCGTAGATGAAGTTGATTGCCCTTCTGGCCTTTAGATTTTCTGCCGTGCCGGCATATACCTCGGGACCGACAATGGGAAGCAGCAGGTCAGACATGTGATGCCCCTCACTGTTAATATTGTATTCAAGGATATATGGCAAAAGGATCCCCATGCATATTCCATGGGGAAGTCCTGAGATATCACCCGCAGTCCACCCCAGCTCATGAACCATCCCCCTCGGGGAGTTTGAAAAAGCAATACCCGCCATAGTGGCGGCATTGGCCAGCGCAAGGCGCCCTTTTTTGTCGCCGGATTTGATCACATTGGCCAGATTTTCCGTTACAAACTGCATGGCGGCATAGGCGTATGTATCGGTCATGGGATTTTTCGCCGGACAGGTATATGCCTCCGCGCAGTGGGCAAGGGCAATCATCGCAGTGGAAACAACCGTGTTTGCTTTTTCAGATGTAATCATGCGAGGGTCAATGACTACGAGATCAGGCATCAAAAAATGCGAAGAAAAGCTCAATTCTCCCAGAGTGGCAAACCTGGATGTCTCAAAACCCGTCCAGGAAGCGGTCGGCACAAAGACAAAGGGTCTCAGTGGATTTTTTATCAGATCTTCTCCCGCGACCTCTTTAAGGTCCTCAGGTCTTCCGGAAACCACAACATTAAGCGCCTTGGCCATATCCACAACGGCCCCTCCGCCCACTGCTATAATCGAATCGCATCCGGTATCGCGATAGTTATTCATAAGTCTTCTGACCAGTTTAAGATCGGGAACCAGTGGAGTGCCGTCAAAGATACCCATTGTAATTCCCGAATCCTTGAAAGCGCCTGCAATCTTTTTTATCAATCCCTTCTTTGCAATCTCTCTATCGGTGATAATAAGTGGTTTTCTGGCGTTCAGGGCATCCAGCTCGACGGGGAGGTGCTCCAGCGCCCTGTTACCCGAATTTATCTTTACCGGACAATAAAATTCATAATTATCTGGGAAAAACATCGTGTGTGCTCCTTTCAAGGTTCAGGGACGGTTACCGGTTACCGGTAACTGTGAACCGCCCTTAACCGTGAACCGTTTTTTAACCATCAATAACCCAATATCGAACGGAAATATATTCGAACCCGGCCGATATATTTCCGGCCAAACGACCATGCAGGATACCTTTTCACCGCCTGTCTGGCGATAAATTTCGGAAGCAGGTAGACCTCCCCTATATCCAGCACACGGACAATCGCGCAAGCGTGAGGAACTTCCCCGTCAACTATCATGCGATCCCGGGCGGTTGCGATAGCAGTGCTCTCCTGAAATGTAAACATCAGAATGGCAGCTTCAATACTCTTGATCTTCATATCAAGATCGATACGTCTGCCGCCAGGTT
This sequence comes from Deltaproteobacteria bacterium, assembly GCA_019313385.1. Taxonomy (GTDB): domain Bacteria; phylum Desulfobacterota; class Syntrophia; order Syntrophales; family UBA2210; genus UBA2210. Next base: position 10,278 of record JAFDBG010000016.1, on the reverse strand, counting down.
CCCATCCCAGGTATTTCACACGTCCTTTTTCGTTCTTACCCACAATCATATATGGGCCTTTTGGCAAAACGCCAAGACAGAATGTAAAGCCCTCCGGGAGTTTTTTAAATTCCCCTTTCACATTTTTGTCAACCCTGGCCGCAGCCTGTATGGCCCTGCCGACAAACCACAACATTATGGCAACATATGCCCTCTTAAATGGTTTGTTTCCCGAAGTTATTTCTTTGAAATCATCCATGTTCTTCCTCTCCTCAATCGTGGCTCATGGTGATCGCCTCCACTGGGCATTCAGAGGCACAAAAGCCACATGCGATACAGGCCTTCTCTTTGTCCAGATAGGGATACCCGTGCGGATCGCGGGGCATTGCCTCAGACAGCGAGAGGCATCCCACGGGGCACGCGTCTATGCATATAACACATGACATGCACTTCTTCCGATTGAAAACAGGTTTCTCCCACCGGGAGCGCTTTATCATTTCAGATACAATGCCAAAGCTATCCTCTACCGCTCCTCTGGGACATATCCTGCCGCACACCCCGCATTCTATGCAAAGCGCATCATCTATCACGTGGAGTTCCTTTTTCTCTCCATGAATAGCATCCACGGGACATACTTCCTTACACGCGCCGCATCCGTTGCATGCATCAGTTATTCTGTACGCCATTTCTTTCCTCCATGTCCCGGATTATTGCACCTCTATGCCAAGCCTCTCCATACATTCCGCGCCCGGTTTGCCCGTCCTGGTATCCCAACCAAACTGTCCCCAGTAAGCTTCCATCATTTTATCTATATCCACTGTTCTGCCCTTATTCGCGCCACCCAACAGAGGTGGCCTTCCAACGGCACGTTCACTTATCTTAAAATCCTTCGGCTCTATACCATGTTTTATATTGAATGCCTGCCTCAGTGTCTGTACGCGCTCTCCAATCTCCATATACTCTTCCGGCGTTCTGTTCCAACCTGTTGCCGCGTTCAGCCAGCCAAAGGTTGGTATCCTGTTCGCTCCCAGAAAAGAGCCGAACATGCAACGCCCGGCGCCGTTCAATACATTCATGAATTTGCTGCACGCTGCGCCGATAATGGCCTTCTCTTCATTCACCACATATTTGCTCCCCTTGAAATAAAGCGGCCCTGCCTTCGGCAACCCCTTAATCTTTTTCCACAATTGGAACATTTCATAGTAGAGTCCAGATCCTATTGTATGTCTACCCGGTGTAGGTTCAACACTGTAGTGAAGCGCGAAACCCGGATCATTCCTGCTATCATGCATCGCGAGTTCCTGTCCCCCGGCATGTACCGTGAATCGTTCCGATCCCTTTCCCAGCTTCCGGGCGGCTATTTTAGAGCCATCCGCCAGAATATCCCCTATGCCGTCCCTGTTTATCATCTTGTTTACCAGAGCCATAATTGCGCCGGAGTTTCCCCATGTGAGTTCAAGCCCGTCCGTGTCTTCTTTTGTAAGTATCCCCTCTTCATAACACTCAATGGCAAAGGCTGCTGTTGCACCCGCCGATATGGTATCCATGCCAGCCCTGTTGAGGGTTTCATTAAGGTGAAAAATGCTGTCCACATCCTCATTCATGCACAGTCCACCCAGGGCAAGAACAGTTTCATATTCCGGTTTGTGAGTTTCGCTGTACTCCCCAGTCATCGAACAGATTCCGCCGCAACCCAAAGGGCATGAATAGCAGTGATACTTTATCATCTCACAATCCGTGAATAAATCGGGATTGATGGTTGCAGATTTTTTAGGCCCAAAGTCCCTGTTGTCTCCCTTCCAGTTTTTTATCGGGGAATCTCCCATCTCAATGGACATCTGGTTCATACTTACCGTGCCCCATTTTTTGAGGAGTATCTTGTACAACATACCGTCCTGAGCAAGCACTGTGGGCATCACCCTCATCAATGCGCCAACGTACGATGTCATTGATCCGGGTATGAAGGGGGGCTGGAACTGAACCCATTTGTTACACGTCCGGCTCAGTTTTTTTATCCCCTCTCTGTTATGAACGGTAATCCTCTTTGCGCCTCCCAGAACCAGCGCCTTCAACCTCTTTGACCCCATTACAGCGCCAAGACCCGACCTGGCGGACATTCTTCCCCTGTCATTGGATATGCCGGATATCAAAGACAGCTTTTCACCGGAAGGACCTATAAGGGCAACCCGGGCGCCGACAGGCGCATCTTCCAGCAATATCTTTTCGGCCTCCACCGTATCTCTGCCCCATATATGAGACGCGTCCCGGAGCCGGGCCTTTCCATTCTCGATGTAGAGATATACCGGTTTGTCGCTTATACCCTTAAAGAATATCCCATCATACCCGCATCTTTTCATGGCGGGTGAGAAATTGCCGCCGCAGTTCGCGTCACCCCAGCCGCCGGTAAGAGGTGATTTCCCCACAGCCATCCATCTACCCGCGAAAAGACTGCCAGTGCCGGTCAGAAGACCGGAAACAAAACCCAGGATATTGTCCGGACCGAGCGGGTCCGCCCCCACGGGTATCCTGTTGTAAAGGATATAAGCGGCAAGCCCTATACCTGACAGGTATTTCTCATATACATCATCCGGTATTATTTCCTCTTTTATATCCCCCGCAGTCAGGTCAACTGTCAAGATCTTGCCCATGTATCCCCTGCCCATAAATCCCTCCTTACAAGTCGCAAAAGCACTACAATACAGGGTGGAAGAAACAGGCAGCCGATGATCACGTTGCTTGCCCCTTCTCAAAACTATACAGACAGAAAATCTATAGAGTAAAATAGATATAAGTCAAGGAAAACTTGTCCCCCCGTTCTTCTCCCGGTTTATATTCACACAAACAACGCTAATGAGTAAATTATTTGTAGAGTTTTTTTACAATTTATATTAAGCTGACAGGATATTTCAAAAAAAAGAGGCGATCATGAGATTTGACATAGCAAAGAGCGGGGCAGGAATAGCATACGAGATACGCAATATAGTAAATATAGCGGAAAAATTGAAGGGATATGGCGTTGATGTTACCTGGGAAAACATCGGAGACCCAGTAACAAAGGGGGAAAAGATTCCTGAATGGATGAAGGATACACTGGCCGATATCATGAAAAATGATATGTCATATGCCTATTCACCCACCAAGGGTATGGGAGAGACTAGGGAATTTCTTGCGGAGGAGGTAAATAAGCGGGGGAAATACCAGCTTGACAAAGAGAATATTATCTTTTTCAACGGACTTGGAGACGCGATTGCACGGGCATACAGCTCCATAAGGGTCGATGCCCGGATCATAATGCCGGAGCCGACCTATTCCACCCATCTTCTCGCAGAGATTCATCATGCCTCATTTCCGCCAAACACCTACAGGATGAACCCCTACCACAACTGGCATCCGGATATCGAGGAACTTGAACGAAAGGTGAAAAGCCACAACACTATCGTCGGCGCCCTTGTCATAAATCCCGACAACCCTACCGGATTCGTCTATCCGGAAGAAAGCCTCAGAAAGATTGTAAAAATCGCGGAAGAGTATGACCTCTTCCTCATTTTCGATGAAACCTATCGGAATATCGTGTACAACGGCCGTAAGACCGTTCCCCTTTCAGACATCATCGGGGATGTTCCCGCCATCAGCATGAAGGGCATATCGAAAGAGTTTCCCTGGCCCGGAGCACGATGCGGGTGGATGGAGGTGTACAACGCCGACAAGGACGAGACCTTCGCAAGATATATAGACGCCATATTAACACAGAAGATGTCTGAGGTCTGCTCCACTACGCTGCCTCAGATATCCATCCCGAGGATTATGACCCATCCCGAGTATCAGAAATATCTGGACAGCAGGGTCAAACATTATGAGAGGCTTTCCAACATAGCATACAACATACTTAAGGATGTTCCGTATATTGTTGTAAACAGAACAAACGGCGCCTTTTACATGACTATCGTGTTCAACGAGGCGGTGCTCAACTGCAAGCAGAAGCTACAGATAAAAAATGCCTCCATAAAAACCTACGTGGAAGAAATAACGGGTGTCCATATAGAAAATGACAAACGTTTTGTTTACTATCTCCTTGGATCCACCGGGATATGCGTGGTGCCTCTGACATCATTCTTTACCGCACTGCCAGGCTTCAGATTAACACTGCTGGAAAAAGACGAAGACAAGTTCGAGAAAACGATAAATACATTAGCGAAAAAAATCGTTGAATACGTAGACTCTTCAAAGTAACTTAAATTTGACGCATTTGCAAAACAGTACAAAGGGGCACCAAACTCTGGATGTTTGGCCTCGATTGGGATCATTACATCTGTAAACCAGATCAACCTTAGTTTATCTTGATCCGAGATGTTGTAGAAACATTCTATGACAAACATTCGGTAGAAGTCCGAGTCGGCATCAAACTACCTCCTATCTTGGATGAGGTGGTTTCAAGGTAACAGCTATCGAATTCGAACCTTTCTAATAATCAAAAGATCGACCATCAGCGCTTTGCAGAGTACGTTTTTCGTGGAGCATCTCTTATAATCATTTTTTGGGCAATGACCCTGATTCGGAAAAAATGGAAAGAACTGAGGACTTTCTTTTCAACATTGTGGATCAAAACAAACATTTCGTGCGATAAGGAATAATCAATGCGAGAAATCAAGAAAGTAGCAATCCTTGGCGCCGGGGCAATGGGTGCTTATTTCGCCAGTAGATTTTTCGATACGGCTTGTTTTTCGACGGTCTTGATTGCTAAAGATCACCGTTTGGACAAGCTCAAAACCGAAGGCCTGATAGTCAACGGAAAATCTTATGCAATCCCAGCCATTGATCCTGATGAAACTGATTCCCCAGCAGATCTGATTATCGTGGCCCTGAAACATCATCATCTCAAGGAAGCGGTCCCCGGTCTGGGAAAACTTGTAGGCGATTCAACCACCATTGTATCTATCATGAATGGTCTTGAGAGTGAAGAATATATTGGTTCCATCTATGGAACGGATAAGGTGCTATATGCCATCTCTGTAGCGATAGATGCCCTGCGTCAGGGAAATCGGATAACGTATACCAAGCCGGGGAAGCACTATTTCGGTGAAGCCAGAAATATCCAGCACCATCTCAGCCAGCGAGTCCTCCGCGTGCAGGAGGCATTTGACAGGGCGGGAATCGTTTATGAAACGCCGGAGGATATGATCAGAATGATGTGGTGGAAGTTCATGGTCAATGTCGGGATGAACCAGGCATCGGCTGTGATGCGGGCCCCGTATGGAGTTTTCCAGACATCTCCGGAGGCCCAGGGTTTAATGGAGGCCTTGATGAAAGAAGTAATTGCATTGACAGATGTTATGGATGTAAATCTGACAAACCAGGACATAGAGGAATGGTATTCATTCCTAAATGTTTTGTCGCCACAGGGGAAGACGTCGATGCTGCAGGATATTGAGGCCGGACGCAAAACCGAAGTTGAAATCTTTGGAGGAAAAGTAATCGAATTGGGTAAAACTCATGGTGTGGCAACACCGGTGAATCAAACCTTACTCCAAATTATTAGGGTATTAGAGCAGCATTCTGGTGATCACCATGATTACAAGGAACGACCATGATTAAAATTGGGCCATATCCCCAGGAAAGAAATGAATTTAAAGATGACGAGCTTGTTTGCTATTGCTTTGGATATACAAGGAAAAACATTGAAAAAGATTATGCTGATAACAACGGCCAATCAACAATCCTGGGAAGAATTGCATTCGAAAAGAAGGCTGGACAGTGTGATTGCGCTCAGAAAAATCTAAAAGGACGCTGATGTTTAGCTGATGTCCGCCGGGTGGTGGATAATATTGCAAAGAAAAATGCCAGATAACAACCGCAACGGCTCGGACTGGCAATTCCGCTGCGACCCCATTGCCAGTCGTTTATGCGGAGCGTTAGTCTCTTTATTTTGTCCTATATTTACTTATTAAACCTTAATATTCTTTGGATAGGAGGATGGCATGAAACGCAATATAGGAAAGATAGATCGAATTATCAGGATAGTTATTGGTGTAGGAATTATTGTATCTGGGGTATATTTCGAAAGTTGGTGGGGAGCCATAGGGATAGTTCCAATAATCACTGCTGCAATAGGGCACTGTCCAGCTTATTTACCCTTAGGTATATCTACCTGGAAAAAGTGATTGGCCTATCAAGGGCAATGAATAGTTCTTTAATCCAAACGTTATGCAGATTTTTTTACAGAAAAGTATAAAAATAGATAACCAGCGCATCCAGGCGGATGTGGGATTCCTGACGGTTTTAGCGCAAATATTCCAAATGGCCAGTGGAGCTTTTCTGTTTCATATAATGATATGCAGAATCTTTTGAACAAGTACGGCCTGAATATTGGACAGATCAGTGGACTCAATGCCGCTGGGCAGTCTCAATCAGGACGTTTACTGGGAATAAGGGTTGTTGCGAATAATGGGACACCCGAACTAAAAAGTAATAATTTCAGAATAAAGATTGCGGTCATTGAGTCGGTATGAGTCAATGGGGAGCCAATATGATGGCCCGAAAAGGGTTCGGTTATCAGGATATTTTAAAACATTATTATTAAGCTGTTAGAATAGTGGCTTTAAGCAGCGAATAATGATGAATTCGTAAAAGATCGAATTTATCAGGTGTCAGGTAAAAAACTTTTTGATCTTGGAAAGGAGAACTCATTACATGTTAGCCGTTAAATCAAAAACAGAAAAAATGAATGTGGCAAAAATAGCTGCGCTGGTATTGCTGCTCCTTGTGCTTTCCTCATATGCTCATGCCGCACAATCTACCATTACAGAAGCCAGGGGCTATGCCTGCATGGGTGAGGACAGGTCAAGGAGGCAGACACAGCAGGCTGCGTTGGAAGCCGCAAAGAGAAACGCAATAGAGTTTGCATCGACCTACATGACAAGCGAAACTCACGTCAAAGACTTTGAGATTGAGAAGGATCTGGTGTCTGCATATTCCAATGCCACTGTAAAAATCATTAAGGAGCTTGAAAAAAGCTGGTACAAAGATACAAATGCAGGAGATTGCTTCGGGGTGAAGATTAAGGTCGAGGTGATACCTGATGAAAAGGCAATGGATAAAGTTTCTAAAAGAAAGGATGTTGCCGACGATCCGTCTGCTCCGCTCCATGTCCGGCTCTGGACAGATAAAAAGGAATATAAAAGCAGCGACAGGATGAGGATTTACATAAAAGGGAACAAGCCCTTTTATGCCCGTGTCATATACAAGGATGCCGCAGGGGAAATGGTTCAGATACTGCCAAACCCTTACAGAAATGAAAACTATTTCCAGGGCGGGGTTATCTATGAAATTCCATCAGGAAATGACAGGTTTGATCTGGAGATAAGCCCTCCATTCGGCGAGGAGAATATATCAGTATATGCAAGCACATCACCGCTGGGCGAGATAGACCTTAACACTCAGGGGGGAGTCTATTTTGTCAAGACAAAGGCAAAGGACATAGGCGCAAGGACAAGAGGAGTAACACTAACCGGGAAACCAACCGGCAAGAGCAGCTATGCCTCTGAGTTTTATGAGAATAAAGCTGAAATTAAAACAAGGTCTGCGAAATAGGTTTGAAGAAACACAAAACAGGCACAAGGAGGCGTTATGATAAGACGGATTATGCTTTTGATTTTTATGCTCGTTGCTTTTTCTGGAGAAAGTCTGGCTGCTGTGGGGGAGATTGAGCCAACCTCGTCGATTCAGCATATCATCGTATATCCTGACAGTGCCATGATAAAGAAACAGGCGGTTTTTCCGATTAAAAAGGGGCAGAATGTCATCAGAATTTCCGGCATCACTTCCAACATGATTGACGCCTCAATACAGACAAGCATCAAGGCCGGCGCTGGTGTAAAGATAGCCGATATAAAAGTTGAAAAAACATATCTTGCGAAGTTAAGTCAGCAAAAGACCGAAAAGCTGAAAGAGCGTCTTGAAAGTCTGGAAGAGATTATAAAGATGAACACAAACCAGATAGCGGTTTTGAACAGTTCCACAGATTATTTAAAAAAGGTTGTTCCGTTTCCGCAAAATCAGAAGATAACCACCGCCGAGGTTGATGCGCATGTCAAGTATTTCACCAGGTCTTTATCGGAAAATTACGAAAAGATCGCAAAGGCTGAAGGCAAATTAAAGAAACTGTGGGAAGAAAAAAAGGCAGTTAAAAGAGAGCTGGGGGAATTAAGCTCCCTTACGGATGAGAGCAAGAGTATTGTAATCTCCACTTTTTCGCAGGATGACAGCAGAAACATAACGATGGTCTTTTCTTACATAGTAAGCCGGGCTAGCTGGGTTCCTCAATATGACCTTCGTGCCGACTCAGGCGCAAATGTTGCCATAGATTGTTTTGCAATAATAAAACAGTCAACAGGTGAAGACTGGAAAGCTGTTGATATGGAAATCTCCACGGCAAAGCCGTTTGTTTATGGCACGCCGCCGGTTCTTTCTTCGTGGCTCGTTGATATTTATCAGCAAAGACCAGCAATGTATAACTCCGCTCGCACGAAAGGATTTAAAGATGCCGAAATAATGCTGTCGAGAGAAAGCCAAAGTATGACCGCATCGAAAAAGCCTTATGAGCAGCCGCAGGTAAAAGCTGAAACCAGTTCCTTCAGTTTCGTGCTGCCGAGAAAAGTTGACGTGCCTTCCGATAATCAGCCCCACAGAATCATGATAGCATCTGTAAACAAAGAATCTAAATTTAATTATTACACGGTGCCAAAGCTTTCAAAATATTCATACCTCCAGGCTGATCTTAAGAATCCATTCCTGTTTCCGCTCATGAAAGGCCGGATGAACATATTCCTCGATAACAGGCTTGTGGGCTCAACGTATCTTAAGAATATAATGTTGCCGGATGAGGATATTACACTCTCTCTTGGTGTTGACGAAGGGATAAAGGTGGAGAAGAAACTTGTCAAAAAATTTACAGAATCTGCAGGCGCCTTTGCCGGGAAAACAAGAGTGATTTATGAATTTGCGATCGACATTTTCAACAGCAAAGACAGGGGAATAGCCCTTACTGTACATGACAACATTCCAGTGTCACGAAACGAGAAGATAAAGGTTGAGATTGAGTCTCCCCAAAAAGACAAGGCAAAGATTTCCGACGACGGCATAATTACCTGGGATTTAAAACTTGCCAGTGGCGAAAAAAAGAATCTTAAGGTGAAATTCCGTGTAGAGTATCCGAAAGATTTAAGAATCACGGGGCTTTAGTAATTCATGTAACAGGTAAAAAAAGCGTGGAGGTGCAATATGCATAAAACCAACTTTTCGTTAAAAATACTGATAACGTTTTTTGCTGTCCTGGTAATTTCGAATACTGCAATGGCCTATGAAAAGCCGGAGATTTTTGTGCAGATGGGACATTCAGATCAAGTAAAGACGATGGTATTTTCTGAAGATGGCAGGTATTTGGTTACCGGAAGTGAAGATAAAACAGTAAAACTATGGGATGCAGGTTCTGGTAGTGAGATAAGGACATTTACATGGCATTTTGATAATAATGAATATAACTATATTGAATCTGTTGGCATTTCAAATAATGGAAGATATATTATCGCAGGAGACAGAAAAGGCACTGTTAAAATATGGAACTCTATTAGCGGCAAAGAGATAAGAAGTTATAAGAAACATTCCTCGGGGGTTCAGTTCGTTAGATTTTCTGCTGACGGAGAGCATGTTATATCAATAGGAATTTCAAGATTGAAAGTGTGGAATGCTTTTACGGGCAAAGATATAAAGAGCATAGATGATATTGTAGGCTTTAAGCTGTCTCCTGCTAATAATTACGTGCTCTCCGGTAGTGAATATGGCCCTGCTAAGAATACGTATACAGTCTATGATATTGCAACTTTAAGTAAGATCCGCACATTTAAGGCTAGATTTAAAGAGCCTCCAAACTCTTTTGCTTTTTCGCAGGACGGCAGATATTGTTTAATGTATAGAAACGATTATTACCCGGACAAATCTACGATAGAGATGTGGAACATGGATACGGGCGAAAAAGTTTATTCAATCGAAAGGGATAAAACAGTATCTGGTATAGAAATATCTCCTGATGGTAAGTATGGGTTGATTGCTGGAGATGAATCACTTCTTATCGATACTCATACAGGCGAGACGCTAAAGAAATTTTCGGATAAAACAACCGAATTTGCCCTCTTTTCTGCGGATGGCAGACGTATCATTTATTCAGAATTCTTTGGCTCGTCACCAACTCTATATGATGTTTCTACAAGCAAGATTATACGGAAATTTGTTAGTCGCGCTGGAGTG
>JAFDBG010000015.1 GCA_019313385.1 Deltaproteobacteria bacterium | reverse complement strand
GCATTCATGTCGAAGATGAGGTAGATAAACACCCCGATAAGGAGGATTGTCCCCGCTGATCTGCGGAGATATGTTTTCAGGGGAGATTTCAACATTCGAGCGCGGCCTCCTCCGTTACCTTTTCGATTTCCAGTATGCTGATCTCGCCCACGAGTCGAGAATTGTCGTCGGTAACCGGAATTGTTTTGACACCCTGCCCGAGCATCCTCGACAGAACATCTCTCAGTGTCGCGCTGTCCCTGACGGTTATGGCGGTACAGTTGGCTTCCATCACATCCTCCTCCCGGCTGAAGGGGGTGTGGACATGGCGGGAATCGACGGGGCCAATCAGACGTTCGTCTTCATCCAAAAGCCAGAAGAATCGAGGCCTGCCTTTTTTTCTTATCTGCGAGATAAAGGCGTCAACGTCATCGGTTACCTTTACGACGACCGGCTTTTTCATGAATTCGGAGACGGGGAAGCGGGAAAGGCGTTTCAGCGCCCTGTCCGCGCCGACAAAATCACTCACGAATCTGTTTTGCGGATGGGCAAGGATCTCTTCGGGCGTGTCGTACTGCACTATCTTTCCCTCTCGCATCAGGGCAATCCTGTCACCGAGACGGATAGCCTCGTCGAGATCGTGGGTGACAAAGACAACGGTTTTTTTCAGATCGCTCTGGATCTTCATGAACTCCGCCTGCAATCCTTCGCGGTTCAGGGGATCTACCGCGCCGAAGGGCTCGTCCATGAGAAGTATCTCGGGATCGGAGGCCAGCGCACGGGCCACCCCGATTCTCTGCGCCTCGCCTCCAGAAAGTTCTCTCGGGTATTTGTCGCGATAATGGTCTGATTCCATGCGCATCATGCGGAACAATTCTTCTGTCCGCTCTTCGATCTTCTCCTGATTCCACGAGAGAAGCTGCGGTACGACAGCGATATTCTCCGCGACGGTCATGTGGGGAAAGAGCCCGATGTTCTGGATGACATACCCGATGTGTCTCCTTAAGAGCTCTGGTTTAAAGTCCCTGGTATCTTTTCCGTCGATAAAGATACTTCCGTTCGCCGGTTCCAGCATTCGGTTGATCAGCTTTACCACCGTTGACTTACCGCACCCGGAGGGGCCGATGAGACAACATATTTCCCCCCCTGGTATCTCAAGGGAGATGTTGTCGACCGCGATAATGGTGCCGTATTTTTTTGTGACATTCCGAATCTGTATCATGATGCCGGTTCCTGTCCCACATCAAGCCCTTTCGGGGTGATGTGATGTATGAGTAGAGCCATTAGTTTATCCGTAAAGACCGAGAGAAGAATAACGGGCACCGCTCCGAGGAGGATCAGGTCGGGGACGGCCTGACCGAGTCCCTGGAAAACAAAGACACCGAGCCCCCCAGCCCCGATAAGAGCGGCAACCGTGGTATTGCCGATGGATTGTACCAGGGCCGTTCTGATGCCGCTTAGTATGATCGGCAGGGAGAGGGGTATCTCAACCCGCCATAAGAGCTGGAGTCCGTTCATCCCCATTCCCCGCCCTGCTTCAATAACATCGGGATCGAGTATGCGAAGGCTGGTATAGGTGTTCCGTGTAATGGGGAGAAGGGCGTACAGGGATAGAGCGATCAGGGCGGGCGCCCAGCCGATCCCCTGTATGCCAAAGTCACGAAGGACCGGGTATTTCTGGGAGAGCAGGGCCAGGGGTGCTATCATCAGACCGAAGAGGGCGAGGCTTGGGAGGGTCTGGACAGTGTTCACGAAAAAGAAGACGGGCCGTTCAAGAAACCTGCTCCTGAATGCCCATACGCCCAGGCCCGTACCGATGACGGTTGCGATGCAGACGGAGGACCCCGCAAGGATCAGGTGCTGTGAAAGCTCGGACAGGAACCTCCCTTGTCTCGCGCTGAATTCCTTGATCACGGACATATCGCTCATGTACCCCGAAGCAAACAGAACGACGAGTGCCGCCATTCCGGAGAAGGACACTAACAGCCGGAGAAATCCTTCGCCTTCGAGCTTCTGCTGAGAGGAAAGGATCAGTATATAGGAGGCGAACGCCATCATCCATCCGCCGAAACCGATGGAGATCCTCAGAAAGGGAAGATTGGGGTCGGTGGTACTCCATGCCATCCTGGCGGTGAGGAAGAATACGAGGACGAGGATCACATTCCCGATCAGGCCGGGCGCGAGGCGAAAGGGACGATTCTCCCTGTGTGAGAATCCGGTGCCGAGGGCGCAGAGCCAGAGGAGAGCGAGAAGCAGCGTCTCGGGTGAGGACAGGGAGTTCCATACGAACAGTCCCTCCCCGCTGGACAGCCTGTTCGGTCTCAGGATGACGAAGTGAAAGCCCAGAGAGAGAAAACCTATAACCGCCCCGGCAAGGGTCACCTTGTCAATGCCGACTCTATACACGCAACCCCCTCGGAGAGAATCTTCGACTGTTTAGAAAGATTTTTATGTCCACTTGCTGTTCAGTGCAGAAATCCCTTTGAACGTAGATACTTTTCTGCAACGGCCGAGGCCATCTGTCCTTCCACAGCAATACTGGCATTAAGGGTCTGAAGGGTCTCCAGGTCGAGGGAGGAGAACACCGGCTCCAGGATATTCTGTATCCGGGGGTACTTTTTCAAAACGGTTTCCCTGACAATGGGAGCGGGCTCATAGACCGGCTGCACGCCCTTCGTGTCTTCGAGGACGAGCAGGCCGAGTGCCGCGAGAGATCCGTCCGTGCCGTAAGCCATGGCAAAATTCACCCCGTCGGTTTCGTCAGCAGCCGCTTTTTCGGTCTGCGCCGTGTTTCCCCCCGAAAGGACGAGGAGTTGTTTCTTACTGAAATGGAAGCCGTACGCCTTTTCGAAGGCGGGGAGCGCGTCGGGACGGCTCACAAACTCTTCCGAACCGGCAAGCTTCACGGTCCCTCCCCCCTGCGCGTAACGGGCGAGGTCCTCAAGCGTTTTTATGTCTTTTCCCCCGGAGAGGTCTTTTCTCACCGCGATTGCCCAGGTGTTATTTGCCGGAGCAGGCTTCAGCCAGACAATTCTGTTCGCCTCGAAATCCAGTTTCCTGACGGTTTCATACCCTTTCCGGGCATCTTTCCATGCGGCTGGATCGGTATTGCTGAAGAAGAAGCCACCATTCCCCGTGTATTCGGGATAGATGTCGATCTCTCCGTTGATGATGGCCTTACGGATCAGGTCGGTCGGGCCGAATTCCGTCTTGTCCTTGACCTTGAACCCACTGTCTCTGAGCATCAGCACGATCATCTGTCCCAGAAGGGCTCCTTCGGTGTCGATCTTTGACGCCACCGTTACGGGGCCCTCCGAATTTGCCGCGGATACGCAGTGAGGGTAGAGACCGAACGCACACAGGAACACCAGAACGGTGAATACATACATGATTCTTGATTTGCTCACAAAAAACCTCCTTTCCCGGTTGTATGAAAGTACGTGTTGTTTTCCCCTGAAAATCTATTTCAGAAACTGTACCTCGACGGTTTCCACGTCCCAGAGGGGCTCTATTTTATCCCTTATTTCCTCTCTGATATTGGTGGCAAACTGGTGGTCGGCGGGGAGGTCAACGTCTATATGAACGACACCCTTGTCCAGGGTGATATCCTTTACCAACTCCGTCTGGACCAGATCCAGCCCTGAGAGGGGGTTCATCACTTTCTTGAGACGCTTGCGAAGAATTTCCACGGTGGTGGGTTTCTGCTCTTTGACCAGTCCGTGGAGCTCTTCGTAGTTATGTATCGCCGAACGCAGCCCCTCCACGGCGAGGACCGAGCAGTGGGACTTGATCGGCGGCAGACCGCCCAATGCGTCTGATGCCTCTTTCCAGCTGATCTTCTTTGCCTCCTCAATGGTTTTTCCCTTGGCGAGCTCGGTAATGATGGACCCCGTGGCTATGTTGGACGCACAGCCGTAAGATTCGAACTTGATATCGGTGATACGCTTTGTCTTAGGATCAACATTTATGTGAACCCCAACCATATCCCCGCACGCCGGACTGCCTTCCATAGCGTGGCCGTCAGGATTCTCGATTTTGCCTACATTGCGTGGATTTTTAAAGTGTTCAAGTACCTTGTCGCTGTATGGAAACGTCATTTCCCGACCTCCTTGTTTTTACTCAGTGGGCTGATTATTCTTAATTGATTTACCACTTCGGTGATCGCGTCTATCACCGCGTCCACTTCCTCCATAGTGTTGTAACGACTGAAGGTAAATCGGATCGACCCGTGCGCTCGTTCATGATCACCGCCTATTCCGCGGATTACGTGGCTCGCCTCCAGTGAGCGGCTGAAGCATGCAGAGCCTGTGCTTACGGCAAATCCTCGCATGTCTAGATGGAGGGTTACCGATTCACCTTCAACAGAGTGAAAGGTGATGTTGGCATTTTGCGGCACCCTTTTCGAGCGGTGTCCGTTCAGTGTAGTTTCGGACACTTCGGCCGAGACGCGGCCGATAAGATGGTCCCGCATTTTCTTGATCCGTTCGGTTTCTTCTAGTGTGATCAGTTCGACCGCCCTGGCGAAACCGATTGCCCCCGGGATATTCTCCAGTCCAGCCCTGAGGTTGAACTCCTGAAATCCGCCGTCCATCCACTTGGAGATCGGCGTGCCTTTGCGTATGTAAAGTCCACCTATCCCCTTCGGACCGTGGATCGTGTGGGGGGAGACGGTAATCAGGTCCACCTCTACCTTTTGAGAGTCCAGGGGCACCCGAGTGAATGTGTGCGTGGCGTCCGTGTGAAAAAGAACTCCCTTGTCATGACAGATACTGCCGATCGTCTCGATATCCTGGACCGTTCCGATCTCCTGATTCGCGTGCTGGATCGAAACGAGTATGGTCTCGTCAGTAACCGCATCCCTCAGTCTATCGGGATCTACAAGACCTTCATTATCTACATCCAGATAGGTAACAGAAAAGCCCTGCTTCTCAAGGGTCTTGGCGCTGTGCAGGACGGGGAAATCCTCGATCGAAGAGACGATGATATGCCGGCCCTTCTTCTCGCCGAGTGCTAGTGCCACCCCCTTGAGCGCCAGGTTGCTCGATTCCGTGCTCCCCGAGGTGAAGATGAACTCTTCGCCGTCGGCACCGATATGACTCGCAATCTCCTTTCTGGCTTTTTCCAGGGCTTCCCGGGCCTCGATTCCCAGGGAGTAGCCGAATTCCGACGTGGCAACCGGGTAGGTCTCGAAGAAATACGGTTTCATCGCTTCCAGCACTTTTTCATCCATCCGGGTGGCCGCGGCGTTGTCGAGGTAAACGGTTTTTTCAATCATTACAGTTTCTCCTTAAATAAATAACGTTATTTTGGAGTTCCGTGCTTCTTCTATGTAGGTTCCCACTGCCCCGTACTCGTCGATCAGGTCCTGCCGAAGATCCTCTTTCTTTATCCCCATGATCTCCATCGTCATATCGCAGGCGATGATTTTTCCCCCCAGTTCCTTGAAGTCCTGGAAAAGGCGTTCGAGGCCCCAGAAGGTGAAGTAGAGCGAGGCCTCCATACCCATAGCCAGCGCGCCGGTGGATATGATAAGAGCACTGTACAGTTTGTCCATATCACCACTGTGAACGACGATTGTCGTTTTATCGGTCATGATTTCACCACCTTTCCGTCAGACACCTATCCTGATCTTCCACACATCCCCTTCTTGCTGTATATCCGCGCCCTCAATCCCCATCGCCTTCAGGGCCATCGGTATCTCTTTCTTGGAAGCGGTGTGTGTCCCGATGATTTCCACGATATCTCCGGGCGAGGCTTTTCTGAGTGCCTTGCGGGTTTCCACCAGGGGCACCGGACAGGTTTCACCCCGTACATCTATCTTTATATCAGCCATAATAAACACCTTCCTCTCTTTAGCCGGTTTCAGGGAACACAATATAGACAACAAGCGTTTCCGGCACACATGTCCGTTAATCTCAGTAAAAAACAGGGTGTGTTGTCACTTCTCCAGATCCTTTTTCATTTCGTCAAATTTTTCTTTGGTAATTTCACCCTTTGCGTATCGCTTCTTAAGGATATCAAGGTGCGTTTCGTGCGGTGAGGTCCCGGACCCAACCCCTTTTAACGCCGGTATGAGAAAATAGACGATCAAGACGATAGCGATAATAAGGAGTATCCACATAAATATTCCTCCAAAACCGGGACCCATCATATGACTCCATCCGTACCCGCCCCCACCGTATCCCGCGTCGGCAAACGCACAGACCGGGAAAAGCAAAACCGACCCCGCCCCGAAACAATATTTTTTCATGTTAGTCCCCTCCTCTCTTGTTTCATCCTCTGATAGACGCTTCTTGTATACAGGGTTCAGGCTCAAAGCACCGGGATCGACGACAAGAAAGGGGGATGAATAGAGAATCAGGAGGAATGAGTGGCGCTGAAGAGGCTTTTGTCTTTGAATAGGAGTGTGCCCGATTGACGGAGTATGACAAAAAGGAGGTCTTGCGTCAAGGTGGAGTCAACAAAAAATGCCGGGGGCAAACCCTCCCGTGCATTGACGTCTATAAGGTATGTATCTTCGGAACAGGAGAATATACGGGGAGCTTCAGGACATCGGAATTACTGCGAATATAAAGGCGCTCCAGAGTGAGTGGGAGATGATGACAGGCGACAGGTTGCCGAGACGCCAGTACATGGCCCCCCAGAAAGCGCCGGCAACGGCGGCGGCTCCGATAAGCATAAAATTGAATGACCATATATGAACACCGGCGTAGATTGCGGTAGTGAGGAGCCAGCCTCCGCAGCCTCCGAAACGTTCCATGAGTCTGTCTTGCAGGAAACCGCGCCAGTAAAGTTCTTCACAGGGACCCGTAATGAAAAATAACAGGAGAAAGATAGTCCACATGGGAGCGCCTTCCCCCTTGCCATATATGCCCCCTATCTGACGCTCCGCAAATGGAAAGATGGCAGATGAGATCTCTTTCCCGGCCCAGAAGATCAGATACAGCGCCACGGCGGAGGCAAGACCAATAAGAAGGGCTCTCACGTCCAGATGAAATTTGTCTTTGCCGATTGGCCTTATCCACCAAGACAGCGCGGCAAGCGAGGATGCCGAGATTGCGATCTTGATCCAGAAGGTGCTGAAGGTGAGGTAAAATGTGGCAAACCAGAGTACATTCACAAGGATAATCGTTGCCAGTAACGGCTTCCATACTATCGCCGGGTGTTTCAAACCAGCCTCCCGATGATAAGAGAGATGAGTAGCAGGATGCCAAACGCCGTGTTCAGTTTTGCCGTCTGCGCATCTGCATCAAGGGGAGGATTTTTTATCATCCGGCGCAACAGGCTGAAGAACAGCGGGAGCGA
Source organism: Deltaproteobacteria bacterium (assembly GCA_019313385.1). Taxonomy (GTDB): domain Bacteria; phylum Desulfobacterota; class Syntrophia; order Syntrophales; family UBA2210; genus UBA2210. The sequence continues at coordinate 22,804 of JAFDBG010000015.1, read as the reverse complement.
AACGAGCACCATCAGTGAGCAGAGGTTAAGAGGTCCTGTAAAGGCCATCAGGACAACTGACACATAGGCAAATACTACCAGCGTTACATATATCCATATGCCACGATTATGACCGGCTATGATCGGCAGGGTTGCTATGTCTCGTTTTTTGTCATCCGCGGCGTCCCGAATGTTGTTGGCGAGAAGCACCAGAGCCACCAGCACTCCAAAGGGAAGTGAAACCAGGAAGGCATCCATACTGAGTGTCTGCCGCTGAACAAAATATGCCCCCTCTACCATCAACGGTCCCCACATCAGAAAGGTTGAGATCTCCCCTAATCCCCTGTATTTATACCTGAAGGGAGGCGCAGTGTAAAACAATCCGGCAAAGGCACCTATAAGACCTATTACCAGGACAGTCCACCCCCTGGTTACAGCGAGGAAAATGCCGATGAGCGCCGCGAGAGTAAAAAGACAAATTCCTTCGATCATCACGTCCATGGGCTTAAGTATCCCCTCAACTAGTGGATGGGGACGGTACTGCGCTGTTGACACCTCCAGGGTATCGACTCCGCTCAGGACATCATAGTAGTCGTTAAAAAGGTTTGCCGCGGCGTGCATGAAAATTATGCCGGCAAGGGTGGTCAGGTAAAGGAACCATGAAAAACCGCCATCCATGGAACCAAGAACACTTCCCACGCTCACGGAGACAGCGGTCATCGTAAAGGACCACGGTCTGCTGGCCAAAAACCATTTCTGATAGGTATTCATTCCGTTTTTCCTCTATATTCTCTATCGGAACGCATGCTCAGTGCAGAAATACATAGCTGTTTTTTCTTATACTCTCAAGAGCTTTAATTCCACAATCTGTGAAATGTGAGAAATCAGTCTGTCTGAAACTACATAATACCGGGAGAAAATACGTCATATATCAGAAGCTCATCGGTCACATCAAATATCCTGTGTTTTGTGCCTCGTGGAACACGAACGACTACATTTTCTTGAAGTTTCAAATTGCCGATACCATCTATCCACATAGTCGCGTTCCCTTCTAATATAGAAAGAATGTCTTCACTCTCTTCGTGGACATGTTCCGGCGCTTCGACCCCAACAGGGATTTTTACCACTATTATGGATGGGCTGTTCTTCCCAAATTGTCCCGTCGTGATTATTTTTTTTATAGAAACACCTTTGATCGCGGGGTGATTTTCCCACGGCAGAGCCTTCACATCAAAAAGAATCCCCATTATAGCCTCCCGTATCTTTTGTCCTCAGTGTCTTGAGAAGACATCCATGCCTCAACCGAAAAGGGGTTACGGCACCAACCGCAACCCCTTGATTCTCATGGTAGGCGGTACTGGGTTTGAACCAGTGACTTCTACCGTGTGAAGGTAGCACTCTCCCGCTGAGTTAACCGCCCAGAATTCGCTCTTGGTAATATCCCAAAGGACCTTCTTTTTCAAGATAAAAAATACCGGAGACAATGTGACGTTTCGGGATTGCGCGTATGTAAGATTTTGAGGTATACTTACCCTGGCTTCATAGTGAAGCCGGTTATAAATATTGCATTCCTGTCATTAGACAGGGGAAGGATGGTTCAGTCATGAAAACCAGTATAATATTCACAGGCACAGGGCCTATTCTTATTATGACCTCATACGAGTCCTTAACCAATCCTGATTTTGTAGAAAAGCTGGAGGCAAAGGGGATAAAAAAATTCATTGCCTATGAACTGCCCGTGGAAACCGTAAAGGAGAGATACGGCAAACACTTCGACATCATAATGGGTGATCTACACCAGAAAGATGATCTGAGGGTTCTTGACTACAACGGGCACAGCATCTTCCTGAACTTTTCCTTCGCGGAAATGGGTAAACCTGTTTATTACGAACCCTGAGTTGAACAGCAGACAATGCCAGTTCCAGTCCTCCCGCCACGGCCTAGCCCGATACAGCGGCTATCACAGGTTTGGATAGCATCATCGGGCTCGGCCCCACGGGGGCATCTTCTGTCATATTATCACTCAGACGATTTCCCTTCCTTACAAGCAAATACTCTGCTGCCACACGTCATTTTCGTTTGCCCATAGCATATTCCCGTTCATCCTCAATAGGCGCGCCTGCTCCCGTGTCGATAACCCAGGACTTCCAGGGTGTCGTTGATTACCACAAACGCATGAGGGTCAATCTCGAATATCAGGTCCTTCATGCGCGCAAGCTCCGTCAGGGAAACTATACTGAAGATTATGCGCTTGGATTTATGGGTATACGCGCCTTCCCCTTCCAGAAAGGTTACCCCCCTGTTGAGGTGTTTTAAGATCTCCTGAGCCAGTAGATCGGGTTGGTCTGAAACGATCAGGATCTGCTTGCGCTGGTTGAAACCTGTTATCACCGCATTGATAACCTTCCCCATGGTGAAGATATAAATCAGCGTGTAAAGAGCCATCTCCAGGGAAAATATTATTGCCCCTCCCACAAGAATTACGCTGTTGAACAGAGCATAGGTCCATCCAAGGCGAATTTCCCATTTCTTATTGAGATAGACCGCAAGGATGTCCAGCCCGCCGCCCGAACCAGCGGAACGCAGGAGAATCCCTACGCCAATCCCGCAGATTATTCCGGCCAGAATCGCTGCCAGGATATGATTGTCTATGTTAAACAGCGCAGTGGGGGGAATCACACTGGCGGCAAAGGAAAAGATGGCAATTCCGAAGGCTGTATAGTACATAAATCGCCTGCTCACGCTGAACCAGCCGAGCAGGGCAAAGGGTATGTTGGCGAGGAGATAGAGGAAGCCCACGCCGAGACCGGGGAAAAGATAGTGGAAAATCAATGATATCCCCAAGGCCCCGCCGGACAGCAATTGATGGGGAACCAGTATCGCGTTAACTCCAAAGGCCAGAATAAAGCTGCCCGCTGTGAGCAATCCGAGATTCATCAACAAGTCTCTGGTAGGAAGAAATCTCCTGATAACCTTTGCTTTGTTTCTTGTCGAATTCTCGCCCATATTCATTCTCGCTCAAAGCACCTTCAATGTTTCCAGAGACAACTGCCCGTCGGCTGTGGCCTCTCTGATGGCATTCTCCGAACCAAGGACCTTCACCAACCCGTTCTTTGTCACCCTATCCATTACATCCGCTAACCGTTTGAAGTCTTCTGCCGTTGTTGAAAAAATTTCGCCCCGCACCTGCTGGATATCCTCTTCGGTATTACCGGTCAGGTATCGAATCATTGAGGCATATCCCTTGGCATCGGGAAACATATACGCGTCCATATCCCCTATGGCGCCGATAATCCCCTTTGTCAGTTCGTCGCCGCCCAGATTACACTTACGCAGGAACCCGGCTGTTTTGTCGAACGCCTCAATGGTTTTTAGGAGATTCGGATCGCGGTACGACAGAAAGGTCAACACGCCGGAAAATTTATCAAAATTACAGAACGCTCCGTAGGCGCCCCCCCGGACCCGTATGCTGTCCCACAGCCAGGAGGTCCTGAGATAGCGGGTAATAACCCTGATAGAGCCATGATATGTGTACCCTGCCCGGTAAAGATCCGCCCCTTTCCCCACATAGTTGATCTGAGAGGGAATGATAAGTCCCTCATACTCAGGAATATTCATGTCAGTCAAAAGATCTCCGGCGATGTGAGTCTTAGCGCCAGTCGGCCCTGCCGGTATTTGACCTGCAAAGTTGGCAAGATGAGGCCTTATCTTTTTCCATCCTGTCTCATCAACGGTAACATTAAAGAGCATAGTCTCGCGGTTGACAAGGGTCTTCCGCATCTCCTCAAGGGTAGCATAGACGGAAGGCCAGTCCTGATCTATTCGGCCGGCAAGTTCGCGCAGGAAGAATAGATAAGTCACCCCGTTTAGCCGTTCCGCCAACCGGCCGGCTTCGCTGAAGTGTGCTCTCAGGCGCAGGTTGACTGCCTGATGTCCGCCGGGTACCAGTTGTCGCTCATGCCGGGCCTTTTCCTCCAGTAGCATTTGCTTGAAGCGCTCTTTGTTGTCCAGTCTGACATCCATAAGAATATCCCTGATAATATCGAAAAGCTCCCCCACCTGTGGGAGCATCGCCTTTCCGCACAGAAAAAGCCTGGCCTCGGCCCCCTTTCTGTCCTTAACCCCTGATATAAGCAGGGATGGATGAAGCCCCCCCGTCTTCCGATCAATTCTACGGGAAATCTCAACATAATCTTCCTTTTTTGTGCCCATTTCAAGAAGCGCCCTGCTGAACAGGGGAATATACTGGACATATTTCCGAGTGAGTGGCCGCAGATCCAGACCGATTTCGATGTACGCGATATCGTTGGTAGATATATCATGGTACAAAACTGTGGCACCCTTTTCATTCATAACAGCGAGGGGTATCGTCCTGTTTTTCTTTTCCAGATCGGCAATCTTCAGGACGGGTATGGTTGCAAGGGCTTCAGGAGAATCCGGAGCTTCCTGGATTTTTTTGAGCCGTTCGGCGTTTTCAAAAATATTCTTTAATTCTCCGGGGCCGGCAGACTTAAGAACATCATCAAGTCTCTGTCTCTCCTTCGCATCTATCTCATCCTCCAGATTCGTGTCCGGTTCCATAACAACAGTTGTGCGGTGCGAATTATCCAGGAATAATTCCCTGATCATGTCTTCAAAGAAGGCCTCCCCCGAAGAGATACGTGACCGGACCTCCGATAGAAGAGATTCAAAGGAGAGTAACGCGAAAGGATTCCCATCATACAACCAGGTTGTCATCGCCCTCAGCATCAGCACCAGTCCGCGGGGGTAACTGCCAGTGTTGTTTTCACGCAGGCTGAATTCTATGGTATTAAGGGCTGCCTCAACCGCGTCGGGTTCAATGCCATCTCCTGCCAGACTTTCCAGAGTTTCCAGTATCAGTGACTCAACGGCATCCCCCTTCCCCGCATCAATTCCCTTCAACCCCACGGAGAAAAACAGCTGCCGCAATTCGTCCTCCAGACCGCCCCCTGTAACATCCTCTCCAAGGCCGGACTCAATAAGCGCCTTGCGGAGAGGTGAACCGGGAGTGCCGAGAAGGATATACCCCAGGATATTGAGTGCCATATTTGTGACAGCATCTTTTGTTTCGCCCAGCATCCAGTTTACCGTCACCATGCCCTTGGATGAATCCTCGCCGGCGGCAAAGAAACGAGTGGTCCGCCTAGGACTGTCAAATCGTGGCTGGAGCAATATCGCTGAATCCACTTCCGTCTTTTGAAAGTCTTTCAGATAATCATTTACGATCCGCAACCTCTCTTCCGGGTCGTCATCACCGGCAAAGAAAATGCGTGCATTTGAGGGATGATAATATCTTTTGTGGAAATCTCTGAACTGTTCATAGGTCAGCTCGGGGATGACCGCGGGATCTCCCCCTGAATCCAGCCCGTACGTCGTATCGGGAAACAGTGATTGTTGTGAATATTCGGCGAGAAGCCTGTCTGGAGATGAATTGGCGCCTTTCATCTCATTAAAAACCACGCCCTTGTACGCAAGCGGTCCATCCTTTGCCTCCATCTCGTAGTGCCATCCTTCCTGTTGAAAGATCTCCGGCGTAATGCGCGGGTAGAAAACCGCGTCGAGATAGACATCTACCAAATTATAAAAATCCTGAGTATTCTGACTTGCCACAGGATAGCAGGTCTTGTCCGGATAGGTGAATGCATTCAGAAAAGTCTGCAGGGATCCCTTTAATATTTCTACAAATGGTTCCTTTACAGGATACCTGCGGGAACCGCAGAGGACAGAGTGCTCCAGAATGTGGGCCACGCCTGTCGAATCGCGAGGCGGCGTCCGGAAGGTAATTCCGAACACCTTGTTCTCGTCATCATTGATCATGGATAACAGTTCGGCGCCCGTTTTGATATGCCGGTACAGCCTCGCCTGTGTTTTCAACTCGTCGATATATCGCTCCCGTAAAAGTTCAAACCCATAAGATGCCTCTGTCATTTGTTCCTCCACTATTTTATTTCGCCTGTGCCTTTCTTGAGTTTACCCAATACACCTTTCCCTTAAAGTGGACCCGGATAAACGCGGCCCTTGTGAGCAAGGGCTCTAATATAATCCATAGTTGTCTTACTTACTTTCACTCAGGACCCTCGAATCCTTCTTTGTAGCTTCTCAACATTTCAGATGCTCTATTTTTATTATAGCCTCCTCACCGCGAGGACGCAACGGACAATACCGATTAATTATCCTTTTCAGACAAAATCCTTGCATATGCGCTTTATTTGAGATAATTGGGTTACCCAACTTGACGTAAAGATTGTAAAAAAGTACCCTCTCTGGATAGAAAGAGATAAAGAGAGTTATGATCGGACAGATACTAAGAGAATTAAAAAGCCACGCCCCTTTTACTCTCCTCGGTGCAGCTACCGGTATAGTAATTATGATTCTCTTTCAGCGTGTACCCCACACAACGGCTCTGAATATTTTCTATGTTCTCCACCCAATACACGTTGTTTTGAGCGCTCTGGTCACGGCATCCATGTACGAGCTTCACAAATGCGGAGGGGTCGGCGGTAAATGCAATATCTGGATTCTGCTGGTTGTTGGTTATACAGGTTCTATAGGCATTGCCACTATAAGTGATTCCCTGATACCCTATCTTGGCGAGGTTATGCTCAATATGCCTGACAGGGGCCTTCACATCGGCTTTATCGAAAAGTGGTGGCTGGTAAATCCCCTGGCGATACTGGGAATAGCCGTAGCCTACTTCCGGCCGTCAACAAAGTTTCCCCATGCGGGACACGTCCTCCTGAGTATCTGGGCCTCAATCTTTCATATTATCATGGCCGTGGGGGGTACATTAAACTGGCTGTCGTACATTGTCGTCTTCATGTTCCTGTTTATTGCCGTCCTGATACCCTGCTGTGTCAGTGACATCGTATTTCCGCTGTTGTTCACAGGAAACTCAAAAAAATGATGGATACATAATCGTTTCCAGGAGAATAAAACAAAATCCCATGATCACCCAAACTCTTTCAGATGCGAAAATTCTGTCCGAAAAAATCGTGGGCACATTTGCCACTCCTCGTTTTTGCCGGGAAAAAAAGATTGAGATCGGCGAATCTCTCCATCTGCTTGAAAATAATCCGATGGTTACAGAATGTATTGAGATACTATCTTCAAGATTGAATTCTTACGGCCACGGGTTATCTCACGCATTAAAGGTTGCGATAGACGCGGGGGCCATAATTCTCATCGAAAGGCAGGACGCGATAAAAGCGGGCAACGTAAAGCGCGCCGTTGTCCTGGCACATATGGCCGGCATTCTGCATGATATAAAACGATCAGACAAAAATCACGCCCGGCGGGGGGCGGAAGAGGCGAGGAAGATCCTCAGGGGCTTTGACCTTACAGATAATGAACAGAAGTCTGTGGTCGACGCGATAGGAAATCACGAGGCCTTTCATCCATGCGCCCCTCTTTCCGACCCGGACGCTCAACTTCTGTCCGATGCCCTGTACGACGCCGACAAGTTCCGGTGGGGTCCCGATAATTTCACGGAAATGATATGGGATATATCAGACATCCTGAATATATCCATTGAAATTTTATTAGCTCATTTTCCCGCCGGATTAAAAACTCTGGAAAAGATTATCGACACTTTCCGCACATCCACCGGCAGGGAGTACGGCCCCGACTTCATCGCCCTCGGTCTGAAGATAGGGGAAAGCCTATACAAAGAACTTGGAAAAGAACATCTCCGGTTGTCCCCGCCACAAGCCGGAGGGGAACACATCTAAAAATAATACAGCATGGAGAGATAATCATTAACATTCTCACCATCTTCCTGCAGTCTTTTAAAATAATCGTAAATGGACACATCCGTATAGAGATAGTCTCTGGCTGTTGTAAGTTTTGTCTCCCATGAATAGAATCTGTATACCCTCCGGCCATCGGGCAGGATCATGATGACTTCATGGTCCTGCCACGCCCTCAAGTGTGATTTTCCCAATCTTGGTACGTTGAAGACCGGCTCATCCGTCCTGACAAGACCAGGCAGAAGCCTTGCCTCTTCCTTTCTTTCCTGCAATATCCTTGATATGGGAACCCTGAAATCCACGGTTTCTCCCTTACCCTGACAGTTGAAGGTATAGTAAGGATCGATACCGCAAACCTTAAGCGTTTTCCGCAGGAAGGCCGTTTCAAATTTTCTGCTGTTGTAATAGGTAAAAACCTGCTGGTTATAGATATTAATCCCCAGCTTTTTTATCTTTTTCACGGCATCCAGGACTTCCGGACATATTTCGGTGGGGTGCTCGATATGTGTAACAATGGCAATCTCTCTTTTCCCCCACTCGTGGTATTTCTCAAGGATCTCAAGCAGACCGTCATTTATCCTCTGGGGCAGGGTTACAAGCGTTCTAGTTCCGATTCTTATCCTGTCTACATGATCTATTGCCGCAACTTCTCCTATCATCCAGTCAAGGTACTTGTTGTTGAGTGTAAAGGGATCTCCACCGGTTATCAGGATCTCTGAGAGGTTTTCATCCTCTCTGGCCCAGTTTATCATTTCCTCTACCTTGTCCCTGGGCATCATAGGGTTGTCGTCAATGTCCTTTACCTCCCAGTTTCTCTGGCAATAAACGCATATCTGCGGGCATGAATTGAACGGTTTCATAATAATAATCTGAGGATACCTGCGCGTGACTCCATCTATCGGACTCGTCGCATGCTCACCCATAAAATCCATGTCTCTTCCCTCCCCCTGATTTGCGAGGACATTGGTACAATACCGGGGACTCTGGATAACCTGCGCGCGAATGGCACGATCATGTAAAGTCATTCCCTCTTCATTAAAAAGCGACAGGTAATGAGGCGTTATTTCAAAAGGAATATGATTTTCCGTCGCCAGTTTTAACCCTTCCATTTCATCATCATCCAGCTTGACAAGGGCAGACAGTGTCTCGATGTCTTTGATGATGTGTTTCATATGCCAGAGATAATTCCCCCAGTCTTCTTCCCCGGCCCCGAAATAATCCAGTATCTTATCTTTCAGTTTCTTTCTCTTTTTCACCAGTCTGGGATTCAGCCCTGTTTTATATCTTTTGAAATATCTCCTTATCATCGCTCCGTAATCATCCAACTGGGAAGACCGCTCAATAGCGGCGCCTCTTCCCTCTTTTTGCTCCAGAAGCTCGTGGTGTTGGGACTGTTTTCCATATTTTCCCCTGATACCCTCCAGCAGGGCAACGTATTCCATCAAAAAACCCGCGCTTACTTTCTCAAGGGCTCCCTCCTCATCATTTGCAAGATTATACAAAAGTTCCAGCGGCGAAGTCTGTGTCAGGTGTTCATTTTCGGTTCGCATTGTATTTGAAAGCACTCGTATACATTCCCGGGCATTCCTCTTCTCCACAACATTCAAATTCGCAAATGGTGTATCGGATTTCATGTTGTACAGGTCCCTTCTGAATCGATCAAGGTGATCAAAAAATACATACCGTGCTTCTTCTACATGTCTGGCGTTGCGAAGCATATCCTTGAGTTTGGGCTCCGCCCTCCATATCCTTTCGAGAATTTCTTCCTTTGACAAACCAATTAATCTTTTCATAAGAGCCACCTCACTTGACGTTATTTTATCTACCAGATTGTTACCATGGGCAGGTCACGCATGGTGACCAGACCGGGTAGCGCCTCAAATACACGTCGCACGGCGTTGATCGCGATGGCCACCGTCGCGATGTCGCCATTGGTGCCTTTCAACCTGACCTCCAGATCCGGTTTCCCGGTAATCAGGATGGTATCTCCGTCCACTTTTTCATCCAGGGCTGCAACAAAGGTAAGCGTCATAAATTCGCCTTCACCGGTATAACCGCGGGCCACCTGCTTAAGTCCTCTTACCTGGCCGGGCTGTACCTCAAAGTAATCGGTCATGACCGGTGAATCAGCCACTACCGGCTCGACACTGGATTCATATTTTACCAGATCTCTGCCCAGTGTGGAAAAAACCATCCCCATGGATTGTTTAAGCCCGACATGTCCCATGCGCCCCGTTTCCATCTTCGCATTAAACCCCTCCACCGTCATTCCTGAACCGATCTTTGCCTGGAAAGGACCTCTCCGCAACGAGGCATTCATGCGACGCGTCACGTCAATGCGATCCACTCGCTGACAGATAGCCGTGAGATTGAGGGGCAGTGAATCCATGAGAAAACCGGGGTTTACGCCAGTGCCCAATACTGTTTTGCCTGCATGCCTGGCGGCGGCGTCTATCCTGGCGGCGGCATCCGGGTGAGCCAGCCAGGGAAAAGAGAGTTCCTCGGATGTTGAAACAATATCCAGCCCGGCCTCCAGAATTTCCATAATCTGAGCCTCAAAGAAGTCAAAGAAGGATCCGGTGGTGTGAAGCACCACATCCGCCCCTGTTTTCTCCAGCGCCCGGGACAGGTCTTTGACCACAGGAAATCCCACAGGACTGTCGAGACCGATTACTTCACCTACATCCCTGCCTGTTTTGGCCGGGTCAATATCCACCCCACCGACCAGTTCCACCCCCTCCCGCTCTACAATGTGACGTGCCATGGCGCTTCCGATAGGCCCCAAACCATATTGCACCACCTGTATTGCTTTACTGCCCATTTTGTTTCTCCTTTTTTTCTTTTATCATGATTCTTTTACCTTGAGCTATATAAACAAATGCCATTATGGCAATTCCTGCCAGATCACTGTAACCCTCTGGAGAAAGGAGGGAAATGGCCGCAACGCCTGTCAGCGCCCTTTCGAAAAGGGTTGAAGTAGTCCTTAAATATCCTATAATGGCAGCTCCGAGAGCCACAACGCCCATCAGCAGGGTTATAAATATATGCGCGAATCTGAGGTAGTCAAATGAAGCTTCAGGGTCGAGAAGAGGCGGCAGCCAGAGGATTATGGGAGCGGCCACAAGAATAAAAGGAATGACAAACCCCGCGGAAGCCAGACCGAAAGCGGTAAGTCCCGTTCTGAACGGATTGGCGCCGGAAATCCCCGACGCCGCGTAGGCAGCAAGTGCGACGGGGGGGGTCACATCCGCAAGAACGGCATAGAACAGCACAAACATGTGAGACACCAGGGGATGGATTCCCCACTGCAGGAGTGCCGGGGCCGCAATCATGGACGCTATAATATACTGGGCCGTCGTGGGAATACCCATGCCGAGGATAAAACAAGCCACGGCAGTTAGTACGAGGGTGAAGAACAGTGCGACAGAGTTCGCGCTCAGGAGATGAAGTATATCAAGGTTCATGACAATAGACGTTATCACGTGGGCAAGTTCAAGAACCGCGGCCGCAAACTTGAGTCCCAGACCGGTAAGGGTTGTTGCCCCCACAATAAAACCTATGCAGGCGCACGCGGCCCCGATGGCAAGGGCATTTTTTGTTCCCAGTTCCAGGGTTTCCATTATATCCGGTATTCTCATCCTGCTTTCCCCGTAACAGACCCCTATCGCGATAACCGTTGCCATTGCCCAGAAGGCGCAGAGGGATGGCTCCAGTCCCCAGGCAAGCAACACCACAAGGACAGAGGCAGGCAGCAGGCTGATAAGCCAGGAAGTCCTGTCTGTTTTTTTGAAGGCATAGACAAATCCGGTGGCGAGCAGGCCAAACCATACAATCGAAAAGAGGGAAAGCTGTTCCAGGGGATTTGCCCTGCCCAAGACAGCTGGAATTGCCAGAAAGATAGTAATCAGCAGAGGATATGTCTTCCTGTGTATCTGGCCTGTGGCAACGGAAAAAAAGATTCCCCAGAAAGCGGCCAGAAACGGGCTGCTCCCTGAGATCAGGAGATACACAATTACCACGAGGGGCGTCAGCAGCAGCCACCCATCCTTTACAACCTTCCACAGGTTGGGCAGCGCCTCACGAGGGAGCCCCAGAAGCCCCTGTTTTTTGGCCTCCAGATGCACCATGGTGCCCACCGCAAAGAAATACAGTATGGCGGGAACAACCGCGCACGCCGCAATCTTGATATATGGTATGCCTAAGAATTCCGCCATGATGAACGCGGCAGCACCCATAATAGGCGGCATCAGCTGTCCACCCGTAGACGAAGCTGCCTCCACGGCACCGGCGAACTGTGGAGAGTACCCGACGCGCCTCATAAGAGGAATCGTAAAAGCCCCGGTGGTGACGGTGTTCGCTATGGAACTCCCGCTTATAGAACCCATAAAGCCACTGCTTATAACGGCAACCTTGGCAGGCCCACCAGCAGACCACCCGGCAATGGCCATCGCGCAATCCATAAAGAACTGCCCCAGGCCTGTCCTGGATATAAAGATCCCGAACAGCACAAAATGGAACACAAAGGTGGCGACAACCCCGAGCGGAATGCCATATATACCTTCCGTGCCAAGATACATGTGCTCAATGATCCGCTCAACGGAATATCCCCTGTGCGCGAAAAAACTGAGTCCGGGAATATCAAGAAAATAGGGGCCCAGATAACAGTTTACCAGAACAATGAAGGCAATAATGGGAAGGGGAGGCCCTATACTGCGTCGCGCCCCCTCCAGCACCAGCAAAAAGGCAAAGACGCCCACAACGACATCCATCTTGAGGGGAATGCCCGCGCGTATAACCAGACTGTTAAATTCCAGAAATATATAAACAGAGATAAAAGACGCGAGAATTGCAAAGAATACATCAAAGTAGGGAATATCATCCTGTTTATAGGTGAACTGTCCACCCTTTACCATGGCAAACAGTGCCCTGACCCACTGAACGGCAAAGAGCAATATCATGCTGAAGAATACACCAAACAGGAAAACACTCCAGAAAAAGAGGGATATGCCGGAATTTTCAAATGCTTCTCCAAGGTGCATATACTGAAAACCGAGACGCGCGCCGCAGGCCAACACCACTATCATTATGGAAAATATAATAAAGTCTACATATATAAAAGTCCTGTTCGTTAGAAACTCTCTGCGCTTGAAATAGATGATAAACAGGAATGATGCTGCAGATAGCATAAGTGTTGCATATCCTGAAAGTTCCAGGATTTCGCGAAACATGGTGCCGACCATGGCGGCTCCGATAATGCCATAGAAGACATCATGGACAAGATGTCTTCTATCGTCCGTGTTGTCTTTTCTTATCGTATAAAGGAAAAACACAAGTGGAAGGACAAATGCCAGGTGAAACGCCCTGTGCCTCCACTCCTGAAAAACGCCGAAGCCTGCCGTATAGATATGAAATATCGAAAGAACCTGCGTCATAAAAAAGGCAAGTTTCAGTGTAATGCCTGTAAGCTGGCGGAATCGAAAATCCGGATCGTATTTGGCAATAGCCTCTATGTTTTCAGAGATGGGTACCGTTGCCTGTAGTGCCATGTAAAGGTCCTCTCAGCTTTCCATCTTTAGATACAAAAGATTAAAAACAGTCAGCTTTTCCACTGTTATCCTCAAGAGGGTGTCTCCCGCCAGAGAGGGGAGTTCCAATACCTCACCATCCCACAGCGTCAAGGTGTTATCGTACTTTTTATTGACCCATAGATCAAGCTGCGGCAACACCCTGTGCATGTCAGAGATACGCATGTGATCCCCATCGGTATAGAACTTTTCATTTCCGGAAATAGTAGTTGGAAGTCCGGTATTGCAGGAAGAGAAGGTTGTTTCATAAAGAACGATTCTGAAATTACTATCAATTTTGAAGTACTCTCCGACAGGGCACAACTCAACCGAATGAATATATCTGGTTGAAAATCTGTAATCCGGCCGGATTGTCTGAACGAAAACCGTTTGATTTTTCCTTGCCGCCTCTATTCGCAATACATGACAGGGAATAAGAGAAAAGAAAAAGAGGGCGGCAATAGAAGATAGGATGATTATTCTTTTCTTATCCATAAAGACCGGGCACCGGAAAACCGGTGCCCGGATACCTCCTTAACGGATCAATCCGCTGCTATTTTATCAGACCCTTCTCCCTGTAAAACTTCGCTGCGCCCGGATGAAGGGGTATTGCTACGCCGTCAAGCGCCGTGGAGAGGGTAACCTCTTGACCCTTGGCATGGGCCTTCGCCATGATGTCAGCTCCGCTCGGTGCTTCAGCGGCCTTGCCGCCCTTTTTGCGCAGGACAAAAGCCCCCTTATCCCACAGCGCCTTTGTAAGATTGTACACCATCTCTTCTGAAACGGCGGCATCAACCACCCACTGAGCCATCGTGGTGATGGCCGGAGTATCCACATCCACTCCCTTGTAAGTACCCGCGGGGATAACGACCTTCGCGTAGAAGGGATATTTTTTGATGATCTTTGCTACGGTTTTGTCATCCAGCGGAACAAGTGTGACATCTGATGTCGTGGCCAGCTCTGTAATAGCAGCCGTGGGCCATCCCGCTGTAATGAACGCCACATCGGCCTGCCTGTCTTTCAGCCTCTGGCCGGCGCCGGAAAAGCTGAGCCAGTCCACGTTGGCAAAATCATCATAGGTAAGACCGATACCGTAAAGAACCGCCTGACAGTCCACTTCGGTCCCACTTCCCCTGTCACCCGGGATCATCTTCTTTCCCTTCAGATCATTCACGCCTTTTATCCCGGCTCCTTCCCTGGCAATAATCTGGATCGTTTCGGGGTAGAGAGAGGCGATGGCCCTCAGATTTTTGACGGGTTTCCCGTCAAACTGCTGAGTCCCGTTATACGCATAATAGGCAACATTGTTCTGCACGAAAGCCGATTCAATCTGGTGACTCTTTATGAGGTTGCAGTTCGCGACAGACGCGTTACCCGACTGAGCGGTAACAATAACGCTGGGAAGTTTGTTGGACAGGGCCTGTGCCAGAACCCCCCCCAGGGGATAATAAGTACCCCCCGTGCCCCCCGTGGCAATCGCGAAGAAACTCTTTTTAGCCGCAAACGCCGGGCCGATAAAGACCATTGACAAAGCCACGATCAACACAATAAACAGTACAAGACTTTTCCTCTTCAACATAATTCTCTCCTTTCAAATAATTTTATTGCCTAACATTTCTTTTTGGTGGAATATATACCGTCTTGAAGGTAAAATATTTACAGGCCCTTGTCAAGGGATTTCAGGCAACCAGCATTTGGTCCCATCAGCAGGCAGTCCATCGCCAGGACAGGGTATCACATGTGATAGCGGGCGCCATCCAGAAGGAGAATCTCCCACAGAGCCATCGCGGAAACAAAGTATTTGACAATTCGCCTGTTCCATCTATAAAAAGGGCGGTTAAAAAACAGATTCGGAGTGAACTGTCATGAATTCTTTCTTCAATCCCGACGGGGTTGCAATAATCGGAGCCTCTGACAATCCCGTGAGAGGCGGATATCGAATCCTTAAAAACGCATCAGGTGGGTACAAAGGCAGAATATATCCCGTAAACCCGAAGCATGATTCCATACTTGGAATGAAATGTTATCCCGCTGTCTCCTCCATACCCTGTGATTTTGACCTGGCCATATATTTCATCCCGGCCATATTTCTTCCCTCTGTTATAGAAGAATGCGCAAAAAAAAATGTCAGAGGAATCATTATTGAGTCGGCCGGATTCGCGGAAGTGGGTGCAGAAGGGAAAAAACTCCAGGAAGAATGCAAAGCCCTCGCCGTCAAACACAACATAAGACTCTGGGGACCCAACTGCATGGGTCTTCTCGACGGTCATTCGAGGAATGTATTTTCCTTCATGCATACGGATTCGTGGAAGACCCTGATGATTCCCGGAAGCGTTTCGATGATCGTTCAAAGCGGCATGCTCTCCGCTGCCTTTCTCATGATGATACTTGAGAGGGGGGGAATGGGTGTAAGCAAGATATGCTCTATAGGCAACAAGTGTGACGTCAATGAAACCGATTTGCTGGAATATCTGATAGATGATCCCCTCACCGGGGTTATCGGGTTGTACACTGAATCCATTGTCAACGTCAGACGTTTCATGAAACTGTGCCAATCCACCACTAAACCCGTTGTTGTCCTCAAGGGAGGAAGAAGCCCCTCTGGAGCTCGCGCAGCCCTGAGTCACACGGCCAGCCTGGCTGGAAATTACTCAATTATGAAACACGCTTTAAAACAATCAGGTGCAATACCGGCGTATGACTTTACCGAACTTATGGACATCCTCCGGGGTTTTTCCAAAACCGGGTGCAGTAAAAATGATGGTGGCACGGCTGTTATTACCTTCTCGGGCGGAGGGGGAATCGTCACCTCCGATTTCCTGCATGATTTTAATCTCCCCCTGGCCTCGTTATCCGGGGAAACCTTGAAATCCATTAAAGAGGTCTTCCCCTCCTGGATGGATCCGTCAAATCCAGTGGATGTATGGCCTGCCATTGAAAAAAATGGGATGGAGACTGTCTATTCAAAGGTGGTGGAGGCTGTCATGCATGATAGCGGTGTTGACTCCCTTATCATACATATCTTTTCAGGAAGATGTGACAGCGGTTTGTTTCGCGAACTTGGCAGGCTGAAGGAAGCTCTGGCTAAACCCGTCATTGCATGGCTGGCGGGAGAGGGAGAGCCTCTCCGCGCGTTAAAAAGAGATCTTGAAGACATGGGCATCCCCGTTTTTGAAGAGATGGGTCGCGGGGTACGCTTCCTGCATGCGGCAAAACAGCACTACAGCAAAAACCCCTGCAATCCCAACGTGTCTGGATTGTAAAGGGAAACAGTTTATAGCAATCTAAAAACGAGGCCTCCGGGTCTATTTGTCTCTAAACTCGAATTTTTTCGACAGCACCCTGCTACATCGGATATCTGCTGCTATTGCCCGCTTACTCCCGGGAATTTTACAACTTTTTCTCCAGAACCTGGGCCACGGTATGAATCACATCCCACGCCCCGCCAAAGGGCGGACTGTAGGCGAGATCCATATAGCCTATTTCGTCAAGACCCATGCCGGACCACAGACACGCGGACAGAATGTTGATACGGCTTACCGCCCCGCTATGTCCCACCGCCTGCGCCCCCAACAGTTTTCCCGAACCCTTGTCCGCGATCATTTTGAGCCCCAGTCTCTGACCCCCACTCATGGAACGCGCCACAGGGGTCCCCCAGATGATGATGCCTGCGGGAGAATATCCGCTCTTTTCCGCCGTCTTCTCATCAAGGCCGGTCATGGCAACTTCCAAGCCAAACACCTTAAAGGATTGGGCGCCTACAACCCCAGGAAATATCATAGGATATCCGGCAATATTACGGCCGGCTACCCGTCCCTGTTTGTTCGCTATATCTCCCAGTGGAATATTCACCCATTTCTTGCTCACCCGGTGATATGACTCACAGCAATCGCCAACGGCAAATATTTCCTCTCGTGAGGTGCGTTGCGAAGAATCCACCTGGATTGCGCCGGATTCTCCCGTCTCAAGACCTGTTTCACGCGCCAGCTTCGTCTCAGGTCTCACCCCGAGGGCGAATATGATAATGTCGGTCTCTATTTTTCCTTTATCGGTAACCAGACACAGTCGGGCATCTGAGCCCTTCTCAACAGCAACAGGAGAGTTGTGGGCGATAAAGGATACTCCGTTGTTTACAAGCTCCGCCAGAACCACCTCGGAAAATACCGGATCCCAGTTTTTGACAGGAAGCTCGCCCCTGTATACGACGCTGGTCTCAAGGCTAAGATTCCTCAGGGCCTCGCTCATCTCCATGGCGATAAAACCGGCTCCAACTATTACTGCTCTGCGGCACCTGTTACGCTTTATATATTCCTTGATGTTGATGCCGTCCCGCAGATTTTTCAGCGTAAATGCCCCGTCCCGTGTCGTGCCCGGTATGTCGGGTAGAGTTGCTTTGGCACCTGTTCCTATAACTAGCGTATCATACGACAGCCTTCTGCCATCCGCCAGCAGGATCTTTCCTCTGTCGGTCTCAATGCCTTCAACACAGACGTTGAGCTCTACACTTACTCCTTTTTCTTCAAACTTTTCGGGGGTTCTCGCTATAAGGTTTTTTGAATCTTTGATTACATCACCGATGTAATAGGGCATGGGTCAGGCGGCATACGAAACGAATTCACCCCTCTCCAACATCGTCACATCCAGCGATGGATCTCTTCTCTTTGCCTCCGCGGCGGCAGAAGGTCCCCCAGCGCCGCCCCCGATTACTACCAGCTTTCTGTTCATGCGCTTTCTCCCTGTTGTTTTTTTACGAGCATAACAACAACACCAAAAAGAATCATCAAGAGGCAGAGTAGCTGCCCCATGCTGATCATTCCCATAAATAGGCCCATCTGGGGATCCGGCTGTCTGAAAAATTCAATACAAAACCGCACAATCCCATAACCGACAAGATACAAGCTCAACAAAGATCCGTCAAACCAGCTTTTTTTCCTGACACTCCACAGGATCGCAAAGAGAAATAGGCCTTCAAAAAAGGCTTCATAAAGCTGAGATGGGTGACGAAGGCGAAAAAGCGGGTCCAGAGGGAAATACATGCCCCACCATACATCGGTTATGCGGCCGTAAAGCTCACCGTTCAGGAAGTTTCCTATCCTGCCGAATGTATATCCGAGCGGCACAGCGGGACAGAAAAGATCCGCAAACTGCCAGAAATTTATCCCGCGCCTCCGGCAAAACCAGACAGACGCAAGGGCAATCCCCACAAGCCCTCCATGATATGACATACCGCTGATTCCGATAAACCGGAAACCGGCGGAGGTGTCAAAGGGAAATATAATATAAAGGGGTTGCGCCGCGTAGTATTCAAGATTATAGAAGAGGACATATCCCAGCCGCGACCCTATCAAAAGTCCTGCTATTGCCCATACAAAATAGTCCTGGATAGTTTCCTTCGACCAGTCGATACCTTCATCCTTTATTCTGTGGATGACGAGCAGATAGACGATGGAGAAAGCGACAAGGTACATAAGCCCATAATAACGAAGCTGAAAGGACCCCACCTCCAGAAACGCCGGGTTGATATGTTCCGGAATGTGTTGCCAGAAATTGACCATTTGGATCATTGCACCCATCTTTCATGCCTGAAGGTTCGGCTCTAAATTGAATCTCCCCGCCGCAAGCAACGGGGAATGCGCTCGCTGCTCAGGTTAATCCGGCAGACCGCCGGCATAGATCAGCCTCAGGTAAAAGGGGATGCCCCCCCTCCCGAACAGGATTGACATGATCCCTGCAACCCGACAGGGGAGGAAACAACCTTCTCTGCCTTTTTCTCGCCACACCCCGGGCATTCTATATCGCTATCATTATCACTCTCGAACCGGATTAGTTCAAACTTATTACCGCAATTTTTGCAGACGTATTCATAAATCGGCATTTTTTTCTCCTTAAAAATATCCCTCAGTATGCCTGTCCCCTTAATTCATCAACATACAATGAGGCGCTGTGCGTGGCCGTCGCCCCATCGCCGCAGGCGGTTACCACCTGTCTCAGGGATTTGCTGATGCAATCTCCACACGCGAAGATACCTTTGGAAGATGCCTTCATGTCTCTGTCTGTAATAATATATCCACCCTTGTCCAGATTGACAACTCCCTTGATAAAGGCCGTATTAGGAACAAGACCGACAAAGATAAAAACGCCTTCAGCAGGAATCTCTTCATGGCTATCGGGATCTTTGATATTTTGTATCCTGACACCCGTGACGCCACCCTCTCCCAGGATTTCCCCCACAGTGGAATCCCAGGCAAATGTGATTTTTTCGTTGGCAAAGGCCCGCTGCTGGAGCACGGCTGTCGCGCGCAGGCGGTCTCTTCTGTGAATGACTGTAACCTTTGAGGCAAATTTCGTCAGATAGAGGGCTTCCTGGATGGCGGTATCACCGCCTCCGACCACCGCGACCTCTCTGCCCCTGTAGAAGGGAGCATCACAGGTGGCACAGTACGATATACCCCTACCCACCATTTCTTCCTCCCGCGGCACCCCCAGGCGACTCCAGGCGGCTCCCGTGGAGACAATGACGGAAAGGGTCCGGTAGGCACCGCTGTCGGTCATGACCTCCCACCCTTCAACATCTCCCGCTTGCGCTCGCTGTATTCGGCTCACTTGTTCCGGCCTGATCTCCAGGCCCAACGAAACCGCATGCTTTTTGAAGGTGTCATTCAGCTCGAACCCTCCGATTGCGGGGATGCCGGGATAGTTTTCTATCATATCCGTCATGGTGATCTGGCTGGCCTGGGCGTTCCCCTCCAGCAGCAGAGTCTTCATGTCGGCCCTGGACGCATAGAGGCCAGCGGTCAGTCCTCCGGGGCCTCCTCCCACAATAATGATATCGTATGTATCCTCCGGTATATTTATATCAGGCACGAAGTCCACCTCCCTTTCTGAGTAAAAAGTATTAGCACCAGTTTAAACGCATTTCCCGTTTTGTCAAGCCCAAGGACGGGAACTGAGAACCGAGCCAACGCAGCTCGCCCGATCACTTTAATTTTCTCCCGGTCCACTGTCGCCAACGGCATCAGCTTTTGTCATGCTTCGTCCAACTTGCAGAGGACTCGATGGATGCGCCGAACCCGTTCATTATCCGACGTGAAAAGCGTGATCCCTCGGTTGAAAACCGTGATCTCTACTGTGTCTCCGGTCAGGACTAATTTCAGGTAGTCGTATTCCATCGGATCACCGACGTTTTTGTTCCCGTAGTCACCGCCCAAGCTGAGAAGCTTCTCATCGTTGACCGCTTCCCTCACTTCAGCGGGAATCTTCGTCCCTCGCCACACCCTTACTGGCAGGTCCGTTGGTTTCATTCCCTTTTCAAGCATACCTTTGTGGTATTCTATCTCTTCCAATTCCTGTACCATAACCGGCAACCTCCTTGTTTCTATTTCAATCCAAGCGCACCACCTAAAATCCCGGTGACAAAACGGTCTTCAAGGTTCTCCCTCGCAATCAATTCGCGAATGCGTTCGAAGGTTTCGGATTTACAACCCTCATTCTCGGCAGCTTTCATAGTGTAATCATAGGCCTCCAGAACATCCAGGCCGGTAATCTCGTAACCATACCCCGCCACAAGCCATCGCAGCGCCGCCATACCGGCCTCGACGGCAAATCGTGGTTCGGTTTCAGCCATGTCCCGGGCAGCCCGGGTGAGTGTCTTGGGTTCGCAGGAGGTGCGATTGGCCAGTTCAATCGCTTCGTCATATAACCCCGCCGACCTGGCCGCGGCAAACCACTTGCCTTCACAGCCCGGCGTGTCGGCAACAAGATCTCTCAAAATATCTACAGGCTTTTTATTCGGATATTTTTTGACAATGGCGCGAAATGTCGCCAGGTAAGTGTTTTTCTGATTGGCCCCGATGACGTAGCGATTGTAGGCTTCCTCGGCCATGCCGCTTGTTAGCAGGATTCCCTCACAGACCTCACTTATCACAGAATCCGGTTCGTTCAACCCACGGGAAGCTTCGGCGAAACGTAACGCTTCGGCCTTTTTGCCCATGGCCAGAAGGGCCTTCACGCCCCATTGCCGATCATGCCAGAACTTGTAGGTCGCGAGCTCGAGAAGTGCCATGATTTCGGCATTTCTCCCGGCCTTGAGCAACGCGCTCAGGCAGGCCGAAGTCCCTTTGAAATAGGTCCCCATACCGGGCCCCGCTCCCCACGTCAGCCGCACCGCATCAATGAACTCATCGGCCCAGCGCGAGGCGCGTTCGGGGGTAACACACAGTTCACCCCAATAATTGGGAAGCATCTCGATATAGGGAATATTATCGGCTTCCACCGCCTGCCAGAGACGTTCCAGCCATTTATCGCGCACTTTGTCCTCAGCCGGCGCCCGGGCAATGATCGGCACCAGCGTATCGATGGCGCCGTTGACCGCCCCGCCAATGGCACCCGATGAACTGTCCACCTGCTCAACGGCCGGTGAAATCTTTTCGAGGAACAATACGCCGCCCTCGCCGCCCAGGATGGGGTCCTTGCGGGCAGCTTTCTTGATTTCCAAAACCGCTTCTCTGATACGCTTGATTGCCGGTTGGCTGCGCCAACCAAAGGCATGCCGCCTGAAGCGGGCTCGAAAGATCCATTTGTGCTTTGTGTCGGGAGACATGGTAGTCAGCACCTCTCTTGCACGATCGGGTTTTCGTCCAGGCCATCCAGGATTTCCATCAGACGGTGTTTGCGGGCGTGCGCATCCCTCAGACTCTTCAGATATTGCTCCCATTGTGCCTGTTTCTTCTGTTTGGACATGACCACTCCCGCTTTACGCAGGTATTTTGCCGCGTCCTTATAGGCGCTGGGCTTGACCTGAGCGATCAGTCGTTCCGCCTTGTTTTCCCAGATCGCCACCGCCCGATCCGGTGCATGGTCTTGGATAGCGGTGGCAATGACGTCTTCATCAACACCGTACCCCCCAAAGCGATCTTTAGGACGCTGATCATACCAGTGCAACACCTGGTCTGGTTTTTCCTCAAGGATAGCGATATCAATCAGATCACCAATCAAGGGAAACCGCTTACGCTGATCCGCATCAGGCCAGTCCAAGCCGGACTCCGGGAGGGGCCAGCCCTTCTGCTCCCAGGGCAGATCGCCTTTTTCGAGGTAGCGTAATAGAAATCCGCGCACGTCGAGCCATGCCTTTATCTTACCTGCGGTCTTTGTGCATTCCGTGAATGCCTGTCGCGAAGGACGACGCACGAATTCTTCGACCCGCATTGCCGCCACGGCGGGCCAGTTCTTTTCGAGAGTACGGATTTCCCTCAATTTTCCACGCAGACCGGCGGTGATACCGGGCCATTTCCCCCCAAGATCCCGAAGCCCCTGCTTTATCCATTTTTCCGCATCTTCATAGCGGCGCGCTTCAACTAGGCGCTTGACCAGACGGTCATAGCTGCCCGTCTGCCTGGTCTCTGCAATGCACAGGGACACAATCTCGTCCTTTCGTCCGGCTCGTTCCAGAGCAAGCATTACCCAGTCGCTGAGCCGGTCACGTTTGTAGTTACGGCT
>JAFDBG010000118.1 GCA_019313385.1 Deltaproteobacteria bacterium | reverse complement strand
CAGGAGACTATCAATTCTCGCCGATGGACACACTTAAGAACATAAATCAGGAAAACTTAAGAACTAACGTAGCAATGGCTGCTTGCATCCTTTACGGTCTTATGCATACAGAGAATCTCCCCACGGTTCTTTCTGTATTTAGAGACAAAGAAAACTTCATGTATTATAGGGGAGTTACTGCGGTATACGATCCCACTATAGACTGGTGGGTTGGGAAGAAAGCCTTAGTCTTCTATTGGGCTGAAAATTGGCCTAGACCGTCCGTCACTTTCACAGATGAGAACGGGGTTTTTAATTTCGCCTCTAGTAGTTTTAGTGATTCGAATTTTCAATATTGGACTAGAATTATTGCTTTTGTAGTGAACAACCACACAGGAAACATAGAATACGCATCGACGGAAGGAAAACATCAATGGTCTAACCTTTTCCTGTATGGAGGGGGGGAAGGTAGATACTTCCCCGTGACGACGCGTGAAACACCATGGGACATAGGTTTCCTATCACTCTTTAAATGTAGTACAGCAGTCATTTTCAATGTCATCTACCCCTATGAGCCTGGAAGGGTAGAGGTAAGGGTTTTACCACTCAGGTGGGATGCGAAGATATCTCCAGAAGACTATTATTCTAGGACATATAGAACTTATTCTAGCAGATATGGAAGTGTGGGAGTCGTATTTATTCCTCCCGAAACGCCTATAGGTTTTCTCCTCAAGAGCTTCGAAGAGTATCCTGTGGGGGTCTTGGCGAACATTACCGAAGACAATCCAGAAGGATGGGGATACACTTTCGAAGCAGGTCAACAGGTCATGTTCTCTCAACCTAAAGCGAAATATGCATATGAAATGTTCCTCCTCAGCACGAAGTATACGTCTCCACTTGAAGCACTGCATATCACTGGCATTGAGGAGATCCTTGAGCAGAAAGAGAAAGCTCAAATGTTTATGGAGAAGGCTGAAGAGGCGCTTTCAAACGTCTCTTACACCGATTTCTTCCAATACAACTTAGATGCATGGGTTGCAGCTAGAAATGTATACATCTCCGCTCGGACCAAAAAAGTAGAGATAATTAACACTCTGCCTTTCTTCGCCTTTCTGCTGGTTCCATTTGTCTTCCTTTTTGAGAGACTAGTATTCCATGTCGAGAACGCGAAGAAGAGAATTTTTCTCCTCATAGTGATCTTCTCCGTCTTCGACGCCTTCCTAAGCTACTTACAACCGGGCTTCCGGTTAGCTTCGAATCCACTAATGGTTGTTATTGCGTCTGTTGTCTTTATCATGATTATGCCCGCGTTGTACATGATTTTCTCATACTTGGTTAAGTCTTTGAGGAAGGTAAAAATCGAGATGCTGGGGATTCACGAGATCGAGGTAACTCGTGCATCGGCGGCATTACTATCCTTCCAAACAGGCTTAGAAAACATGAGGAGAAGAAGATTCAGAAGCTCACTGATGTTATTCACTATCATACTCGTCGTTATGGGCGTCACTCTCTTCTCATCTTTGTCAAGCATCTCAGTACTCAGAGTTACATCTGGTGTTGCAGAAACACCATATGATGGCATCTTAATCTATAATCCTAATTTGAATCCTCTTTCATTTGACGAAATTACCTACTTGAAGGCTAGATGCAAGGATGAAGCTGATGTCTCGGTTACTTCTTGGGTCTACACTTCGAATCCATCTGATGATACTGGAAAGGTACTATTCAGGGTGACGCATGGAGAAAGCGAATACAAGATTTACGCCTTCATGGGTATGGATTCTACAGAACCATTTTGGCTGCCTGCCGTTGACTTCAAGGGAAGGTGGTTTATGAAAGATGAGATCTATTCCATCATTGTGCCTGACTCTATGCTAGAGGAACTAGGCGTTTCCATAGGTGACATTGTTCATGTGCTAGATAAAGACCTGACAATAATAGGTTCGTTCGACAGTCTATCGCTCGATTCGATTCGTGATTTGTACGGCGAAGGGATAACACCTGTCGACTATAGGCTACCGGATGAACTGCCTCATATCCAAAGCGCGGACATAGCGATAATTCCATATGAACTAAGTCTCCTTTGGAAGCCTCAAATAATGGCAGTAAACATCATACCCAGGAACACCAGTATGGTAAAGCCTCTATCAACGAGCATCTTAAAAACTTTGAAACAAGTAAACTTGGTGGCTGGAGTTAATAATGAGATTATATTTTATAGTCTAGCAACTTCGGTAACACTCTTCGGGTGGCAGATGCAGATTGTCCCGTTGGCTCTGGCGGCTTTAATGGTCTTCAATCTAGTCCTTGGTGGCGTGAAGGAAAGAGAAAAAGAAATCTTCACTTACTCTTCAATCGGCTTATCACCTTCCCACATCATGTTCATGTTCCTAGCGGAATCAGTAATATACGCCGTCGTAGGTGGAGTATTAGGCTATACATGCTCTATAGCTGCATATACTATTACATCGGCAACTGCTCTTCTCGCATTCACAATAAACTACTCCTCAAGCTTTGTTGCCTTAACTTTAATCTGCATAATGATTGTAACGATCCTATCGTCCATATACCCCGCGATCTTAGCGTCAAAAATTGTAACGCCAAGTCTTGAGAGGGCTTGGAAGATCAAGACGAAACCGGTTGGTGATCTATGGGAGATCCCTATACCAACCATTATCACCGACCGTGATGTCCTTGGCATCTCCAATTATCTGGAGGAGTTTATCAGGGTCGGTGAAGCTGGCTTGTTCTCGACGGAGAATTATAAGATTCGGAAGGAGTCAAACCTTGTGGAAATTGAGATGACAGCTAGATTGACTCCATACGAG
>JAFDBG010000070.1 GCA_019313385.1 Deltaproteobacteria bacterium | reverse complement strand
CGCGAATGTACATGAAAAAACAATAAAAATAATTTCCCTCCCTTATATAATCTGTAAGAAAAATCCCCCGCCTTGTGCAAGGATGGGGGATTTTTTTGTCCGGGCGGAAAGAGTTCTTATCCAGCGTCATTTTCAATTGGGTATGATTCTACCCGGCATTCAAGTAAAAAATACACTTGCATGCACCATGTTTTGTACAATACAATACGCGGGGAGTGACGAGAAGGGCAGGGGGCAACCCGGGTCCGGCTTTTCAGAAATTTTTCAATGGCTCCGCCGGGTTTGTTTTTAAACAGGAGGGAAACACGATGTCAGTTATAGAGGATAATATAAGGAAAATAAGGGAGAATATTGCCGAAGCGGCCGTGAAGTCGGGGAGGAATCCTTCTGAGATACAGCTAATGGCTGTGACCAAGACTGTGGACGATGACAGAATACTGGAGGCCATAGAGGCCGGGGTGGATATAATGGGTGAGAATTATATCCAGGAGGCAAAGAGAAAGATTGAGAAGATGAATGTGGATGTAAAATGGCATATGATAGGACATCTGCAGTCCAATAAGGCGAAATACGCGGTCAGACTTTTTGACATGATTCATTCCGTTGACCGGATGGGCCTGGCTGCGGAGCTTGACAAGAGATCAGCGGCCGCGGAGCGCGTGATTGATATCCTTGTCGAGGTAAATGTGAGCGGCGAAGAGAGCAAGAACGGTATTTCTCTGGATGAAGCGCCGGACCTGATCAGGCAAATCTCCTTGCTTGACAATCTTTCTGTCCGGGGACTTATGACGATGCCCCCCTGGTTTGATGATCCTGAGGATGCCAGACCTTACTTTGTGACCTTGCGGGAGCTGAGGGATGAAATTGTCGCGGAGGATATAAAGGGTGTCGAGATGCGCGAGCTTTCAATGGGGATGTCGGGTGATTACCAGTTCGCCGTGGAGGAGGGCGCGACCATCGTGAGGATAGGGACCGCCATATTCGGCGTGCGGGAGTAGTGTCCTGTCAACGATACCCTGTCATTTCGAATAAGTTTTTACGACTGGGAAATCCTGGATTTCCCCCTTCGGTCGAAACGACAGAATAATGGTCGAAATGGCATTTCCTGATTGATCTGTCTGCGTGCAACGCACAGACGGGTACGACAGTAGGAGTTCAACATCACTCCACGTCTTCCGGGTCACCTCCGTCTGGCACCTGACCTCTGTAGATAAATCTCTCGAGCAGTCTGTGATAGGGCGTCCAGCCTGATTCATTTCCGGAGTTGCTTATAAATTCCCCGAACGCGTTCGTTTTTGCGTCGAGATCATCGATAAAGTTTACGATGAGGGCCTCTATCGTCTTGGGTCGTTTCGGGGATCCATATTCCAGGCTCCCATGGTGACTGAGAAGTATGTGGCGAAGCTCAAGCGCGAGCTGCTTTGGAAATCCTTCAAGCTCGGCGATCTTCGCGTCCACAAGTTCCACGGCCATGACTATGTGTCCTATAAGCCGTCCTTCATCAGTATAGTTCATAGAACCTTTGAACGAGAGTTCGTAAATCTTTCCGATGTCATGCAGGATTCCCCCTGTTATAATAAGATCCCTGTTCGCTTTCTGATAATGATTTGCCACCAGATCTATAAGCTGCGTCACGGATAGCGTATGTTCAAGAAGTCCGCCTATATACGCGTGGTGGAAGCCCTTCGCGGCCGGCGCCTTCTGAAAGGAATCGGCTATCTCTTCATCACTGAATATCAGCTCCAGCAGGGCCTTCAGGTGTGGGTTATCTATTGTGCTTATGATGTTCATGAGAGACTCAAACATTTCTGAACTGTCCGACGCGGATGACGGCAGGTAATCGGACGGGTTGATTGCCGGGTCATCAGCGACAGTGATCTTTGAAATAGAGAGCTGCACAACATTTCTGAAGCTTACCGCGTAAGACTGTATCCGGATTATGTCTCCCGCCTGGAATATCTTATTCATTTCTGTTGCCCTGTCCCACACCCTTCCATCTACTTCGCCTGTCATATCTCTGAGCTTCAGATTCAGATATGGGTTTCCCTTCTGGGATATGGCCAGATTCTTTTCCATAACGAGGAACATATCGCTGACCCTGTCCCCCGCGCGTATATCTTTTACATAAATGTCTTTTGTGGTCAAAATTTTATCCGCCTTTCATTGGAATATACTTTAAAAGACCCACCTCTTACATGGCCTATGAGTGTTATGTCCGCATCCCTTAAGATGCTTATGGCTTCAGAGGTTGGGACTGAATGGGAAATGATGATGGGGACTCCCATTGTCCAGATCTTTTCCGCTATTTCTGAGGAGACTCTTCCCGTCTTGACTATAATTTTGTCGGAACAATCAATGCCATTCAGAAGAGTGTATCCTCCCAGCATGTCTATGGTGTTGTGTCTTCCAATATCGTCCCTCAAAACAATTATACCCTCTGTATCCGCAAGGGCTGAGCAGTGTGTGCCGTGTGTCATCCCGTGAAGCTTTGATGAGGATAGCAAGACTTCCATGAATTCCACGGCTTTTTCTGCTGGTATGGAAATATCGGAAGTGATGCTGTCTTTAGTCCTTTTCGATCCCCTTGCCTTTGCGCCGCTGGACATGACAAATATTTCCCCAGAGCCCGGTTTTGAAATGGCCCCATTTTTCGTAAGGACATCAATCCTTGATTTTTCGGCAGATACCGTTATTTTTTCTATATCTTCCCGAACCCTGATAATGCCGGCAGATTGTAGAAACCCGGCAGCAAGTTCTTCAAGGTGGATTCCCGTGCAGGCAATAGTCGCGGATCTCCGGTTGTTCAAGAATATTTCTACAGGTTCTTCTCTTATAACAGATTCGGAAATCACGGAAGCCTTTCCCCCGCTGTAAAACCTTACATCAATCTTTTCCGTGGGCGCTTTCAATTCTTCCTCTCCCTTAATATCCGGTGATCTTCCACCCGGATGGTCAGCTTCGTTTTATCAAAGAATTCCATTAGTGGAATTATAAACTTGCGCGATAGGCCCGTCATGCCCTTGAAGCTGGCGGGTGATGCCTTTCCGTCTCTGATAAGGAGTTCTCTGTAATCTTTCTTCAGGCTGTCGATAGACTCTTTGTAAAAATACAGATCTTCATTGACCTTGACAAGGACTTTCGTGTTGATCATAACAGCCAGGATATCGGTTGCGGCGGCCCTTTCCTTCGGGAATTTTTCCATGATTTCTTTTGTTGAGGGAGGAGTCAGACCGGAATCCCGGTAAATGCCGGCAATCTCTTTCCTGAGCCGAACTTCTTCATCTTTCAGGTTGACTCTGTGTCCTTCGATTCGGACATTCTCCTTTTCCGCGACTATCTTTCCGTCCGCTTCCAGATCTCTGATGGCTTTGTTAAACAGCTTGGGATCGATGTAGCCCCCGAGAGTGGTTCTCAGTTCCTCTCTGGAAAGACCTTCCTTCAAGGGATGCTTTTTATGGTATGCCTCTATCTCAAATATTATCCTGTCCTGAAGACCTCTGTATACTCTGGAGGAGACAACCCTGCGTTCATCCCGGTCCAGCAGCAGGGCATTCTTTTTTGACAACATATTTTCAAGAATCTTTTCCTGCTCACCGGGCGAAATCCCTGTCCTTATCGAAAGGCTTCTGCTGGGAATGCCGTCAAGCCCGGCCCTTTCCAGTACTATGTCTGTCTTATCTTCACCTGTTCCTCTGTGGAGTCTTTCTTCCTCGCCCGGTATTGTGTGCTTTCTGCGTTTCTTTGCGAGGGGATCTATTATCTCACCGCCCCCTACAGTGGTGACCGGAGAATAACTTCTGATGACAAACCTGTCTCCCGACATGGCCACCACAGGAGTTTTGGGGATTACCTGTGCGTAAGTTTCTTCTCCCGGTTGGATTTCCTCCCTGTCAGGCAGTATGATCCTCGAAATCGTTTCGCTGGTCCCGGTGTGGAATCTGACAAGGGTTCTGTTCCTCAGTTTTTTCCCGGTTCCAGCAAGATATTTCATATGAATATCCAGACGGCTTGATGTCTCAAATGTGGAGACGCGGGTGAGAACATATCCTCTCTCTATCTTTGTTCTGTCGGTTCCCTGAAGGTTGATGGCGGTCCTCTGTCCGGCCTCTGCCACCTGGGATGTTTCGTTATGAATCTGGATGCCCCTTATCTTTGCCTTTGCACCGGAGGGCATGATTTCCACCGTATCGCCGACCGTTATCTTCCCGGATGCCAGCGTCCCGGTCACCACAGTGCCGAAACCTTTCATGGTAAACACCCTGTCTACCGGCAGCCTGAAGAGTCCGGAATCTGTCCGCTCATCCAGGGTTGAAATAATTTCACTAAGCTCCGCGAGAAAGCCCGGGATCCCGGCGCCCGTGATCGATGACAACGGGATTATCGGTGAGGTTTCCAGAAAGGTTCCCTTCAGAAAATCTCTGATATCTTCCTGTACAAGGGCCAGCCAGTCTCCGTCCACCATGTCTGCCTTTGTGATGGCTACAAGACCCCTGCTTATGCCGAGAAGCTCACATATTTCCAGATGTTCCCGTGTCTGCGGCATTACGCCTTCGTCCGCCGCGATCACCATGACAACCAGATCTATTCCTCCGGCTCCGGCGACCATATTTTTCACGAATTTTTCGTGACCCGGAACATCAATTATCCCGATCTTCTGTCCATTCAAGAGAGTAAGCGTGGCAAATCCAAGTTCAATGGTAATCCCGCGTTCTTTTTCCTCTTTGAGCCTGTCGGTGTCTGTGCCGGTTAGGGCCTTTATAAGCGCGGTCTTTCCATGATCAACATGTCCAGCCGTGCCCAAGATGATATGTTTCATATCTTTTGTCCGGTGATCCTGATTGTTGCCTGCATTTACCTCTGTGTCTTCCGGGGCAATAGCAGAAACTCATGGTTTGTACAAGTGGATTATCTGCCGGGTTTTGTAATATCATCGCGAGTATGCTATAGGACTCCGTCTATTATGATAATATTAGGCCTTGATTACGGAGAAAAGAGAATAGGGGTGGCAATCTGCGATGAGCTGGGTATGACTGCCAGGGGTGTCGCCACTATTGCCAGTAAATACTGGAAAAAGGACATCGAACAGGTAGAGGTGCTTGTAAAGAAATATAATGTTGAAAAAATAGTCATAGGATATCCTGTCAGGCTGGATGGCATGGAAGGTATCCAGTGCGAGAAGGTGAACATGTTTGTGGATGCTCTTGAAGCTGGTGTTTCCGTGCCTGTTGAGAAGTGGAATGAAGCCCTTTCCACGAAAGAGGCGGAGGACCTGCTTATAGAGGCGGGTGTGAATCGCAGGAAGAGAAGGGGGGTTGTTGACAAGCTTGCGGCCGCCATTATTCTCCAGGACTATCTGGATCACATGAGGGACAAAGAAGATGAATGCGGCGAGATGGATTAAAATAATTGCGGTCATATGCGTAGCCGTAACGTCTTTATTGTGTATGATTTTCTCTAATTACACGAACAGCCCGATAGATTTTAAATACAGAGAAGTTACTGTAGAGATACCCCGGGGCAGCACTTTCTCCGCGACTGTTGACATGCTGGGAGGCGCGGAACTGATCAGGTACAAAAGAGAGTTTTATCTCCTGGCGCTTTTAATGGACGCGCCGGAGCATATCAAGCCGGGCGAATATGATTTGAGCAGCTCCATTACCCCTGTGGCAGTGTTGAACAAGCTGGTACAGGGAAAGGTCAAGGGGTACCGGGTTTTCATACCGGAAGGTTTTACACTGAGTCAGATAGCCTCCCGTCTGGAGAATCAGGGATTTGCCGATCGGGAAACGTTTATAAGCCTTGCATCGAACAGTCGGTTGCTGTCGTCCCTCGGTATTGAGGGAGAAAGTGCCGAGGGGTACCTCTTTCCCGATACCCATACGCTCAACAAGTCGATGGGTGAAGAAGGAATTATACGGTTTATGGTGCGACAGTTCAGAAAAGTCATGACACCCGACATGTTGAAGAGGGCGAATGAACTCAACCTGACGGAAGGTGAGGTTGTGACCCTTGCCTCCATTATTGAAAAAGAAGGAGGCTCAAAGGGGGAAGGGCCGCTGGTATCGGCAGTTTTCCATAACAGATTAAAAAAAGGCATGAGACTTCAGAGCGATCCGACAGTCATTTACGGTATCAAGGACTTTGATGGAAATCTCAGAAGAAGTGACCTCAGGGAAAAAACGCCTTACAACACCTACAGGATAAAGGGCCTGCCCCCGGGGCCTATCTGTAATCCTGGTATGGAGGCGATCAAGGCCGCCCTTTATCCGGCGCCTGTGGATTTCCTGTATTTTGTATCAAAAAACAATGGTTCCCACCAATTTTCGTCCAATCTTAAAGATCACAACGCAGCAGTCCTAACATATCAAATTAAAAGAAGAAAATAGCGGGTTTTTTTCCTTGACAAAACCACCAAGTGCCTTTATAGTTCAATTAAGTGGAGCAAAGTGGATAATTGTGGGGGATGTTGTCAATGTCTGTGTTCAGGGGAAGATACTATCACACCATCGATGAAAAGGGGAGGATCATGCTTCCCGCCAGACTGTGCCAGGTTTTCACCGAGGAGTACGACGAGCGGATGGTGATAACAAACTGGGATGGTTGCCTTCTGGTTTTCCCTTACAATGAGTGGACTGCCATAGAGGAGAAGGTATTCCAGCAGTCCATAATAAGAAAAGAAGTGCGCGCGTTTCAGCGTCTCTTTATGTCGGGCGCTGTTGACTGTTCTTTCAACGCCCAGCGAAGAGTGCTTATCCCTCCTCCTCTCAGGGAATACGCGAAGCTTGAAAAAGAGATCGTCATTGCCGGTATGGGGCGGAGTATAGAAATCTGGAACAGGGAGATGTTTGAGAAAGAGCTCGATAGCTCCAGTCAGAACATCGAGGCCTTCAGTGATTATATGGCTGATCTCGGGATATGACAAAGTCAACCTTCCATGATCCGATTATGCCCGAAGAAACAGTGAATTCACTGAACTGCGGGCCGGGAGGGATATATTTTGACGGGACACTGGGAGGTGGGGGGCACGCATATGAGATCCTTGTAAGAACGGCCCCGGATGGGATTCTTGTCGGTGTTGATCGTGACAGGGAAGCCATCTGCGAAGCCCGGCGCAGGCTTAATCCCTTCAAGGATCGGGCGCTGCTTGTAAAGGGGAATTTTGCCGACATCGGAAATATATTGTCGGAGCTGGGGATTGAGAGGGTAAATGGAATTCTGCTGGATGTGGGGGTTTCATCCCACCAGTTCGATACAGCTGACAGGGGGTTTAGTTTTTGTCTGGACGCGCCGCTTGACATGCGGATGGATCAGGAAGATGGCTTGACGGCGTTCGATATAGTGAACAGTTTCCCGGAAGAGAAACTGAAGAAGATCATAAAGGATTATGGTGAAGAGATGATGCCCGGAAGGATTGTAAGAGCAATTTCGGAAAGGCGAAGGCTGTCTCCCATAAGAACAACGGGTGAACTTGCCGCTATTATTGCCGGCGTTCTGCCCGGCCACCTGAAGAAAAAGAGGATACATCCCGCCACAAAGACCTTTCAGGCCCTCCGAATTGCCGTCAATGACGAACTGACAAATCTTCATAACGCAATAGAGAACGGAATTGACATGCTGGAGAAGGGGGGCCGGTTTTCCGTAATATCATTTCATTCGCTTGAAGACAGAATGGTGAAAAATCTGTTCCGCTCCTGGGAGAAGGGGTGTATTTGTCCTCCGGATTTTCCGGTTTGCCGTTGTAACAGAAAGAGCAAGCTGAAGGTGTTGACCAGAAAACCTGTTATGCCGGGAGAGGCCGAGATAGCGTTTAATCCGAGGGCAAGAAGCGCCAGGCTGAGAACGGCAGTAAGGATCTGAGAATGTTGGCGGTTGGTAGAAAAAAAGGGGGTTTGAAGGTTTCTCGCATTATCTTTATAGCACTCATGTTTATGGCGATCACGCTTGTCTATGTGTGGTTTCGAATAAGTATTACAAAGATCGATTATCGGATAGCCGAAGAGATGCACCACAGAGACAGTTTTTTGGAGGAAAACAGGAAATTGAAGGTTGAGATCGCGACATTGAAATCTCCGCGCAGGATAGAGTCCATCGCCAGGACTAAACTCGGGATGCGCTATCCGGAAAGGGATCAGGTGATTTTCTTAAAATGACTGTAAAATCGGGGAAATGGCTGAGATTCAGGGTAGTGTCAATATTGGTTCTCTTTTTTGTGCTGTACGTAGCGCTGGCGTCGAGAGCGTTTCAACTTCAGGTTGTCTCTGGAGAAACGCTGGGGAAGCTTGCCGACAGGCAGCACAAAAAGAGTCTGACGCTGAATCCGGAAAGAAGATTCATCTTTGACAGAAACGGGCAGAAGCTCGCGGCTACCATAATGGCGGATTCCGTTTACGTGGATCCTTCGAGTATCGAAGATCGCAGGAAGGTTTCGTCGAAACTTTCGTCAATATTGGGTGTAAAGAGGCAAAAGATTGCCGGGGCGCTTTCAAACCAGGGGAGTTTCCGCTGGGTTGCCCGGCAGATTTCTCCGGTCAGGGCGGAGCGGATACGTACCTTGAAATTGAAGGGTGTTCACTTGGTGCAGGAACCCAGGAGATTCTATCCTCACAGGGAAATGGCCTGCCACCTTCTCGGATTTGCCGGGCTGGATTCCACCGGCCTGGATGGCCTGGAATCGAAATACGACGAATATCTGAAGGGTGTTCCAAAAAAGGTGGTGTGGGGGAGAGATGCCAGGGGACACAAAATCTATTTGAGTGATGATTCGGGCAGTGCAGTGAATGACAGGAGTTGCAGTCTTTTCCTGACTATCGACAGTAAGATTCAATATATTGTTGAATCTCAGTTAAGAGAGGCTATTGAACGTACCGGCGCGAAAGGGGGAACCGTTATCGTTATGGATCCCCGGACAGGAGAAGTACTGGCGATGGCCAATGGACCCCTGTTCAATCCCAATGCCTTTTCCATGTATCCCGCGGATGCCAGGAGAAACAGGGCGGTTACCGATTGTTTTGATCCAGGTTCCGTTTTTAAACCCTTTGTGGCCGCCGCCGCTCTTGAGGAAGGCCTTGTCACGGAAACGGATATGTTTGACTGTGAAAACGGGTCTTACGCGGTGGGAAACAGGGTTATCCATGATGCACAGAATGAAAAATTTCAGGAGCTTAGCTTGCCGGATATTATTAAACATTCCAGCAATATAGGTTCGATTAAAATCGCGGAGAGGCTTGGAAAGGAGAAGTCCTACCATTATATTACAAAGTTTGGATTCGGTTCAAAGACAGGTGTTGATCTTCCCGGTGAATCAAGTGGTATCCTGAGAGATTCGAAGGACTGGAGTGATGTTGATTTCGCGACGATAGCCTTTGGCCAGGGTGTTTCGGTTACAGCAATACAATTAGTTACGGCGATGTCCGCCATAGCAAACGACGGCGTAATGATGAAGCCGCATGTCGTTCGCTGTATGGTTGATAAAAATGGCAGCGTGGTGAAAGAATTTGAACCTGTAGCGGTAAGGCGGGTTATATCTCCTGAGACCTCACATAGAATTACGCACATCCTTACCGATGTGGTGGAAGGGGGAACCGGGGGGAATGCCCGCATAGTCAACCTTTCTGTGGCGGGCAAAACCGGCACATCCCAGAAGTTCGATTTCGATCTGGGACGTTACTCTGCCAAAAAAGTGGAGGCCTCTTTCATCGGGTTTTTCCCTGCCGAAGACCCCCAGATGGTAATCCTTGTCACTCTGGATGAACCGGAGACTCATAGATGGGGGGGAGCTGCTGCCGCACCGGTTTTTAAGAAGGTTTCGGAACAGATATTGAGATGCTCCAATAAAAGTATGGAGCTGAAGGAAATTGTCGCTGACGAAAACAGTGAAGAGGTAAGAATAATACAGGCGTCGACTGCCACGAAAACAATCTATCATGATAATGAA
>JAFDBG010000014.1 GCA_019313385.1 Deltaproteobacteria bacterium | reverse complement strand
CCCTCTGTGCCAATATAAGTGAGACACTTCCCAACCCATAATTTAGAGTATATATAGAGGGCGGGGAAGGAGGAAGCTAAATGTTAGAGAAAGAATCAATAGAGCCTCATGTTATCAGAAAGATGGAGGAAATGGAAGGAGGCCGTAGGCCGACTGGAATTTCCTCCATCAAAGAAACAAAAAACATCCAGGGTATCAGAGCTGTGCCGGATCCCGAGGTACGCGAGAGAGCAGTTCGTCGAAGATTCACGGCAGAGTACAAACTTCGTATCCTCAAGGAAGCGGAGTCCTGTGCTGAAAGGGGTCAGTTCGGTTCCCTGTTACGCAGAGAAGGACTTTATTCGTCCAACCTCATTACATGGCGACGTCAGATGGAGAAAGGGACACTGGAAGCCCTGTCGCCCCGGAAGAGAGGGCCAAAAGCTAAAAGACCCGATCCATCAGCCCGTCGTATTGCCGAACTTGAGCGAGAAAATCAAAAGTTGCAGAAAAAGCTCCGGCAGGCAGAGACCATTATAGACGTTCAAAAAAAAATATCCGAGATCCTGCAGATACCCCTCACAGAAAACGGAGAGATGAACTCATGAATACAGCAGGATCATTAGCAAAAGATGTTGGTGTCAAGGATGCCTGTAATGCCCTGGTTATTCCAAGAGCCAGCTTTTACCGATGGCGTTACAGAGGCGAACATCCCATGAAGGATAATTGCCGTCCGGCGCCACCGTTGGCGCTGACATATCACGAACGAAAAGATGTCCTGAGCACATTACGTGAAGAGCGATTTGTCGATCAGGCGCCTCAAGAGGTCTATGCCGCATTACTTGATGGCGGATCCTATCTTTGCTCTGTAAGGACCATGTACCGCATCCTGGAAGAGAATCAAGAAGTAAGGGAACGAAGAAATCAGCTAAGGCATCCCAGCTATACGAAACCGGAGATTTTAGCAACAGCGCCCAATCAGGTGTGGTCTTGGGATATAACGAAACTCAGAGGACCGGTAAAGTGGACATATTATTATCTCTACGTCATCCTTGATATCTTCAGTCGCTATGTGGTCGGCTGGATGGTAGCCCACCGGGAAAAATCAGCTCTGGCTAAAAAACTGATCGAACAGAGTTGTGAAAAACAGGGCATTCAACGGGATCAGCTGATCATTGTCAGCAATGACAACCCCTATTCAGAATCGCAGTTCAAGACAATGAAGTACCGACCTGATTTTCCGGAAAGGTTTGGTTGTATTGAAGATTCAAGATCCTTTTGTCTGGACTTTTTCCATTGGTATAACACAATGCATTATCATTCCGGTATTGGTTATCTGACACCGGAAGATGTCCACTACGGACGGGCTGAACAAATTATCAAAGAGCGTGAAAAGATATTGAAAATGGCCTTTGAAAAACATCCAGAACACCAATGGCATTACCAAATGCTGTCTGGATTAACAAACCGTCACCGAATGAAAGTGATTCGGTGATAGTTTAAATTATTGATGGAGGTGTCTCATTTTCATTGACACGTTCCGCTCTCTCTGTAACTAAACGGGCTACTTCTCTCTTGAAATCTTTATCAAAACCCCTTCGTTCTTTCTTATTTTCCACTGCACACCCCCAAGGCCTTCTTCCTTTATCTCTAATTTTTCGGCGTGTTCATCACTTTGGGGGAACTTCAGCTTGACCTTTCATTGCAACCAGTGTAGATGATTTCCGGTGGATTTACACATAGTATCAAAATATATGCATGGCAGACGCAATGGTTATACGCGATTTCCTGATTGAGGTCTCATGTTTTTTATTATGTGAATAAAATTTAAGGAGAAAGAAGTTTATGGGAAAAGAATTGGTAACGATACAGGATACAACAGCGAATCCGGCGCCTCTGGGGCTTATGGCCTTCGGAATGACAACCGTGCTTTTGAATATTCATAACGCGGGTTTCTTCCCTATGGATTCGATGATACTGGCAATGGGGATATTTTACGGAGGTCTGGCACAGGTAATCGCGGGCATTATGGAGTGGAAGAAAAATAATACCTTTGGCACAACGGCATTTACTTCCTTTGGTTTTTTCTGGCTCAGTCTGGTTTTTCTGGTACTGATGCCGAAGTTTGGGTGGTGGACCGGTCCGACGAGCGGCTCGATGGCAGCGTATCTCTTCATGTGGGGACTCTTTACCTTCTTCATGTTTATTGGCACGTTAAAGGCAAACAGAGCCCTTCAGGTTGTGTTCTTTACACTGGCCTTGCTGTTTTTCCTCCTGGCCTGGGGCGACGCGTCGGGAAGTGTAACTGTGAAACATATTGCGGGCTATGAGGGAATCTTCTGCGGATTCTCGGCAATTTACGCCGCCATGGCACAGGTGTGGAATGAGATGTACGGAAAAACCATATTACCCCTAGGTCCGGTAAAGTAGAAATTAACTAATCAGAAATATATACAAAATCACTTTGGAAATTGCGTATAACCATATCATGGTATTAGATTTAGAGATTCTCTCCGATTTATTATAACGGGGGAACAAGATAATGTGAAAGGCCCCGCCTTCGAGTGGGGCTTTTCATTTTTCTAAATCCTTTTTTCTGGCATCATGATCTTCCATCCGTGGACGCTTAATAAAATTTTAGAGGAATCTTTGAATGGACGTATATAAAAAAGCTTCATTATGCCGGCCTGGGAATTTTCAAAAAATTTATCTCTTCGCCTTTATTGTATGTGTATGCATCCTTGCGACACCATCCCTTTCTTTCTCGGGAGATGCAGTTGGTGAAAATGAACCACTCGATGTAAAAATAGGCCAGATGATTATGATTGGTTTTCGTGGGCTTACAGTCAATGACAAGAGCCCGGTGATAGCCGATATAAAAAAGATGAAAATAGGGGGCGTTATCCTCTTTGATTATGATGTGCCCTCCCAGTCACCGGTAAGAAATATCGAATCTCCTGGTCAGGTAAGATTCCTTGTAAGCACTTTGCAGGGAGTATCTTCTATCCCTCTTTTTATCGCAATCGATCAGGAAGGCGGAAAAGTGAACAGACTCAAGGAGAAATTCGGTTTTCCGCCAACTGTTTCGGAGGGATATCTCGGGGGGATCGATGACCCCGAAGTCACGAAAAAATACGCTGAGAGAACGGCAGATACTCTCGCCGGTCTCGGCATAAACCTGAACTTTGCACCCGTTGTCGATCTAAATATAAACCCGGATAATCCGGTGATAGGGAGAATGGAAAGAAGTTTTTCGGCTGATCCGGAGGTGGTA
The DNA here is from genome assembly GCA_019313385.1 of Deltaproteobacteria bacterium. Classification (GTDB taxonomy): domain Bacteria; phylum Desulfobacterota; class Syntrophia; order Syntrophales; family UBA2210; genus UBA2210. The sequence continues at coordinate 40,651 of JAFDBG010000014.1, read as the reverse complement.
ATCAGGCGCTCAATGGTAACCATTGATGCATTCCACACCCACGGTATTCTCTCGGCGATCAAACACTTTCCGGGACATGGAAGCTCCACGGCTGATTCCCACAAGGGATTCGTAGATGTGACTGAAAGCTGGTCGCCAGATGAATTAAAACCATTTGGGGCCATTATCCAATCAGGGGGCTGCGATATGGTAATGACAGCCCACATTTTTAACGCCAGGCTTGATCCCCTCTGGCCGGCAACCCTTTCTCACAGAATAATCGGCAAAATACTGAGGGATGATATGGGATTCAATGGCGTAGTTGTTTCCGATGACATGCAGATGAATGCAATACGTTCCTTTTACGGACTCGAAATAGCAATCAAGATGGCAATCGGCGCCGGTTGCGACATACTTGTCTTCGCAAACAATTCCATATTTGATGAGAACATTGCCGCGCGGGCCATCGACGTAATAAAGAAGCTTGTGGCCGATGGGGAGATAAAAAACAAAAGGATAGATGAATCTTACAGTAGAATAATGGAACTCAAGGAGAAGCTAAAACGATAGCCTGCCTGATTGGGAAAAGGTGCCCTTACCGGTCAATGCCTCTGAGGTAATCAAGTATCTCCATCTGGTCCTGTAACGGTGGTAAGGAGCCAGGGTTAATTTCAACCGGAAGTTCCTTTCCCATCACCTCCATGAGCTGCCTCAGGGCGTCAAACATATCTACCGGTGGGAAGCCGTTATTTGTCAGGTGACGAATCAGCTTGAAGGTCTCGAACCCGTCGAACCACCGGGAAAAATGACTAGACAGATGGGCGCGATCGCCGCTGTTCGCCACGAGCCGAGGCCACACCTCGCCTAAGCGGCGCTCACGCAGGAACACCTGTAGAGATGGGTGCATATCCCCGGCACGAGCCAGTATGGTCTCTGGATCCATGTCGATGCCGGATAACATATATTCGAGCCATTCCTTCAACACCGCAAAGGATCGAGGGTTGTACAGACTGTAATAATTTCCCTCTCCTTCGGCAAAACTGATGATCCTCTTGCCCGTGCCAAATGGAACACGGCTGGACGGTCTCGAAGAGGGGCGAACCGTAGTGGAGGTTATCCTTCCCATCCTGCCGATCTTCGAAAGCTTGTCAAGAAAATAGAAGTCCTCCCCTGCCCTCCTTTTATTCATGCCCCTTACAGTCGCGTATCCCTCCGCAGTGCATACCATGGTGGAACCTATGGAATGAAAGGCATAGGGTGATTCGGCCCAGCGCAGACCGAGAACATAATAGCGGAGAAATATCTCGTAACAGCAGATAGCGGCCTGTTCATCAGCAGAGTCCGCGTCCTGGTGCGCGAAGGCAATTACAGACGCGATGGTTTCTTCCTTTTCAAATGAGTCCCGAACGGCAGAGAGATAATTATGTTCCACCAGCGTGTCGGCATCCAGGGAGAAGAGAAGTTTTGGACAATCCTTTTCGTAGTTGAATATACCCAGCGCGAGATCCAGGCCGATCTTTCTCGCAAACCCTACACCTGCGGTTTTACCCGGCATTTCCAGCCCGGGCGAAGAGGCGTCGACATACGCGATTCGCAAACCGCTCTGCCTGACACTGTTAAATAACACCGGCGACTGTTCCCTGTTACCCAGCACCTTAAGTGTGTACTGATTGTCGGCAAATTCATCCGCCGGCACATTGTCCACGTCCCCGTTGTTTATTACGCAGACAACCAGCGTACGTGAAAGCTCGGTCCGCGGATTTTCGGAAAGACTGGCAAGGGTCTTGAAAATATGACCCGATTCGGCAAGAGCGGGAATCACCACAACATTATCAATTCCATCAAAAGATTCCGAAATGATGTTCCATCTGTTCCCGACGGAGTAATTCGCCAGATATTTCTCAATGTTTCCGGGGATAGTCATCCAACCTGTTCCCTAACCAGCCGTTTGATCGAATCATAATCGGCATTATCCATCCAGTGAATGACAATTCCCCGCCTCTCCATACGCCTGAACCATGTCATCTGTCTCTTGGAGAATTGGTGTATTCGAGTGTTCAACTGTTTGAACATCTCATCAAAATCCATCTTTCCCTGAAGATAACGGCTCGCATAACGGTACTCCAAGCCGAAAGAGTCCAGCCTTTCCCAGCTCACTCCCTGATCATGGAGGTTTTTGACTTCTTCGATCATTCCCATATCGATACGCCTTTTCAGGCGCGCTGTAATCCTGTCACGAAGAACACTCCTTTCCCAGCGAATACCGATGATAAAGGGATTGATTAAGGGATGCTCCACTTCTTCAACAAATTCATGCATTTTTGAGTGTTCAGCAATCTCGATAGCACGGACAAGACGGTTCCTGTCCTGTGTATCTGTCGTATTGTGCAAAGCGGAGTTGCTTTTAAAGAGACGTTCCCTCATGGCATCCATATCCATTTTCTGGAGTTCCCCGCGCAGAGCAGGATCTTCCGGAACCTCAAGCATGCGGTAACCTTTGACTACCGCCTCCAGATAGAGTCCTGTTCCGCCTGCCATAACAGGGATAGTCCCACGTTCGGAAATCTCTGAAAAACAGCGATAAAACATCTTCTGATACTCAAAGAGATTGAACTCATAACCGGCATCAACGATATCTATCAGGTGATATGGAATCTCCACACCATCCACCAGAAATTCCGAGATATCCTTGCCCGTTCCCAGATCCATCCCCCTGTAAACCTGACGTGAATCGGCGGAGATGACTTCTGAGCCGAGGTCCCTCGCGAGTCTGGCGGCGACTCTCGTCTTACCGGACGCGGTGGGTCCCAGTATAACTATAAGATTGTACCCTTCCCTTTTCATTTGTTTACGAATCACTTTTTTTAATGTATTACGAACGCGTATTTTAGATTAATATACCAATGCCACATAACCTACACTGATATATGAGGACAAATAAAGAAAAAAATCTGCTCGATCTGGGAAAAGATCCGATTGTCTCTCTGCTCCTCAAAATGAGTCTGCCGTCGGTGGTGGCAATGCTTGTCATGGCGATGTACAACGTGGTGGACACATTCTGGATAGCCAGGATCAGCCCGGAGGCCATCGCAGCGCTTACCATCTGTTTCCCCATCCAGATGCTGCTTGGAGGTATAGGAGTCGGGACAGGTGTGGGTGCGGGTTCCTTTGCCTCACGCATGTTCGGCGCGGAGGACAATTTAAAGGCTAACCGGACAGCGGGACAGATTATCTTTCTCTCCGCATTCTTCGGAATAATAATCATTCTTTCATGCACCATCTTCTGTGAGCCGGTGCTGAAATTCTTCGGCGCCACGGAAAATATACTTCCTCTCTCCAAAAGGTATCTGGAGATTGTTGTATTCGGCACACCCTTTCTGTTTTTTATGATGATGTCGGATTATCTCTTCCGTGCGGAGGGTAATCCGAATGTACCCATGTTTGTCATCATAACATCGTCACTATTGAACGCGATCCTCGACCCTTTTCTTATTTTCGGATGGGGGCCCTTTCCGGAAATGGGAATCAGGGGAGCGGCCATAGCGACTGTAATAGCCCAGTTCTCAACCTTTTTTCTTTCCGTATACTTTCTTTTCTCACGCCGCTCCGGGTATCATGTAAGGTTTAAAGATATCATCCCGAGATGGTCTATTATAATACCCATCTACCATGTAGGTTTTCCATCTTTTATCACCAATATCGCGATGAGCGCTGTGCTTGTAATCTATAACCATAAGCTGGGAGATTTCGGTTATCTGGCGATTGCCACACTGGGACTTGGATTCCGGATAAACGGGTTACTTATGATGGTACTCTTCGGGATAGGGCAGGGTGTAATGCCCATGACAGGCTTTAATTACGGGGCACGCAATTACGCCCGCATCAAAGAGATAGCAAGTGTGACCACTAAATTTTCAGTGCTTATAGGGGGGATAAGTTTTCTCCTTATTGAAATATTTGCCCGCCCATTGCTGGCGGCCTTTACGAGCGATCCGGAACTTCTTGCCATCGCCGTTCCTGGACTGAGAATATATATCGCCACACAGGTACTCGTAGGGCCAATAGTCGTGTGGATTAATATTCTGCTTGGCATGGGCAAAGGACTAACCACCATGATATTGTTAGTCGGCCACCAGTTTCTGTTTGTGGTGCCTCTGATTTACATAATGCCCCTTTACTTCGGACTGGACGGAGTGTGGATGGCGCAACCCGTCTCAAATGTTATATCGTTCTCTATAATATTTTTCTGGATAAAAGGAGAGATGCGCAGACTGAGGGAGACGTCCCCCGAGCTTTAACCTATTGAATCACTTCCCGATTATTTGTAGTTAATTAAAGTAAAATAAGCGCGTTATCGACAATTAATCAGGTGTGATTATAGAGGGTTCAAGTGAAAGGCAAGAAAAGTACAAAGGAGTACTGACATTCCGGCGGCGTCTATCCCTCCAGGAATATCTTGTAATACTTCATAACCTTGTTTACGTAATTCTCTGTCTCCCTTATCGGAGGAATTCCGCTGGAGCGGTCAACGCTGTCGGGACCGGCATTATAAGCAGCAAGCGCCAGCTGAATCTTGCCGTTGAAACGATTCAACAACTGCTTGAGATAGAGAGCTCCTCCCATAATGCTCTCTTCAGGATTAAAGGGGTCTTTTATCCCGAGAGCATTAAAATTGGAGGGCATTAGCTGCATGAGCCCCTTTGCCCCCTTTTTTGATACAGCTTTCGGGTTAAAATCTGATTCCGCCTTCATTATGGCCTTTAGCAGCGGAAAGGAAACACCATGCATCCTGGACGCCTCCCTGATATGTTCGTCATATCTGTCTGCCGAACGCGACCTGGAGAATCTCTTTCTTGCCTTTATAATTACCTGATATCTGGGTGTCGGAGGTAAAAGATTTGTAAAACAGATAGTGCCGTCTTTATCAACATACGTATAGATATCCGCGTACAGGAACGGCACAGCTGCGAATAAAACCGCTACCGCAACCAGAACTACCAGGTATCTATGATCCCGGACCATCATTCACTCTCGGTATTCCTTCCGTTTCAGGGTTCAAGTCACGCATGACTCTCGCATAACGGTTAATTCAGCAGATGAACAAATATCCCGCTGCGGGGTTTTGGCTCAAACCATGTGGATTTAGGCGGCATTATTTTGCCCATATCCGCGATCTCCATAAGCTGATCCATAGTCATAGGACACATGGAAAAGGCCACCGCATATTCACCTGAATCCACAAGCCTTTCCAGTTCATCCATTCCCCTTATGCCGCCCACAAAGAGTATCCTGTCATCAGTCCTCGGATCATCAATGCCCAGAACCGGTCGTAACAGTCTGTCCTGTAGTATAGACACATCCAGCATCCCGACAGGGTCATCCTCACTCATGTCCACTTCCTTTGCCTGTAGCCTGCGCCACACACCATTCATATACATTCCGAATTCGCCTTGGTTCTGTGGCGATCTCTCCCTGAAATCGTCCGACAGGATAAATCGTTCCTGCACCTTCCTGATGAATTGCCCTTCATCAAGCCCTCCCAGGTCTCTGACCACTCTGTTGTAATCCATAACGTTAAGCTGATTATGAGGGTACATCACAACCATTACGCGGTTATATTCTTCTCTCCCACTGTGCTCTTCGTTCTCTTCCCGGCGCCTTCTGGCAACCGCAGCTGCCGAGGCCGCCCTATGGTGACCGTCGGCTATATACAGCGAACCCAGTTTCCCGAATTCCTTTTTTATCCTTTCAATCAGGTTGTTATTATCCACGACCCAGACGCTATGGGATATTCCATCATCGGCTGTAAAGTCATATTCAGGATTACCTCTGACGATTTCTTTAACTGTCATATCGATAACCTTCGAAGCCCTATATGTCAGAAATACAGGGCCAGTCTGCGCGTTTACACTGCTTATATGGTTTGTCCTGTCGAGTTCCTTGTCTTTCCTCGTTAATTCATGCTTCTTGATAAGCCCCGACTCATAATCGGCCACATCGACACAGGCAACAATTCCGTACTGGACATGGTCATCCATCTTCTGTCTGTAGATATAAAAGAACTCTCTATCATCCTGGAACAGGATATCCCTCTGCAGAAAATCGTACAGGTTTTCCCTTGCCTTTTCATACACTCTATCAAAACCAACACCATCATCCGTGAAATCCACCTCAGATTTCACGATGCGCAAAAAGCTCTTTGCGTTCTTGCGTGTCACTATCCTCGCCTCTCGTGAATCAATTACATCATAGGGATAAGATGCAACATCCTTCACATGTTTTTTTGCCGGCCTCACAGCCCTGAACGGAGTCACCGCAACCATTGTAAACACCCCTTTTCTATTCGGAAGCCTTGTAGCACAAAAGGCGGCATCAAATCAATATCTTTGCCGAAAATATGCCGGTTGATTCTCATACGCGCGACAGATTCTGTCACGTCTGATCCTTGCAAAATCTTCATTTGAATAGTATAAATCGAGGCATAGCGAAAAGACAAAAGGAGATAATAGCAATATGGGTACAATCAGGGTCTTTATACATGGTCTTGAAAGCAGCAGTCAGGGAACCAAGGGAGTCTTCTTCAGAAAAAGGTATCCCGATATGATTATAGAAGATTATCCGGGAAGCCTGGAAAACAGAATGACCAGACTCCGCGGGATACTTTCAGACAAAAAGGACATTGTGCTGGTCGGTTCCAGCTATGGAGGACTGATGGCAGCCATGTACGCCTGTGACAATGAGCATCGAGTCAAGCGGCTCATTCTGTTGGCTCCGGCCATAAACCTGGAAGAATTCAAACCCTATCTGAACCGGAAAATCGAGTTGCCTGTTATACTTTATCACGGCACCCGGGATGATGTTGTGCCCCTGAAACCGGTCCGCGAGATCGCCTCAAAAAATTTTCAAAACCTGAGTCACCACATCGTGGATGATGATCACCCTCTCAGTGAAACTTTTACATCCTTTGACTGGGACAACCTGCTCGCCGATTAGGATCTTGACTCTTTTATGGAATTAGGATAATCGGGTGCCCGGAGGCTCGTGCAGTATGTATTCAAAGAAAATAGTTATTCGTTACAAGGCGGATATCGTAGATAAACCAGTGGTATACAGCCTTGTAAAAGATTTTAATCTTGCTTTCAACATAATGAGTGCAAGAGTCTCGCCGCGGAGAGAAGGGCTGATGGTACTTGATCTTACCGGCAAGAAGAACGACTTTGACCGGGCCATCCGCTACCTCAAGGATCTGGGTCTGACTGTTGATCCGCTTTCCAAAAGCGTTACCCAGAATGTCGACAAATGCGTGCACTGCGGGGCCTGCCTGGCATTCTGCTCACCCAGCGCCCTGTATATTGACAAGAAAACCATGAAAGTTATGTTTGATACTGAAAAGTGCAACGGCTGTGGATTGTGCGTCAAGGCCTGCCCCGCGAGAGCAATGGAAATCAACCTCCTATAAATGATTCTTCTCCAAATCAGTTAGAGAAGAGGATCCGATCACTTGACCCCTGCAATCCTTCTGGTAATCGGAAGATGCTCCTCATAAATTAATCCGCTACAACGTCTTTCTCCTTTTTAACCGATTCTCCAACCTTATCGGCCAGGATTTTCCCCTTATCTATGATGTTCTTTCCCGCCTCCATCATACCCTCGCCATGATCTCCAACCCGTTCAGCCATTTCCCTTACATTTCCGGGAAATTTGTCAGGCGCCGTGTAATAATAATATCCCAAAAGAGCGATAAGCACCAAACCCGTTATCAACATCAATTTAAGCAATCCCTTGAAGATGAAGTAGATCAGCAAAAGAGCAACGGCGGCAAATATAATAAGGGCCAACGGATGAGCCGACAGATAATTGATAAGATTGTCCACAATTACAGCCTCCTGAACTTCACAGTATTTAAGCGGGTCGAATTTAGCATATACGCCCCTTATACCTCAATCCATTTCTGAAGCGCATTTATAATCTTCAGGGCCTGATCCGCACTCGAAATATTGAACTTGCTCTGCTGACGGTATTCATCATTCAATTTGCGGTACCGACGGATAGTAAAACGTTCCGGTCCGTACTCACCCTTCGTCCGGTTCCAATCCTGATATCTGAATATAATTGTCGACCACGCGCCCTTTGACAGGATCACCTTGTCCAGCTCTTTGACTATAATAATGCCGTCTTCCTCATAATTTATCGTAATTTCACTAACATCTGAAGCCATATATCACCCTTTCATATTTTCCAGACCGGTTATCCGATCAACGATTAATTTCCCCATCTTCTCACTGTGTGTTTCTCTGTTGCTGGACATCATTTCCATATCCGCATCCGGCATAAGAGAAACCATCCTGTTCATAACATCCAGCCCATGCAGGGCATCGCTCTGCGCGCCGACTATCAGCACCGGAGACCGGACGTCCGGAAGCTTATCCCACAAGCTGTAGTCCTTTATCGCGAACGCGTTCGCCTTTAACCTCTTAGGCTCGGCGGCATCCAGTGTGCCTTCGTACTTCTTTACCTGTTCCGGCTCTTTGTGTTTATTCAGCCTGATATTGCGCAGATACCACTTCAGGGGTGACTTAATCGCGGGATACAGCGACGGCGGCAACGGCCTGAGCAACAGGGGAAGCCAGAAGGGATAGACAAGTTCGCATATGGGAGCTATTATAAAAGACTGTTCCGGCTGCCTCAATCCCATGCTCAGGTAATCCAGTATAACAGTTGACCCCAGAGAGCTGCCTGCAAAACAAAATCTCTTTCCCGGCGCGACCTTACACTCAAGGATCTCTCCGATATCCCGGCTCATGCGGGGCATGGAAAAATCTACACGCGCCCGCTCCGGAAGCCTGGCGCTGACCTTCTCTCTGGTCTCCACATACAGTGTCCTGTAACAGGGAGTGAGCTTTTTCAACACATTCTTCCAGCCGTCTATGAGCGAGATCCAGCCGGCGACAAAGACAACCACCGGCCTTTCAGGGGCGTCACACGGGGGCATAAAATCAATCGTCCTGAGCGCAACGCCGTCGGAAACCACAACGTAGTCTTCCTCCACCCTGACATCAGGATCGGTACACTGCATATAGATCATGCCGTCACCCTTTTTTTGATCATAACCTGCATGTTTTCCTCACAGCACCCAGTGCACCCATAACAATTTCAGGCTCTGCCTGTCCTCAGTGGTTTGTCTACCCTAATCTCGCCTGTGATTCAATACATAATTTCTTACATTGGCAGGATACCGCCATTACTTCCGCTTGATATTATTCAATAAATAGGATATCTTGTGCCGGTGATAAAATAATAATTACTTCAGATGGTTGAGAGGACCTCAAGGGTTTGACAAAAAGCGTGTTTGTAGGCATAAGCGGCGGCGTTGACAGCGCCGTGGCCGCGGCAATTCTGAGAGAGCGGGGATACCACGTCGAAGGGCTGTACATACAAAACGGGTTCCCCGGAGGCAATGAGGCGGGCGCGGCAGCCGTCGCGGACAGACTGGGCTTTCCGCTCCACAGGCTGGATATCACATCGTCATTCAGGGAAAATGTCGTGGATTATTTCGCCGGAGAGTATCTGGCGGGCAGGACTCCGAATCCATGCATTGTGTGCAATAAGAAGATAAAATTCAGATATCTCCTGGAAGAGGCGCGAAAAAGGGGGCTCGGCCACATCGCGACCGGCCATTACGCCCGCGTTGAAGACAGCGGGGGGGAAGATGGTTTCCGGCTTCTCAAGGGTGTCGACAAAGGCAAGGACCAGTCCTATTTTCTCTTCCAGCTTGGCCAGGAAGAGTTGGGGCACCTGATATTCCCCAACGGTGACAGGACAAAGACAGAGATAAGAAAGATGGCATGCGGCCTCGGCCTGCCTCCAAGAAAGGAGAGCCAGGAGATCTGTTTTATACCGGATGACAATTACAGAAATTTCCTTGAGAATTATCCGGTCACCCTCCCCCGGCCCGGCAATATAGTGGATGGAAAAAGGAATATCGTGGGAAGACACCACGGGACACATTCGGTGACCATAGGACAGAGAAAGGGATTAAATATCGCCTCCGAGCGTCCCTACTATGTGCTGGAAATAGACACCAAAAGGAATGAAGTAATCGTGGGGAGAGAGGAAGACCAGTTGGCCCGCGGTCTCATCGCGACGAACTGTTCCTGGATATCTCGAGATCCCGTCGGCCCGGATGTACTGCACGCAAAGACACATATAAGATACCGCCACAGAGGCGTCAATTCCGAGGTCACATTCCTGCCGGACAAACGGGTGAGTGTCAGATTCGAGACACCGCAAAGGGCAGTGGCTCCGGGGCAGGCGGCGGTCTTTTTTCAGGGGGACCATCTTCTGGGCGGAGGATGGATTGAGAGGAGGCTGCGCGATGCTTAAGGTTGCAGTGGCCACACTCGGTTGCAAGGTGAATCATTATGAATCGGCGGGCATTATCGAAAAACTGGAGGCGGAAGGAATCTCTGTCGTTCCCTTCACTTCCCCGGCTGACGTATATATAGTAAACACCTGCACGGTTACAGCGAAGACGGATTTTCAGTCGAGACAACTTGTAAGAAGGGCGCACAGGACAAACCCTTCCGCACGGATTATCGTAACCGGATGTTACGCGCAGACTGCCCCGCAGGAACTCGCGGCGCTGCCCGGTGTAAGTATGATCGCTGGAACGGGGATGAAGGAGAAGCTTCCCGGGATTATACAGAATATTACAGATGAAAAACAACGGATTGATGTCAGCGATATCGGTCTGAAAAGGATATTCTCAGATCTGCCTGTAACGAGATTTCCCGAACAGACCCGGGCATATTTGAAGATACAGGATGGGTGCAACGCGTTCTGCAGTTACTGCATCATACCTTACGCGAGGGGACGAAGCAGAAGCCTTCCGCAGGAAGATGTAATCAGGCAGATACAGGGCCTGACCGAAGCCGGCTACAGGGAAATTATCCTCACCGGCATCCACCTTGGTGAATATGGACACGATCTCCCCTCCCCTACCACTCTTCTCAATCTACTAAGGGAAATAGAGCATCATACAGGACTTGAGAGGTTGCGCATAAGTTCCATTAATCCAACGGAAATATCGGATGATATGATCGATCACATAACAAACTCAAAGATAATATGCCGGCACCTTCACATATCGCTTCAGAGCGGCGACGACACTATCCTGAAGCTAATGCGGAGACATTACGATTCAGACCTGTTCAGCGTCCTTGTGGAAAAACTGCAGGCAGCGATCCCGGAAATCGCCATAGGTACAGATGTTATAACCGGATTCCCTGGTGAAGGGGAAAAAGAGTTTCAGAACACTGTCAAATTTATTGAGAGCCTGAGGCTTGCTTATCTTCACATTTTCCCCTATTCTCAGCGCCCGGGAACGGCGGCCTCCTCGTTTCCTGATCAGGTCATGAAATCGGTCAGTAAAGAACGCGCCTCTGTATTGCGGGACACCAGCAACCGGAAGAGGATAGGATTTAACAGCGGGTTCACAGGAAAGAGGCTCTCTGTTCTGGTAGAGGGAAGCAGAGACAAAGAAACGGGTTACATAAAGGGGTTTTCAGACAATTATGTGCCGGTAATTATCCCCGGAGGCGACATGTCTCTTGCAAATCACATTGTGCAGGTCACCGGTGACCATATGATCAAGGAAAAGGTTGTTGGAAGGATAGAAGCGGATGGACGAAGAACGGATTGAAAATCTTGAAAGCCTGTCGGAGATGTTGAGCTATACATTCAGCGAAATCACTCTGCTTGACATGGCTCTTACCCATAGTTCTTATGCCAACGAGAATTCTGGTCCTGCGCGGAGAGACAACGAAAGGCTGGAATTTCTGGGAGATGCCGTCTTGGAACTATGCATGAGCGACATACTGATAAAAAGGTTTCCCGACTATGCCGAGGGACAGCTCTCGAAGGTAAGGGCCGCCATGGTCAGCGAGCAGCCGCTGGCCGGACTGGCACGGGAATACCGGATAGGCGACTTCATGCTTCTCAGCCGGGGAGAGGAAAATTCCGGAGGAAGGAACAAGGATTCCATCCTCGGAAATGCCGTCGAAGCGATTATAGGCGCCATTTATCTTGACGGGGGATACGAAAGCGCGCTCCGGTTTATAAGAGTAACATTCGAATCTCTTGTCGATGAATGGATAGAAAGCCCGATATACCTGGACTATAAATCACTCCTCCAGGAGGCCAGCCAAGGCAGATTCAGATTAGTGCCCCAATATCGAATTACAGGCGAGTCCGGCCCGGATCACGACAAGACTTTTAAGATAGAGGCATCCATCGGAGATATCGTTTCAACAATCGGGACCGGGAAAAACAGGAAGGATGCCGAACAGGATGCGGCCGGAAAAGCGCTGCGGAAACTGGAAGAAATATGAAACCACTGATAATCCCTATATTCGTGATATACAGGGGATGTCCCAACCGTTGCGTGTTCTGCAATGAGAGGATAGCCGCCGGGAACTATCCTGACAGGCTTACAGAGGATACCATCCGGAATATCTGCGACCGGCATCTGAAAACCAGCGGGAGAAAATTCGATCAGATTGCCTTTTATGGTGGAAATTTCACCGGGATAGACCGGGACTATCAGATTGAACTATTGAATATCGCGCAATCCTATGTGAATGCGGGCATGATAAAATCCATAAGGATATCGACAAGACCCGATTACATAGATGATGACAGGCTTGAGCTTCTCACGAGATACGATGTCTCCACTGTAGAAATGGGCGCGCAATCAATGGTTGATGAAGTGCTTTCTCTTTCAGGAAGGGGGCATTCGTCGGAAGATGTAAGAGCTGCGGTAAGACTTTTAAAAGGAGCTGGGATCGAAGCCGGTGTACATTTGATGGTCGGTCTCCCCGGAGATACACGGGAGCGGTTTGAATATACCGTGGAAGAGATCATCAGTATCAGGCCTGATACCGTGAGAATTCACCCGACTATTGTATTTAAAGATACTCTCCTGGCAAAGTCATATTTTGAGGGTAAGTATCAGCCGCCAACACTGGACGACGCCGTTGAACTCTGCAAACACGCCCTGTTGAGGTTTCAACAAGCCAATATACCGGTTATAAGACTGGGGCTTCACACAACAAAGGAAATGGAAACAGACGATAATATTATTGCCGGCCCGTTTCACCCGGCATTCCGGTCGCTCGTGGAGGGAGCCATATTTCTGGACATGGCATCGGACCTTTTGAAATCGGCGGACCTGAAGGACAAGGATGTTGTGTTTTCCGTGGCCCCCAAAGATGTGTCGAACCTGAGAGGTATGAAAAACCGGAATATAAAGATACTTAAGGAATCATTCAACCTGACAGAGATACATGTCAGAGAAAACGCGGTGCAGGAAAGAGGGTCACTGAAAATTGATACATTACAATGAATAGAAACTCAACTTTCGCACCCCATTTTCTTCTTCTCGGCGAGCGATTGAAGGGCTGTTTTACATGATATAGATGGTTGCTGTGGTGAACAACACATGGACCCGGGGATTATTTTTCCACTGAAACCGAAATGGTCACGGATCGATCAACAAATCAGTAAGGCCAAGCTGGCAAGCTTTTTCGCTCACTGTATCTCTAACGGTCTGTAACATAGCCAGATCGTCAGGCCACTTGCGGTTATGCCCGTCCTCTAGGCCTTTTTTCGTAGCATCGATGACAGCGCCACCCTTTGAAACGCTGATGTCCTTGGCAGGGTCCACATTGTTGAAGGCTTTCCACAGAAGAAGCGGGCTGTCGTAAAGATCAATATGAACATCGTAGAGTACAAATATGCCCTGAGAGAGGAGATTGTCTTTCTCCATTATCTTGGCGATGAAAAATGCCGAGTTCTTAGACATTCCTTTTGTAACAGTTAGGACTATCAATGGGTTCGGGCTTTCGCCAAAAAGCTTTTTTACTGTCCTGAAATCTGAATCCATATCCTGTAAGATATTCAGGAGGACGGATTCGTCCAGTGAAGCACTCTCCATTTTTGTGCTTCGTTGCGTTTCACCGGGAAAGCGCTTTGTCGCGTCAATAGCTATCTTAGACCCGAAAAGAGGCTGCGGCGCCGAGTGATCCAGCACATCCAAGATTCCGCTGGAAACGGTAAGATCACTTTCCAGTTCAATCGTGTCCAATATATGGTTCATCAGTTCCCGACCGCTTTGCAAAAGCCCCGGCTCGTCGATAATGACGAGGGCTTTCGAGAAGCTCATCTGCCCCATTCCCCACAGACCGCTTGTGACCTTCCGGGCCTGAAGGGGGTATTCCTTTTCAATCGCGACGACGACAATGTTGTGAAATACGCCTTCCCACGGCATATGATAATCGATGATTTCCTTCATTACTGTCCTGAGCATCGGCAGGAAGATTCGTTCCGTGGCAAGGGCAAGGTAACAGTCTTCCATGGGCGGTCGTCCTACGACGGTGGCACTGTAAATGGGATCCTTTCTGTGTGTGATCGCCGTAACATGAAATACGGGGTAATCGTCTTCGAGCGAGTAATAGCCTGTATGATCGCCAAAGGGCCCTTCTCGGCGCAATTCCCCGGGATCGACATACCCTTCCAGGATGAATTCAGCCTCGGCCGGCACCTCAATATCAACGGTAACGCCTTTCACCATCTTGACCGGGGACTGTCTGATGAACCCCGCAAGGATCATTTCATCAGCGTCCCGGGGCATGGGGGCGGTGGCGGCGTAAGTGACGGCCGGGTCGGTACCGATTGCAACAGCCACCTCCATGCGGCGGCCAGCCTTCTTATATTCGTTGTATTGATGTGAACCGTCCTTGTGAATATGCCAGTGCATGCCGGTGGTGTTCCGGTCGTAGATCTGCATGCGGTACATCCCTACATTCCGCTTGCCGTCATGGAGGCCTTTTGTAAAGACAACGGGCAGCGTGACAAACGGTCCGCCGTCCTTTGGCCAGCAGGTCAGGACCGGCAGTTTCGAAAGATCGACTTCGTCTCCGACAGAAACGACCTCTTGGCACGGTGCGGGACCTTTGGTGACTCTAGGGAAAAAACGGGTCCACGACAACGCCTTAGGGATGAGTCGTAATTTTTTGGCCAGCGACTTGGGAGGTGCCTGATCAATTATTTCAGCAAGTCGGCCTGCAAGGGCGTCCAGACTTGTGCTGCTCAGGGCGAGATTGATACGCCGCGTGCTTCCGAAGGCATTGATAAGTACAGGAAAGGGAGAGCCCTCTACCTGCTCGAATAAGAGGGCCTTGCCGCCCCCCGGCCGTTTTGCCATTCGGTCGGCAAATTCCGTGATCTCTAGGATGGATGATACAGGGGAAGTAACGCGAATGACCTCCCCTTCTTCTTCAAGACGCGATATAAATTCTCCCAGATTTTTGTAGCAGGTTTTCATGAATGGGTCTTCCTTAAAGATGTGAAGATGTCAAATGTTGAATAAGTGAGTCTGTGCTTCAGATCTCTTCGTTAGTCACCCCAACGCGCCATACCGGGGATGTCTATGCCTAACTGATCGAGTATCCGTCCTGCCATATGTTCTGCCATGGCATCAATCGAGAGAGGACGATTGTAAAAACCCGGCGATGCAGGCATTATTGTTGCGCCCGCTTCCGCAGCGGCACACATATTTTTCAGGTGAATAAGGCTGAGCGGTGTCTCCCGTGTGACCAGTACGAGGGGGCGTCTTTCCTTCAATGTAACATCGGCTGCCCGCGATATGAGATCATCAGAGCATCCCGTTGCTACTGCCGAAAGGGTCTTCATGGAACACGGAATGATTACCATGCCAGACGTGCGGAATGAGCCGCTTGCCACAGGAGCGAAAAAATCGTGGTCATCATGAATGGTGATAGTGGTCGCAGGGGGTGAATCATCTGTGAGTGATTGGACAAACTGACTAAAACTGTCACCCTTGGCCTGCAACTCGTGGGCAAGCACCTTCCATCCCATGTCCGAGGCAACGAGATGGAGTTCCCCCGGTATTGTGAAGAGCATTTGCAGCAATTTGGACGCGTACAAGCTCCCTGATGCTCCTGTAATCCCTATGACAATGCGATGTTTCATAATACCCCCCGTAAGAGTTCTCCTGCGAGTATGGCGACAAAAAGGAGAACTGAAATTATGGAATTGATGTGGTAAAATGCGACGTTGATTTTTGTCAGATCATTCGGTTTAACCAGTCTGTGTTCGACGAAAAAAAGAACGGCAATGACAACAACAAATACAAGAAACACCGGATGCAGCGCGAATATCCAGTACAGAGATGCAAGAAAAAGCACGCTGACAATATGCAGAAAGGTCGACGCCCGGAGCGCGTTTTGTATCCCGAACACGGCCGGTATGGAGTAAAGTTTTTCTTGCCTGTCGAAGTCGATATCCTGGCAGGAATAGAGAATATCGAACCCTGCGATGTAAGTCATAAGGAACAGGCTCAACACCGCGATTCGGGAAGATAATGTCCCCGCGACTGCAACCCATACCGCCATCGGCACCAGACTGATTCCGAAGCCGAGTATGATATGCGACAGCCATGTGAAGCGCTTCGTGTAGGAATAGAAGAACAGTATAAACAGAACCGGGAATGAGAGCCAAAAGCACAGCAGGGAGAGCATTGCAGCCGATACAACGAACAATAGGGACGATAAGACAATAAAGATGACAACATCATGCCTTGATATAGTGCCCGCCGGCAGTTCCCGAACAGCCGTACGTTCGTTTTTACTGTCGATGGCAGCGTCGGCATACCTGTTGAATCCCATGGCAGCGGAGCGAGAGCCAACCATGGCCATAATAACCCAGAAAACGGTATTGCTGTCGAGCGGCGCGATGCGCCAGACAAGAACAAGGCTTGCCAGGGCGAAGGGCAATGCAAATACGGTGTGGCTGAACTTGATCATATGCGCGTAGATGATGATCCGTGACAGAATATGTGTGACGCTGGTAGCAGTTGACTCTTCATCCTGTTTATCCACTTCGTTTGCACGCCATGGGCAAACCTTCCTTTCAAGGTAACGAAAGGTTTCATACAGGGCAAGACCCAGAATGCTCATTCCTATGATGCCGACAAAGATCTCCGTGTAGGCCGCCCTGGCCCACGAGTCCATAATCATGTAGCCCAACCCCGAAGTGGTAGCAAACGATTCCACAAAAAAGAGCACGGAAATAGCGGTTCCCGTCGTGATGCGAAGCGCCGTAAAACTGTGCGGCAGTGCCGCCGGAAAGACGACTTCTCTTATGATGTCCCAGTCCGTGGCACCCATGGAAAGGAGTGAATCGTAATATTTTTCGTCGATGGATTTAACACCGTCCCGCGTGGCAACCAGGATCTGAAAAAAGAGGATAATCCCGATGAGGATAATCTTTGAAAAATCCCCCAGGCCGAATAAGAGGAGAATAACCGGCAGCAACACAACCTTGGGTATTGGGTAGGTCATGAAAATCATGGGCGAAAGGACCATGTCAATACGTCTGCTGTACCCGATTATTATACCCGCGGGAAATGCCAGGCACCAGGCAACCAGTATGCTGACAATTACCCGGTAGGCACTGATGCCGAAATGCTTCCAAAACACCATAGTAGAGGCGCTTGCCACAAAGGCATGTAGCGCTTCCTCCGGCGGCGGAAGAACAGGTGACGAGACACCCATTGCGGCTACTTTCCACACGAGGATAACCAGGGCGAAAGAGAGGATATAGCTGAAGGTCATTCGCTTTGAGTTCACGTCTCTTCCATCATTTCCCTTATTTTACGGCACATCGCAAAGAAGGTGTCCTCACTCCGATATGACGGATGTCCCGCCTTCGGGTTCGCGACAATGGCCTTCACTTGGGCCGGCCTTTGGCTCATCACCATGATTTTATTTCCGAGAAAAACCGCTTCCTCGATACTGTGGGTCACTATTATCATGGTAAGCTGGTTTAACTTCCGTATTTCCAGCAGCGTATTCTGAAGTTTTTCCCTGCTGAATGTATCGAGAGACGAAAAAGGTTCGTCCATCAGAAGGATCTTTGGTTTCAGCGCCAGGGCGCGCGCAATGGCAACCCGCTGCTTTTCTCCGCCGCTCAACCGCGTAGGGTAATAGCCGCGATGCCCCGCAAGACCCAGTCCCTCAAGGAGCGACTCGGCGGTGATCTGTTGATCCTTCCTGGAAACACCGCGCAGTTTCATACCGAGACACACGTTCTGCCAGACTGTCTTCCATGGGAGAAGCCCGAAATCCTGGAGAATAAAGGCGGTGTCCCGCGAGGGACCCTTCAGAGAATTGCCGTCGACCATGACAGTGCCCGTCACATGTCCAGTGAGGCCTGCCAGAATATACAGGAGGGTCGTTTTACCGCACCCCGACGGACCAATAATGGCCATCGATTCTCCGTCATCAACGGAAAAATTAACGTCATTCAGTACTTGTAACGATCCGCTGTCAAATTCCTTATGCAAAGATTCTACATGTATCACGGTATCTACTCTTCGCCCTCCCCTTCCCCTACCATGTCGTCATACTTAACGCCCACGGGGACAAGCCCTCTAGCCGTCATCCATCTTACCACCGACATTACATCCTCTTCCGACGGGAGCCTGGGATCTGGAAAAGTACGAAGTTTATATGTTTCCCTGAGTGATGGGGGAAAGCGGGTTTTGAGCACCAGTATTTCCTTGAATGCCTCGGGATTGTCGTTAATCATCTCCACGCTTCGGGCGTACGCCTTCAAAAAGCTTTCGCACAGGCCGGGGTTTTGGATCAGGAATGAGTCCTTCATGGCAAGTATGGTGGCCGTCGTGTCAAGCTTTCTGTCGTCGGCAACAAGCCTTGCCCCCTCGGAAAGTGCCTTTGACGCCAGAGGCTCGGGCAACAATGCCAGTT
The DNA here is from genome assembly GCA_019313385.1 of Deltaproteobacteria bacterium. Lineage (GTDB taxonomy): Bacteria > Desulfobacterota > Syntrophia > Syntrophales > UBA2210 > UBA2210. Next base: position 21,824 of record JAFDBG010000014.1, on the reverse strand, counting down.
TTACCGAATCATCCATAAGCATCTGATACCGGATCGGGATTTGCCTGATTTCAATTTTCTGTACGGCCTCACGCGGAACGCCCTCCGTATCTGTAATTTTGTCAAGGAAGTACTCAATAATCGATGTCCTCGAAATGGCAACAGACACATTATGGATCTGACGCAGACTACTTATGTCCGAGTCAGGTGATGCCAGAAGGGCAAACATCCGCTGGTCTTTGCGGGTGTGATAAACAGTAGTAATGACGCGCAATTCTTCACCGCTTGCGTTAAGAAGGATTGTGTTCAGCAGATCACCAAAATAGCCGTCGAGGGCCTTTCCCTTGACAGCCGCGTCCCGCTCAAGGGCGCTATTGAAGTTGATGATCTCAACCGTCACCCCCTCCTCCTTGAACAACCCACGCTCCTTGGCAACAATGATGGGCAGGGTATCAATGACGGGCAAAATCCCCAGACGCAGCACCGGGCCTTCACCACCCGCCGCGGATAAGGGGAACAACACACCGAGCATTACACATAAGCAGATAATCTTTCTGTAGATACGCATCTCCGACACTCCCTCGCTATACCGTATTGAATATAACTCTATTTCCAAATAGGCAACTATAGATGAGCTGTTTTAGGAGGTCAACTTTTTTAGTGAATCCTGCTGATTAAATTCCTGACAGTAAACTGCTAATTTGATTTGAAGAATCAATATACAGGTGAAATAGGGAATAAAAACAAATACAGTCATCGGTTCTAGTAATAAGGGGACAGATTGATTGTCCTTTCATCTTGTTGTGTTAGCAAGTCAGCATGCCAAGAACGTCACGAATAGTCGTTGCCGATTTTCCACATCATGTAATCCAGCGAGGTCATAACAGACAAACCGTTTTTGCTTCGGATGAGGACTATCAGTATTATCTTGAAAATCTTAGGCCATGGGGAACAGCTTATGGTTGCAGGGTATATGCTTATTGCTTGATGACAAACCATGTTCACCTGATTATTGATCCAGGGCATGATGCACGTCGTCTTGCCCACCTCATGAAGAGGGTGGCTGGGCGGCAGACAAGGGATGTGAATATGGTTGAGAGGCGGACGGGGAGCTTATGGGAGGGGCGTTTCAAATCGAGTCCGATCAGTACCGACGAGTATCTTCTGGCTTGTTGCCGTTATGTGGAGCTAAATCCCTTGCGGGCCGGAATCGTTGCGGATCCTGCCGACTATCGATGATCCAGTTACGGCGCGAAAATTGGTGTTCGTAAAGAGGGATGATTGGATGCCGATCCTTGCTACCTTGACCTAGCCGACAGAGAGGAAAAACGCGCTGAGCGATATATGACGTGGGTGGGAGACTCCATTCCTACGGGAGAATGGGAACTGATCCGGCAATCGCTCCAGCGGGGAAAATTGACCGGTAGCCCCCGATTTGTTGATGAAATTGAAAAGAAGATAAAAAGGTGTGTGAAATGTCGAGGTCGGGGAAGGCCAAGGAAAACAGAGAAATAAATCTGTCCCCTTTTTCCTTGTCCCCTTTTTCCTTTAACTGTGTGTTCGTTTTTTCGAGGGAAGATCAGATTCCCCCAATTCGATCTTTATAACTTCAAACGGTCAAAGCAACCCTTTGTCAAGTCTTCTTTCTCTTTTTTTAATTCCTTCTTCTGGATCCGGCCTATCGAGCTCCGAGGGAATTCATCCCTGAATTCAAGATACCGAGGAACCTTAAACTCCCCTAGATTGTCACTACACCAAGAAAAAACCTCATCCGGTGTAACGGTTTCCCCTTCCTTGAGAAGAATATAAGCCTTTATTTCTTCTTCGCCGGCGCCCAATCCCGACTCAACACCAATGACAGCTGATTCATGGACCTTAGGATGTCTATTGATAACTCCCTCAATCTCGTTTGGTGATACAAGCTCTCCCCTTCTTCGGATAACATTCTTTGTCCTGCCCACGAAAAAGAAATATTTTTCTTCATCCCTATAGGCTTGGTCCCCCGTATGAAACCAACCATCTTTCATAACTTCTGCCGTTCTTTCGGGATCCCGATAATAGCCAAGCATCAATGCCGGATTTCGAATAATAATTTCTCCCACCTCTCCCGGCTCAGTCTCTGCACCGTTTGAATCAACAACTCTGTATTCGTTTTTGACGGAAGGATCTGGATGTTCGGAAGGTACTCCTATACCCCCGACCTTTCTCGGCACTGTCCCTCCACGTGGCCCCATGAGTCCCATAGGCGATTCCGTTGAACTGTATATGGTCTGATTTGTGACATTAAAGCGTTCCTCAAACTTTTTATATATCTCCGGAGGCCAATTACCTGCGATCACAGTCCTTACAGTATTGTCCCCATCGGTATCCATAACAGGACGGCTCCAAACCCATGGGGTTAATGCCTGAACCAACACCAGTATCGTCGCACCATATTGCCGTGTCTGCTCGATAACTCTCGACCGACTGAATTTTGGAATTAATATTAGGCTTGCACCTGCCGTGAGGCTGCCCAACACAGAATAGGCCTGTGCGTTGATGTGATAGAGAGGATTTGAGGTCATAACCCGGTCGTCAGGGCGTATCCCTACCGTGTACACATAGGCCTCTGCCGTAAGCCTCCAAGCCTTGTGAGAAAACATCACCCCCTTGGGGCGACCCGTTGTACCGGAGGTATACATCATTCCTGCTGGGTCATTATCAGTAATACGGGCAGACGGAGGTGATTCCGGTGACGAATTCCCGATAAACTCATTATAGGTAGTTTTCCCGTTCATCTTTTCGGTGCTTCCCACCACTACGAGATTAACCAACTCAGGTAATTCACTACGGATCGAATCAATTGTAGAGACAAAGTCAGCATGCAGAATGATACCCTTCGCCTCAGAATGCTCCAAAATATAATGAACTTCATTCCCTTTGAGGGCTACATTGATAGGCACTTCTAACGCTCCGATCTTGTTCAGCGCGAACCATGTGTAGAGATATTCGGGACAATTAGGAAGGTAAATTGCGAAACGATCCCCTTTTTGAATTCCACAGCTCAGCAACTGGTTGGAAAGTCTGTTGATGCTTCTATTGAACTCTGCGTAGGTAATCTCCTGATCTTCAAAATACAGGTATATTTTGTCAGGATCACTGGTTACTCGATTTTCGATTAATTCACGAATATTCATTCTAACTCCTTTCTGAAACTCGGCCTCGGAAACATTGAAACGCTTCAAGATATTAACCACAACGACGTACTAGTAAACTTAATTTCATATCCGTTTACCACAAACAATCATGGTTAGCAAGGAACAATTCGGCACATCTCTCTGCATGCAGCCCAACAAATCTCGACTTGTCACTCAATCAATTCGCCCCGCATATACTCTAACTAACTAATTATATTAAATCTAATGCGTTATACCCTGCAAAGACCCTAGAAAACATCCACCATGAGCACAACACATTTATTTTCTTCAGCTACGCAGTTTTTCCTTGACAAGAGTTTATCGATGTGGTTGTAATAGTAAACATTTAAAGAGTTATGTTTTATTTTATCCATTTTAACCATAGGAAGACTTAACCATAGAAAGACGCAATTCATGATTGATCGTGAAAAAAAGATAGGAAAGAAGATCAAGAGTCTCCGAGAACTACGGGGGTTAACCTTGGAAGAATTAGCTAAAAAAACGGACTTTACCAAGGGATATTTATCACGACTCGAAAACAGCAAGAAAGCGCCCCCTGTTGCAACCATTCTCACTATTGCGACTGCTCTTAATGTAAAAATATCTGATGTTTTCGGAGAAGATGAAAATAAGGAAGACTCTATCATCTCGATCGTTAGAAAGAACGAGCGATTGGTGATGGCCCGTCCGGGAACGTTATTCGGATATCATTATGAATCGATCGTTCACGAATATAGGAATAAAGGGATAGAAGCCTTTTTACTCACCCGCCCCGTGGATCCAAGCTGGAAGCCAATTTTATTTAAACATGAAGGTGAGGAACTACTCTTCGTGTTAGAGGGGTCCACGGAGTTCCATTATGGTGACCAGCTATATATCCTTAGAGCGGGAGATTGTGCCTGTTTCGACAGCTCGGTAAAACATTATGGAAAAGCTTTGGGGAAAAAAGGGGTTAAGATGCTAGTGATAGTAATTCCGCCAGGACACAAAAAGGGAAATCCAGAGTAAGTGCAACCGCTGGCGATGAATTGAACATAACCAACGTAAGGCCTGTCCAAAGTTTTAGCGGCAAACATGCATGTTACATCTTGTCGTTTTACAATAGATGTCCCTATGTTGATGTTTTTGAAACAAAGAAAGGATTGATCGAACATGGAAACTAGATCTATGGTTTTGGAAGCTCCGGGTAAGATGTCCCTACAGACTTTTGATATACCGGAGATTGGCCCTGAAGATGCCTTACTAAAAGTGGAAATGGTGGGGGTGTGTGGATCTGATGTAGGCATGTATCACGGGAAAGAGAGCTGGAAACCCCGGCCATTCCCCATAATAATGGGTCACGAAATGGTTGGTGAAATAGCTGAAATAGGAGCTTTGGCCGCTAAACTCCACGGCATCCAGAAAGGTGATAGGGTTATTGTTGAATATGCCATCGGATGCGGGCATTGCGAGTACTGCAGAAAAGGTAATTATGTGCAATGTGAATCACAACTTTGTTATGGTTCGTTAGTTTCATGTAGTACACCGCCTCACCTGTGGGGAGCCTATGGTGAATACATGTATATTCATCCACGATCTGTTGTTCATAAGGTGAGCAAAGATACTCCACCGGAAGTCGCCATCTTGATAACAGCAGTTATTGGCAATGCAGTACGATGGCTTCGAATTAAGGGAGGCGTTTCAATAGGGGACACGGTTGTAATCGAGGGGCCGGGGCAGCAAGGGTTGGCTGGCGTGGCCGTGGCTCACGCTTCGGGGGCATCGAATATTATCGTGACGGGCACATCGGATGACGAAGCCAGAATGGTGTTAGCCAAAGAATTTGGAGCAACACACTGTTGTAACATTGAAAAAGATAATCCTGTGGAATTAGTTAAGGAAATTACCGACGGTAAAATGGCAAATATTGTCATGGATGTTACCGGACATCCGCAGGGACTTATAACAAGTTTTGATCTCGTGGGGAAGAGAGGAACGATCATTATTCCGGGACTGTATGGATTGAACACACCTATACCGCTTATGATGGATAAAATAATATTTAAGGAGGTAACACTATTAGGAGTCTTTACCCATGATATTACCGGAGTAATTCCAGCCATTAAGCTCGCAGAATCAGGAAAATATCCATTTAAAAAAATGGTTACGCATAGATTTCCATTAGATCAGGCTGAAACGGCAGTCAAAGTAGCCGCACGAGAAGTTGAGGGAGAAAATCCCATCAAGGTAGTGATTATTCCGTGATATGTATAAATGATGGCTTTTATTGAGGAAAGTTCATGAAGCGTGCATATTGGCTATACGTTCCATTACTTTAATGGGACAATTAAAAAATCAGATGGAGGTACAAGAAAATGAAGAAGATTTCAACAGTAGCGTTAGTATTATTGGTCATTTCGTTGTTTGTTGTTCCAAATGCGTTGTGCAAGACAACGCATTTGACTATCGGAACATCTAACATCGGTGGAAGTTGGTATCCCTTTGGGGGAGGCATGAGTAGTATAATCATGAAATATGTCCCGAATGTTCAGGCATCCGCAAGCGCATCTGCGGCATCCGTTGAAAATGTCAGGCTCATTGTTGAAGACGTTTTAGATATGGGCATTGTTATGCCTGATGTGGCATATTACGGCGCGAACGGTACCGGAGTTTTTGAGGGAAAAAAGCCTGCGCCGATAAAAGGTATGTTTTCAATGTGGGGCGCTCCTATGCAGATGTTTGTGAGAGCCGAGAGTGACATCTATAAGTTCGAAGATATGAAGGGCAAAAAAGTCGGTAGGGGTATCCCCGGGAGCGGAAGCGAGTTAATGTTTGCCAAGCTCCTAAAACTCCATGGGATGACGTATGATGACATAAATGAGCAGGGGCTTTCAACGTCGGAGGGTATCCAGGCTTTGAAAGACAAAGTCATTGATATTTTCTGCCATGTCCCTACCTTCCCGTCTGCTGCGTGCGTAGAACTGACTACCATGGTCAAGTGCCGCATGATTCCCCTAGCCCCTGAGAAGGCAGAGGAATTCGTGAAGTTATATCCTTTCTATGGAATGAAAGTACTGCCGAAGGGGGTCTATAAAGGGATAGATGTAGACACTCTCGCTGTAGACTGGATGGGCATCTTGATTTGCCATGAGAATATTGATGAAGAGATCGTCTATAAGATCGTCAAAGCATGCGCCAAAGATAATTTAGATGAGTTGAAAAAATGTCATTCTTTAGGCAAGACTTTATCAACGGAAGGCATGTTCAAAGGTGTGCCAATAGAGTGGCATCCCGGAGCAGCAAGATTTTGGAGAGAAGAAGGTCTTTTGAAATAGATTGTTGGGATAAAAGTACCTTTGTTGATTCTACTATAACTAGTTAATATTTATTCCGTGACTGCAAGAGAGGATCCGAAGCACAATCTTGAGTGTCCTTTCTTGCACATGGAATTCATAGTGTGAAGAGTGGATAAATGATCAAGTATCGATTTATTTATGCAATAGGTGTTATCTTATTAATGATATCAATTCCCATTGGTTGGGCTGTGTGGTCCCAGCATTATCTAATTATTACAGATACAAATACAGGGGAACGGATACTTACGAAGGTGGCAGTCCCGGGGGATAATGTATGGGTTGCATATATTAATTCGGTGGAAAATCTTCCAGTCGGGGATCAATTTGTGGTTGATGATAGGTACGGTCTCGTTTTTTCCGAAACAATATATATGGCTCCATTCGCTGGCTATATACAAGAAGAAAGGTCGAAATCAATCGCACCTGGCGTTACGCGGATACCAGGTATTAACAAATCAATAGACAAATACACATTCTGTGCAGGTTATAAGTATAAGCACATTCTTTTTCTTAATGGTACATTGATCCCCCTATACGATGTTGCTCAGGGGGGTGACTTTATCGAAATCAGGATGGAAAAAAGGATTAACTTAAAAAAGTTATTCAGAGATGGATAAAGAGGTAATAAATATGTCAAAGAAATATGCCTTGTTGTGCACTATCGTAGCGGTTCTTATGGCCGCGTTTCACCTTTATACATCAGGATTCGGAAGATTTCCCGCGTTACAGCAACGATCGATACATATGTTTTTTGGTTTAGCTCTCACGTTTCTTATTTATTCCTGGAACCGAGGGGAAAATAAAAAAATAAATTTCATTGATACGTTGCTTATTATTGCGGGGATGGCTTCGTGTGCCAACGTTTTTTGGGGTATCCATTATCATGCCTATGAGCGTGCTGGTGCGGCGACCACTTTGGATATATGGATGTGTGTAATACTTATCGTTCTTATAATTGAGATGACCAGAAGACTCATGGGATGGATATTGCCCATAATAACGATGTTCTTTATTGCCTATGCTTTTTTGGGACCGTATCTTTATTTTGACTTCTTGACACATCGGGGTGCTACCTTGAACTACTTCGTTCAGTATCTATATATGAGCACCAATGGTATTTGGACCACCCCTGTTGCTGTATCAGCAACATTCGTGGCGATATTTATTCTCTTTGCCACCTTCCTTGCCAATTCCGGCGTTGGAGATTTCTTTATGAATGCTGCTCAGGCCATCGCCGGTCATAAAACTGGTGGTCCGGCCAAGGTAGCTGTTATATCAAGTGCAGCCATGGGTTCTATATCAGGGAGTGCTGTTGGCAATGTAGTAACTACCGGGGCGTTTACTATTCCCTTGATGAAGCGGATGGGCTTTAGCCCTGTCCTGGCGGGGGCCATTGAAGCAACGGCATCAACAGGGGGCCAGATCATGCCGCCCATTATGGGAGCTTCTGCCTTTATTATCGCCGATATGGTTGGAATTTCGTACCTTAAGGTTTGTGTCGCCTGCCTGGTACCCGCACTCTTTTATTTCTATTGCGTACTTGCCCAAGTCCACTTTGAATCTGAACTGCTTGGCCTAAAAGGTGTGCCAAAGGAAACATTGCCCCGTTTATGGGAGACAGTAAAAAACAGCGGCTACCTTCTTTCTCCAATAATCGTATTAATCTACCTGCTAGCTGTAGGCTATACGGCAATGAAGGCTGGTTTCTGGGCAGTTGTAGCGGTTGTTTTGATAAGCTCTATCAAGAAATCTACCCGTATGAACTCAAAGGTTATAGTGAAATCAATGGTAGATGGTGCAAAGGCCATGCTTGTCGTTCTTTGCGCCTGTGCCTGCTCTGGAATTATTATAGGTATTTTGACCATGACAGGTATGGGATTAAAGCTCCCATTTTTCCTGGTTGACATGTCAAATGGCTCATTACCCGTCTTGCTCATACTTGCAATGCTTGCCTGTATAGTACTTGGAATGGGGGTCACCACCGTAGCAGCGTACCTGCTTGTAGCTGTGATGATAACGCCTGCTTTAGTTACTATGGGGGTAGACCTTTTGGTGGCTCATATCTTTGTTTTCTACTTTGCGGTGGTATCGACAATTACTCCACCTGTTTGCCTGGCCGCTTATGCTGCAGCGGGTATAGCAGACGGAGATCCTTTTAAAACTGGGATAACGGCATGGAGAATGGGATTAGCCGGTTTTTTTGTGCCGTTCTTCCTCGTTTTTAGACCAGAATTGACTCTTCTTACGGGATCGTATTGGGAAATGATACTGGCTATCGTCATTGTCTTTTTTGCCGTAACTGCTGTGGCATCTGCGCTCACGGGATACATGCTTCAAAAGTTAAACATGCTCGAAAGAGTTCTCCTTGCAGGAGCTGTTATATGCTTGATATGGCCCACTTATATAATGGACATTCTAGGATTAGTGATAATTATTGTTGTCTCTCTTTACCAAGCATTAAAAAAGGCCAAGAAGAAATCGGGGTCGGAATTATCTGCTGTTTGAGAAGAGAGTATCATGGCTTGTCTCGACAGAATGCCAGCGGATAAAAGGAATATGGTTATCTCTTTTTTGCCCAGCAACTGGAAACTGAGCCCCCTCATATTATAGACGAGGGGTGCTCAGTTTCCAGCATCGGGCACTTTTCTGCTTTTTGTAACGAAAGGTAATCTGGCGGTTTTCTACCTTCACGATTCGACTGGAGTTATTGTCAAATGTTGTGTATGGGACCATTAGGCAGCGATCCTCGTTTCTTCAATACCATTGATAAACTTTGTTCCTTTAACCACTTTTTCCAGCTTTTCATAACCGGAAAGACGTTGCCATTTTCTCTGGGCACACCGGCATGGTTGTGCTAACCGAAAATTGATCAGCAAAAGGGGGTTATGCTAACGCAAAATTGACCACCTGAGCACAAGACTCCATAGTAGAATGGTTTAAGCTATGGTGGAGGAGTTGCTCACAATGGATCAGTATGAGTTAATAAGGACTGCATATCGGGTATATGGTAAGAATATCAGCGAATTAGCGAGGATGACGGGTCATTCACGAAACACAGTCAAGAAGGCTATACGCGGAGAGGCCTGGGGTTACAAGGAGCGTCAGCACCAGCCGTTTCCAGTACTTGATTTGTACATGGAGATTATTGATGATTGGCTGAAAAAGGATAAGGATCAGCCGAAGAAGCAGCACCACACAGCCCGCCGGGTATATAACCGACTGGTGGATGAGCATGGCTATAAAGGTGGAGAGTCTACTGTTCGTCGTTATGTACGGATGGCCAAGATTATGTTGGGAGTAGATACACCGCGGGCTTTTATACCATGCGACCCGGAAGCAGGTTATGAATCGGAGGTTGACTGGGGCACGGCAAAAGCGATTATCGCAGGAGAATCGGTTTTGCTGAAATTTTTCTGCATGCGGTCAAAATATTCCGGCAAGCATTTTGTCCGGTTTTATCCGTGTGAACGTCAGCAGGCATTTTTTGATGCGCATGTCCACGCCTTTGCCTTTTTTGGTGGTGTTTTCCCTGTATTGATTTACGACAACCTGACGACTGCTGTGCAGAAAGTAATGCGTGGGAGGAAGCGCATTGAGCAGGAATCGTGCAGCAAGTTCAAGGCGTATTACAGTTTTGAGTCCCGTTTCTGTAATCCTGCCAGCGGCAATGAAAAAGGCGGGGTTGAAGGCCTGGTCGGTTTTGCCCGGCGCAATTACATGGTTCCTATCCCTGAGGCCGCAAGCTTGGCGGAGTTGAACGAGCAGGTTTTAAAGCAGTGTGTTCTTTATGGAAATCATAAAATGGACGGTCGGGAACACAAGGTTGATGAGCTGTATGAAATAGAGAAACAGCACCTTCTATCCTTGCCTGAGGCTGTGTTCGGTAATGTGCAGACATATGACGGCAAGGTTGACAAGTATGCGACGGTCATAGTGGACAAAAACCGTTATTCCGTGCCGAGCCGTTATGCTGGGATCAAGGCGAAGATATTGCTCAGAGTTGACCGGGTGGAAATTTTTGTCTGTGGAAAAGAGCAAGCCAGGCACGAGCGGGTATATGGCAACAACAAGTGGTGTCTCAAGCCGGAGCATTATCTTGAGCTTATTCAGCAACGGCCGATGTCTTTCAACAGTGCCCGCCCTATCCGGAAATGGCGGGAGATGTGGCCGGAGTCGTTGCATCGTATGCTTATGCGTTTCTGCGAAGCCCAAGGCGAAACCAAGGGGATCAAAGATTTTATCTCAGTTCTCATGCTTTACAGCGATTACCCGGCCGATGAAATTGAAGCAGCGGTTGATCTGGCCCTGGAGAATAGTCTCAGTAGTAGTGAGGCAGTGCATCACCTTCTTATTTACACCGACAATACCGGTACCGGTATTGTCCCGTTGGACAACTGGTCAAGCTTGCCGCCTCCCGATCTATCGGTTTACGGGCAATTGGGGACTGTAATATGAAAGATGTGACACTCATGGCACTCAGGGCAAACCTGAAGGAGTTGAAGCTCTCCACGATGGCCCGCGACATGGAAGTTCATCTGCGCCAAGCCAGGGAATCAGGAATCGGATATGACGAATTTCTCCTGGAATTGGCTGATGATGAGCTTCAGGCCAGGTCCGAGAGCAGACTGAGGCGCAGGATCAGGGAGGCAAAATTCCCGCTTATCAAACCCTTGGAAACATTTGATCTTGCATCGACGCCGGAGCTTGATATACGGCTATTCCGAGAACTATCCTGCTGTGAATTTATCAAGGAACACAGAAATGTTATCTTCCTCGGTCGTAGCGGTACCGGTAAAACCCATATGGCTACGGCCTTGGGGATCGAGGCCTGCAAAAACAATTACCGTACCCGTTTTGTTACCTGCTACGGCCTGGTCAACGAATTAATCGAAGCACGGGAAGAGAAAACCCTGCAGCGTCTTCTACAGAGATATGCCCGTTACGACTTACTCGTCCTGGATGAATTAGGGTATATACCCTTTTCCAAGGAAGGAGGGGAGCTGCTTTTCCAGGTCCTGGCGGAACGGCACGAAAGAGGTTCTGTTATGATCACTACCAACCTTGGGTTTGCCGATTGGACTCAGGTATTTGGAGACCCGGTCATGACCGCCGCCTTACTGGATCGTCTGACTCATAAGGCCCACATCATCAATTGTAACTGGGATAGTTAATAAGGCCCACATCATCAATTGTAACTGGGATAGTTATCGGCTGAAACAGAGTCTCAAAAAATCAAGCAGAAAGGGGGGTGATTGAAGGACGTCCCGGCAGCTGAAATTCCGGTGTTTCCGTAGCCCACGGTGTTTCAAATCAACAAGTACCTCAGTCCATGACAGATCGCTTTCTCTGACCCCGCCCTCTATGGCAATCACTTTTTTTCTGCCGTCTTTTGTTGCGCCGATGATGACCAGAAGACACTGATTCTCTTCCATACGAACATTGCAGTGGATGCCATCGGCCCAGATAGATACATACCGCTTATGGGACAGATCACGTTTCTGCCACGCTTCAAGATCATCCTGCCAGCCGGATTTAAGACGGCTGATTGTTGATGCTGATAGTCCAGGTGCATCTTTACCGACAAGCGCTGCCAGGGCTTCGCTGAAGTCCCCTGTGGAGATCCCTTTCAGGTATAACCATGGTATCAGTTCTTCCATGCTTTTTGTCTTTCGAAGGTAGGGTGGCAGTATGGAGGAGCTGAATCGAATCCGGTCTGTTTCTCCTGCCAGCCCCGATCTCGAACACGGGGAACACGAACGTGTACAGTACCGATTCCTGTTTGGATCTCACGCGCAGGAAGATAGCCGTTGCGGGTAATCCTCTGATAGATAGTTCTGGTTATCCTTTAAATCGGCATACATGGCTAAAAACTTTTGATCTCTGCCTCCAGCGCTTCTGCTAACAATTTTCTAGGCCCGCTACGCAGCATATCGGTAAGGGGATCGTCAACAAAAGTTTCTGGCTTTTTCAGTTCAGTTACGTTATCTCTCTCCATGGTGTGTGTATCCTTTCTTTTTGATGTTTGAAAGTGTCCGGGGTTCCATTCGCATGGCTCCGGAAGGATACACCACCTAATATCTCATACACAACTTTTGATTATATCTCTTGTTTAGCCTTGGTATGTTGTTTGAAATAGGACAGGAATTCGGTTTGCTGCATATTCAACCGGATGTGGAACACTGGACTCACATGATTAAATGACAGTGGAAGTGTTCAGGAGTCAGAATAAATTACCCCGTCTAAAGTCGGGACATCCCTCACCCTACCCTCCCACACATGGGGAGAGGGAATTAAAAGGAGTATCGGCTATGCAATCCCTTCGTGAGCTTTATCGGATCGGAATGGGACCATCAAGCAGTCATACCATGGGACCGCGTTACGCTGCCCTCATATGGAAGGAGCGTAAGCGGAATGCCGCATCGCATCGTGTAACTCTCTACGGTTCGCTGGGAGCAACAGGCAAAGGACACCTGACCGATAAAGCAATCATAGACGCTCTGGCTCCACTTCCCGTTGAAATCATCTGGAAAGGCGATGTCGTCCTTTCTCAGCACCCCAACGGTATATTATTTGAGGCTCTTGATTATAACGGAAATGTCATAGACAACTGGACTGTTTTCAGCACAGGTGGAGGCGCTTTGCAGGAAGATGACCGATTTTCACTTTTGGAAACAGCAACGGGAAACCATCAAACCTATAACCTTAATTCCATGGATCAAATCCTCAAATGGTCAAAGGATTCCGGGCAGCCCTTGTGGAAACATGTTGATGAACAGGAAGATGAGGATATATGGGATTATTTAGCCGAGGTTTGGAAAACCATGCAGGACACCATCGACAGGGGACTGATCTGCGAGGACGTCCTTCCAGGATCGCTTCATCTGGCGCGAAAAGCGAGGCGTGTTTATTCACAGTCCGAAAACCGCGCGGAAAAACGAACCTGTCTCCTGGCCGCTTACGCCCTGGCCGCCAGTGAAGAGAATGCCTCGGGCGGAATCGTTGTGACCGCTCCCACTTGCGGTTCATCTGGAGTTTTGCCTGCCATGTTGCGATATCTACAGGAAACCATGTCTATCCCTAAGACCATGATATTAAAAGCTATTGCTACTGCCGGTCTGGTGGGAAATCTTGCCAAGGCCAATGCTTCCATTTCCGGTGCGGAAGTAGGATGCCAGGGTGAAATCGGCGTTGCGTGTTCTATGGCATCTGCCGCCGCTGCCCGGTTACTCGGCGCCACTCCTTTTCAAATAGAATACGCTGCCGAAATGGGTCTCGAGCATAATCTCGGTCTCACCTGTGATCCTGTTGCAGGTCTGGTACAGATTCCATGTATCGAACGTAATGTTATGGCCGCTCTCCGCGCTCTCGATTGCGCCAGATATGCCCTCTTTTCCGATGGCCGCCACCATGTTACTCTCGACCAGGTAATTGAAACGATGTATAAGACTGGCCGCGATCTCCTGCCGCTGTATCGCGAAACCGCCAATGGAGGCCTTGCCGTTTTGCATGTTGCCGCCATCCGTGATGCAAACAAAAATTATTGACGGATTAATATACATTGAGTTTAATATAATGTCATTCCACTCCACACGTGTTATTAATGCGGCAATTAAACATATCAAATGTCATGCTGGACTTAGATCCACCATCCAGGTCAATTCCGGTTTCCGCCGGAATGACGACTTTGACGTATATTGTTGCCAGAGTAATAATCTAAATATAATATAAGGAGCCAACTTTGTTTAAATCAGGTTTTGTGGGAATTATAGGAAAGCCAAACGCGGGAAAATCCACTCTCATGAATTTCATGGTGGGTGAAAAGGTAGCGATAACCACCCGTAAGCCCCAGACAACCAGGAACAGGATCATGGGGATCAAAAATACCGAGGCGGGCCAGTTTATCTTTCTGGATACCCCTGGGATACACAACGCGAAGACGCCGCTCAACCGCCAGATGGTATCGGCCGCGATGAGTGTCTTTAGTGATGTGAATATGCTGCTCCTGCTTGTCGATGCCGGGACGCCGATCGGTGAAGACGATAATTTTATCGTAGAATTACTCAAAAAGACGAAACTACCCGTCGTGCTGGTGATTAACAAGATTGACCTTATCGACAAGGAAAAGCTGTTGCCGTTGATTGACAATATCAAAAATATTCACACGTTTGAAGAGATTGTGCCCATCTGCGCGCTGAAGGGATTCAATGTTGACAGGCTCTTGGATATAACATGGAATATCCTGCCGGAGGGACCGCAGTATTTCCCCGATGATATGATAACGGATCGTTCCGAAAGATTTTTAGCGGCTGAGATAATCAGGGAAAAGATAACCATATTGACGCGCAATGAAGTGCCTTACTCAGCCGCCGTCATAGTTGAGTCTTTCAAGGAGAATGAGGCAAAGGGTCTGATACATATACAGGCAGTTATAAATGTGGAGAAAGACTCTCAGAAAGGCATTATCATCGGCAAGAGGGGCGGCATGCTGAAAAAGATAGGAACCGCCGCGCGGCTGGAGATGGAAAGGTTTTTCAGTACCAGAATATACTTGGAGCTGTTTGTCCGGGTGCAGAAGGACTGGGCACAGGATCCGAGAATGCTTGGAGAATTCGGATATCCGAATGAATAGGGGATAAACATAAATGAAACCAATAGTAGCAATCGTAGGAAGGCCCAATGTCGGAAAATCGACACTGTTCAACCGGCTGTCTGAAACCAGAAAGGTTATTGTCATAGACCAGCCTGGGGCCACAAGAGACAGGAACTACACGGATTCCAACTGGAATGGCAAGACATTCATGATAATCGATACGGGGGGATTCGAACCCGTGACCAGTGAAAGAATGTTTGTGCAGATGCGTGAGCAGACAAACCTGGCCATCGAGGAAGCTGATGCCATTATCTTTCTTATGGATGGACGGGAGGGTCTTACCTCTTCGGACATCGAGATTACGGACCTGCTCAGGAAAACAAAAAAGCCCGTCTTCTACGTCGCAAACAAAATAGATAATCTCAGGCAGGAGGATCTGACAATAGATTTTTACAGACTGGGTGTGGATCGGATCTATTCCATCTCTTCCCAGCATGGGCTCGGGGTGGGTGACCTGCTGGATGACGTCGTAGAGCATCTTCCGGAAATCCCTGTTGAAGAAGACAAAGAGGAAAGAATAAGAATAGCCGTAATCGGAAAACCAAATGTCGGAAAATCCTCACTGGTAAACAAGATTCTCGGCTATGAGCGTACGATAGTCAATCCAATACCCGGAACCACGAGGGATTCGGTGGACACCGCCTTTGATCTGAATGACAGGAAATATCTCCTGATAGACACAGCCGGAATAAGGAAAAAAAGCAAGGTCAGTCTGAAACTGGAGAGATACAGTGTTATAGAAGCGATAAAGACGCTTGACCGGTGTGACATAGCTCTTATTATGATAGACGCGCAGGAGGGTGTAACTGAGCAGGATACAAAAATAGCCGGCCTGGCATATGAGAGGGGCGCGGCCTGTATTATAATTCTGAATAAATGGGACCTTATTGAAAAAGACAATTCCACAATCGGTGTACATGTAAACCATGTAAAAGACAGCCTGAAATACCTGGATTTTGCACCCATAATCACAGTGTCGGCTCTCTCCGGGCAGAGACTTACAAAGATATTCGACCTTGTTGACCATGTTTATGATCAGTATACAAAAAGAGTTTCCACATCTCTCTTAAACACAAAGCTTGCGGAATTTATCGAAAGGCTTTCTCCCCCACGCTACAGAAACAGGCCCAATAAAATAAACTACGCAACCCAGATATCTGTAAAACCGCCCACATTTGTGTTTTTTGTTCGCGAAGCAAAGGCTGTATATTTTTCCTATGAACGCTTTCTGGCCAACAGGATACATGAAGAACTGGGTTTTGAAAATACACCTGTCAGGCTGATCTTCAGAAAGAAGGGGTCGGAACGATGAAAGGGGAAAAGACTAAAGGCCGAGATATGCCTTTTTTACTTCTTCATTGGCAAGAAGATTCTTTGAGGAATCTGTGAGTGTTATGCGGCCGTTTTCGATGACGTAACCCCTGGCGGCTACCTTGAGAGCGAGGTTCGCGTTCTGCTCCACAAGAAAGATGGTCGTATTATTCTCCGCGTTTATCTTGCCTATTATCTCAAATATCTTTTTAATAATAAGGGGGGCAAGCCCCAGCGAAGGCTCATCAAGGAGAAGAAGCCTGGGTTTGGCCATAAGTGCCCTTGATATGGCCAGCATCTGTTGTTCTCCTCCGCTCAATGTACCCCCGGCCTGATGACGCCTCTCCGCGAGGATGGGGAAAAGATCAAACACATATTCTATATCTTTCTTTATTTCCATCTTGTCATTTCTCAAGAAGGCACCCATATCAAGATTCTCAGCAACCGACAGATAGGGAAAGATACGGCGGCCTTCGGGCACCTGACAGATGCCGAGTGAGACGATTTTGTCCGGTTCCATGCCGGTTATCGGGTCGCCCATAAAAGATATCTCACCCGATCTCGGAGGGACCACACCACAGACAGCCATGAGCGTCGTGGTTTTCCCAGCTCCGTTCGCGCCTATGAGGGTGACGATCTCCCCTTCAGCGATCTCTATGGTAACACTTTTCAACGCCTGGATATTACCATAGAAAGTCTGTACGTTCTTAAGCTTAAGCATCAACCTCTTCTCCGAGATAGGCCTTTATTACGACAGGATTATTCCTTATCTCTTCCGGGGTGCCCTGCGCGATTTTTTTCCTTCCGGGGTGCCCTGCGCGATTTTTTTCCCATAATCAACGACAAATATCCTGTCGGACAGGCTCATAACGAGTTTCATATCATGCTCTATCAAGAGTATGGAAATCCCCTCTTTATCGCGAATCTGCTTTATCAGTTCATCAAGTTCCTGTGTTTCGTTAGGATTCATGCCAGCAGCGGGTTCATCCAGGAGAAGCAGAAAGGGCTCTGTGGCCATTGCCCTGGCTATTTCAAGACGTCTCTGTGCTCCATATGGAAGGTTCTTGGCAAACTCGTCCACAAACTGGGCAAGTCCCATCTTTTCCAGGATGGTATAGCTGTCCTCCACCGCCTTTTTCTCTTCCATTACAGTTGATCTACCCTTCAGTACTGCACCCAACACGCCCGCGTGCATGCGGCAGTGACGTCCGATCATTACATTCTCAAGGACTGTCATGCTGGGGAATAAACGGATATTTTGAAAGGTTCGGGCCAGGCCTTTTTCGGTAACCTTGTTCGGTTTTAAGCCATTTATTCTCTCAGGCATATCCCTGTCCCGAGCGAATATGAACACATCACCATCTGTGGGGGGATATATTCCCGTTATACAATTAAAGAAGGTGGTCTTTCCGGCGCCATTGGGCCCGATAAGAGCGACGATCTCATCTTTGCATACATCCAGATCAAGATCATCAAGCGCCCTCAGGCCACCGAAATTCATACCTAGATTTTGGACTTTTAATACAGGTTCCATATCAGCTCTTGTCAGCGTTCTTCACGCTCTCAAATTTATATGTGCGGCGCACATTGGGTATAATTCCGCCGGGACGAAATATCATCATTACGACGAGCAGTGTGCCGAACGCCAGCATCCTGTACTCAGAGAACGCGCGCAGATATTCAGGAGTAAGTACCAGCACAAGCGCCCCGGCGATAACCCCTATTATGGATCCCATGCCACCCAGCACAACGATACACAATACTATGATAGACTCCCAGAGGGTAAAGCTTGCCGGATTTACAAAGGTAGTTTTTGCCGCAAACATAACTCCGGCCATGCCCGCCCACGTCGCTCCGAGGGAAAATGCCGTCAATTTGGTTCTTGCCTTGTCAATCCCCATGGCCTGACAGGCAATTTCATCCTCCCTGAGCGCGATCCATGCCCTGCCGATCCTGGAGTCCTGCAGGCGGTTTACGACAAAGATAGTAAAGACGCACAGGACAATCATAATGTAATAAATATATGTGGTAGAGCCGTGAACCGACAGATCCATTCCGAACAGGGGAGGTCTCGGAATGTTTGCTATACCGCTGGGTCCGAAAGAAAATTCATTCCAGTTTTCCAGAATAATACGTATGATTTCGCCAAATCCCAGCGTAACGATGGCAAGGTAATCTCCTCGAAGCCGGAGCACTGGAAAACCCAGCAGTATTCCAAAAATAGCGCCCAGGGCGCCTCCTATGGGAAGTGCTATCCAGAAGCTGAGTCCGAAGTGGTAATTCAACAAGGCGTAGGAATAAGCGCCTACCGCGTAAAAAGCGACATATCCCAGGTCAAGAAGACCAGCAAGGCCCACGACAATGTTAAGACCAAGACCAAGCATAACATAGATCAACGCCGTTACCATGATAGTTGTCTGATACATTGAAAAAATGAAGGGAAAACTGATTGTGAATATTCCAAAGATGACCAGCGCGGGCAGATATATCTTTTTCTCGTTCAGTGCTCGATGGAACAGGGAAATCTTAATTGTTTCTTCTCCGGCCTCGGCCTCCTTAGAGCCAAGCTCCTTTCGCTTCATTAGATAATTCCAGACAAACGAAAGAAGGAAGCTTCCTATACCCACCAGCACCATGTTCTTCCAGCGCCACTCCACGATATGTTCCACAGGATTGACGCGAATTACCATAATGGGAAATGTCAAGAACATGAACCATATGGAAACCAGAACGGCTCTTTTTATCTCATCAAATTTAATCAATTTCCAAAACCCTGCAAAAAGTAGATTGCCTTGCTATACTTTATTTTTCTCGGATCGCCCCAAGATGCCCGCGGGTCTAAAGATCAGGATAAGCACAAGAAACAGGAAGGCGAAGACATCTTCATAATCACTCGAGACATACCCGGTAGCAAAACTCTCTGTCCAACCCAGAACAAAGCTGCCGAGAACAGCCCCGGGAACGCTCCCGATTCCTCCAAGCACCGCCGCGACAAATGCCTTTATTCCAGCTATGAAACCGACATAGAAATTAATCATTCCGACATGAGAAGCTATGAGCACTCCACCTATCGCCGCCGTCGCCGAGCCCACGATAAACGTGACTGAAATAACGCGATTCACATTAATACCCACCAGCATCGCCATCGTCTTATCCTGGGATGTCGCCCGCATCGCCTTGCCTATCCTCGTAAATTTTATCAGGATGGTAAGAAGAATCATAACGATAGCCGTCGTTATGAGGATAACAATCTCCGTCGAACCGATAATGTGCGCATACGGCTCCATGAACTCAAAGTCGGGGATCAGGTTTGGGAAGGGCAGGAAATCGGATGTCTGCGCCAGGAGCACATAATTCTGGAGAAACAGTGACATCCCGATAGCGCTGATAAGAGCTGAAAGACGCGGCGCGTTGCGCAATGGCTTATACGCTATCTTTTCAACGGTATAGCCATAGGCGCTCGAATACATGACAGCAACCACCCCAGCTATTACGAGCATGGCTATCCCGTTCATGCCCATAAGGGTAAGAACCGAGATTACAATCAGCGCGGTGAATGCGCCGATCATATAGATCTCACCATGGGCAAAATTTATCAGCTCGATAATGCCATACACCATGGTATAGCCGAGGGCAATAAGAGCGTAAATACTCCCGCGGGTAAGCCCGCCCAGAAAGAGCTCCAGAAAATAATCCATCTTAGATCAATCCATCCCTAACTTTGACGCATTCGTAAAAAGTCAGAAAACGCCATTTCTCGTCATTCCGACGGAAGCCGTAATCCAGCAGGCTCAACAGCTTCTGGATACCGGATCAAGCCCGGTATGACGGTTTTGGGCCTTCTTACGACACCATCAATTTTACCCGTTTCACGTTTCCGAACATCAACAAATCAGGGGTCAGGCTTTTACGCCTGCCCCCTGATAACAGCTTAATATCACTGTACCTTTTGCGCTATTTCAGTTCGACATACTTGCCGTTCTGCACCTGATATATAGAGAAGCCGATGCCTATGGCATCGCCCTTAGCATCAAATTTTATCTTTCCAAGGGGTGTCTCAACATACTCGGTCTTCAGTGCCTTTGAAATCGCATCATAGTCGGTCGATCCCGCTTTCTCGATAGCGTTCAACAGGGCCTGCGTCGCAGCATATGCATTGAGGAAGAAAGCACCCGGATCGGCACCGTATGCTTTTTTATGCGCTTCGACGGCGGCAATCGCCAAAGGATTCGAAGATGTATCTCTCGGACCGGTTGCATAGACTCCTTCCGCGTATTTGCCGGCAACCTTGATAAAGGTATCGTCCTTAACACCATCATCAGAAATAAAAGCCGTCTTCATCCTTTTTTTGCGCATCTGCATGATAATCTTTGACGCCTCGGGATGGTAACCGCCGAATATCACCGCATCCGACTTTGCATGCCTTATCTTCTGTACAACCGCTGAATAATCGACGGCACCCGGCGTGACACCTTCGTACAGCACCACCTCGGCTCTGGGGTCTTTCTCAATAAAGCCCTTCGCGAATTCCGCCAGTCCCTTGCCATAATCTCCCTTATCGTGTATGACGGCAATCTTCTTGGCCTTCAATACATCAAGAGCGTAATCCACCTCGAGTCTTGCCTGTGCGTCGTCCGAAGCGATCGTCCGGTAAAAATTGGGATAATCACCGCTCTGTGTCAGAGGCGGGTTCGTCGCGGATGGCGACATACAGACAATGTTTTCATCTCTGTATATGCCGAGAGCGGCCTTGGTGGCGCCGCTGCATATGTGCCCCATCACAGCATCAACACCCTGAGACAGCAGCTTTGTAGCCGTGCTTGTGGCAACTTCCGGTTTGCATACATCATCTTCCACAAGGAGAACCACCTCCCTGCCCAAGATTCCTCCTTTCGCGTTGATATCTTTGACCACGAGCTCGGCGGCCTTCACGGAAGGTATGCCGTAAGATGCAAGGTCTCCACTGTGAGCGCCGGCTACACCAACTTTGATGGTAGCTTTTGTTGTTAATTCTGCTATTTTCTCTTTAAGTTTAGCATTTTCATTTTGCAAATCAACAATTTCCTGTTTTAACCCCTGGATTTCCTTTGCCTTATCCTCTGCCTTTTCACCGCAAGAGCAAACCAGGAAAACCATAGCCATAACAATCACAAAGAACGATAACTTCCGCATATATCCATCCTCCTTATTATTTTATAATCACAAGCCCTGAAATCTCCCCCTTATAATGGGATAAAAAATTCAAGTCAAGTCAAAACCTATAAAAAGTCTTTTTTTGTTTTTGCACCCATTACAGACATATTAAAACTCAGGACACCCCCAGCAACCCATTTTTACCGGCTCACAAAAGACATATGCCCCGCCAGACCGGAC
>JAFDBG010000013.1 GCA_019313385.1 Deltaproteobacteria bacterium | reverse complement strand
GAAAACCCTCTTCTTTGGAGAGGAAATAAGATGCGCCATAGATGAATTCAACGAAAAAAAGACCAGAGAGTCTCTTATGGCGCACGACGCCGATCAGCTGGCGCTGATCCTTCAGCTGAAGGAATATGGCGATCTTGGCAACAAATACAGCAAAGAATGGATAGACTTTGCCGTAAAAAGACTCTGTACAGACACCGCGAAAAAGCTGGCAGGGACTATAACCAAAACAGATTCGTCCGAGTGGTGGTTCAAGGATAAAAGTGACTGGTGGGTAAATGCAAACAACAAAAGGTAGGGGCTATCTTATGAAAAACAAAACACTCGAGTACATGATTCTTCTGTCAGTGATAATCTGCATGGTATTTCTCTCAGGCTGCGCCACAAGTCTTCAAAACAAAAAGCGGGCTTCCTCTCATGTCAATATGGGTACTGCCTATCTTAAATCGGGGCAATACTCCTCGGCTCTAAGGGAGTTCCTTGCTGCGCAGCAGCTTTCCCCGGATGATGCGGAAATACGCTACTATACCGGCCTTTCGTATTACGGAAGCGGGATGAAAGAAGAAGCAAAGAGTGAATTCCAAAGGGCTCTGTCCATAAAACCCGATTATTCGGAAGCAAGCAACTATATGGGAACCATATATCTGGAAGAGGGGCTTTATGACAAGGCAATCGAGGGATTTGACCTGTCCCTTTCGAATGTATTCTATGAAACCCCGGCTATAGCGCTGAACAACATCGGCTGGGCATACTACCAGAAAAAAGATTACAGGACCGCTCTCATAAAATATGAAACGGCACTCAAGAGAGAACCCGGCACGATAATACTTCCACTGATCCAGAAAAACATGGGGATTGCATACCTCGCCGAGCATAACATCGACAAGGCAGTATCCCACCTGAAAAAGGCCATCGATATGGCACCCAGCATGATTGAATCACGATACTGGCTGGGAATAAGCTATCTCGAAGGGGGAGACATAGAAAAGGCAGTCGCGGAATTACGATCCGTCATTGAGATCAACCCGGAATCAGTGCTTGGATTAAAAGCAAGGGAAAAACTGGATTATATTTCACCATAGAACCCGCGCCAAAACAAAATTCCAATTAGAGATATGTTGTGAACCGTTAAAGTTGTTGTCTCCTTATTATCCCAATCCGGGTAAGGTATCAACAATTAGGCATAGTTGGCGGTTCCTGATTTTCTTGCCTTGACAGAGCGCAGATTTTACCTTAGATTTGGCGCACTTTTCAACAAAGGAATAGACTTATTATGGGATCCAAGAAAAAGACAAAATCCAAACAGATAAAGGCAAAATATAAAAAGAAGAACACTAGGATATTTTATCTCTTATTAATTACCCTGATTGGAGTGGGATTTCTTGTCTTCTTCTTTCTCTCGCTGTTTGATTATATATATCCCCCCGCTGACGGCAAGCGAGTCTCTATGGCAAGGGAAGAAAAACAATTGGTAAAGCTGTATTTTTCTGATCCCAACGAACGATTCCTTGTCCCAGAAGACAGGTACATCACAAAGAGAAAATCCATCAACGATAATGTCAGAGAACTGGTAGTGGCGCTGATTGGCGGACCTAACACCGATCTGGTAGAGACCTTCCCGAAGGAAACAGCTCTCATAAAAGTCAATACAAAGAATGGAATAGCTTATATAGATTTCGGTAGGAACCTGGTTGACCTTCATCCCGGAGGAAGCGCCAGTGAGATGATGACCATATACTCACTGACCAATACCATTACCATTAATATTCCGTCCGTTAAGAAGGTAAAACTGTTGGTAGATGGCAAGGGCTTGGAAACGATAACGGGTCACATAGACACAACCAAACCTTTCGAGGTAAACAGAGAGTTAATAGCAGGGAATCATTCCTAAAGACGCAATAATATGGCCGCCTCAAAACTTTCAAAAATAAGAAATATAGGGATAGTTGCCCATATCGACGCGGGAAAGACCACCGTAACGGAGAGGATTCTCTACTACACCGGCAAGACCTACAAGCTGGGCGAAGTGCATGACGGCGAGGCGGTTATGGACTGGATGGCACAGGAGCAGGAACGGGGGATAACTATCACCTCCGCGGTCACTACCTGCCACTGGAAAGACAATGAAATACATATCATTGACACCCCGGGGCATGTGGACTTCACCATAGAGGTTGAACGATCTCTCAGGGTTCTGGATGGGGTGCTGGCAGTGTTTTGTGCCGTTGGCGGAGTGGAACCCCAATCGGAAACCGTATGGCACCAGGCAGATAAATATGGCGTTCCCAAGATAGCATTCATCAACAAGATGGACAGGGTCGGTGCGAATTATTACGGCACGATAGACATGATGGGAAAAAGATTCAATTCCATACCCCTTCCGATTCAGATACCTTATATTAAAAATGAAACATTTCATGGAGTGATTGATCTTATCGGACAAAAGATGATCACATGGGATGAGGACAGTCTGGGGTTGTTATCTGACATTTCTGATATCCCTTCCAATATGCTCCCCGAGACAGAAAAATACCGAGAGAGACTCATCGAAACACTCGCGGAGATCGATGACGTCATCGCCGAAAAATATCTGGAGGGAAAAGAGATTACCGAAAAGGAGATCATTGAATCGATCAGAAACGCCACTCTCCTACTAAAAGTAGTACCTGTAATGTGCGGCACGGCCCTGCGGAATAAGGGGATTCAACTAATCCTTGATTCCATCACCAATTTCCTGCCATCCCCTGAAGACATACCACCCGTTGAAGGCATCAACCCTGAAACTAAAACCATTGAAAAACGCGGCAGCAATGTAAAGGGCCCTCTCGCGGCACTTGCATTCAAGGTCATGCTGGATGAAGGAAGAAAAATCACCTATATGAGGATCTATTCCGGCAAGATAAAGGCCGGCGAGGATATATATAACGCAAGCAAGGGGAAAAAGGAGAAGGTCTCCAGGCTCCTGAAAATGCACTCAAATAAGAGAGAACGAGTTAACGAGGCCGGAGCTGGAGACATAATAGCAGTAATAGGTCTGAAAGATACTTCCACAGGAGATACCATATGCGATGAATCCGATCCGATTATCCTGGAAACGATAGAATTTTACGAACCGGTAATCAGCCAGGCAATTGAGGCCCGGACACCGGGAGATCAGGAAAGGCTCTCATCCGCCCTTGCAAAACTGGCAAGCGAAGACCCCACTCTCAAGATCAAATATGACGACGAAACGGCACAGACTATCATCTCCGGAATGGGTGAACTTCATCTTGAAATAATCATCGACAGGCTTATAAGAGAGTTCCACACCAATGTGAATATAGGTAAGCCCAAGGTCGTCTACAGAGAAACCATAGAAGAAGAAACAGATGTCGAAGAGATATTCGACAGGAAGCTTGGTGACAGGAAACACTTCGGTCATGTTGTCTTACATCTGGAGCCCAACAAACGGGGAGAGGGACTGAAATTAATTGACGAGATCAAAGATGAAGTGATCCCGGAAGAGTTTCACGCCACTATAGAAAAAGGTATTCGGGATGCCGCTCTCAGCGGTGTTGTGGCAGGCTACCCGGTTGTTGATGTCATTGTAAGAATCACCGGGGGTTCTTACAGGGAAGCAGACTCAACAAGCTTAGGCTACGAAATAGCCGCTTCTACAGCCTTCTCAAACGGGTGCTCGCGCGCAAAGCCCATTTTGATAGAACCCATAGTCACGGTGGATATAATAACACCGGGTGAATTCATGGGCGAAGTTATCGGAAATATCAACTCGAGGAAAGGGGAAGTGAAAAACATAAGCCACAAAGATCCAGTCAGCGAAATAAAAGCCCACGTTCCCTTGAAACAAATGTTCGGATATTCGACGGACCTGCGTTCAGTCACCCAGGGAAGGGGAACTTTTTCAATGCAGTTCTTGAGATATGATAAAGTGTAAATATTTCGAGGCAGTCTTATGAGTCCTGATTTCTTTTACTCCACCGGCCGTATCCTTAGATGTTTTCACCGCATAAGCACCCTGATCACAACGCCACTCAGTAATGACGACATCCTCCAGAAGATCTTAGATGAAGCGGTAGATACGATGGGGTTTCATAGGGGAGTAATATGTCTGTTGGATGAAAAGAAAGAAAATCTTGTCACTAAAGCAGTTAAAAATTACAATCCAGAAGAAACTAAAATAGCATTCTCGGAAAGTCTAAACCTGAAAAGGCACGACTGTCTCATGACAAGAGTTGTAAAAACCGGCAGCTACATCGTTCTTGAAAATTCAGACACAGATTCCAGGATTACTTTCATAGACCGCAAGATATCGAACCGTTATAATGCAGGAAAGTACTTTTATTCGGCTTTTTGTGGTCCACTCAAAATAAAGGGCAATGTCATCGGCATAATAGCCATGTGGTACCAAAAGAAGACCAAATTTCCACCGGAAGTGATAAACACCCTTCTGGCCTTTGCAAATCATGCAAGCATATTAATACATAACTCGAGGTTATTTGAAGACAATCTACAGAAAATCAAAAGGCTGACGATATTACAAAAAACGGTATCCCAGCTGAATTCAAGTTATGCCTTAGACAAGATACACAAAACAGTGATAGATAGTGCCCTCATGATAGGGGACGCAGACAGGGCTTTGCTGTACTTTCTGGATATAGAAAAAGACAAATGTCTGATAAGCACCGGTGAACAGGTATTCCTGGACGAAAAAAATATATACTTACAGAAGATAGGACAAAGCATCATCAAGAAGGCCCTGGATACCGAAACTATTGTATGTCAAACTTCTCTCCAGGATACAGTCACAACACCCATATTTAATGGTTATCCTTCCGAGATAGCTGTTCCACTGAGCATAAAGGATAAATTTAAGGGTGTACTCTACCTTGGTAAAAAACACGGAGATTACTCAAGAGATCAAAAAAACACTCTGGATATATTAACCATAAACGCCGCCGTTTCATATGATAGTGCAATCATGCATTCTCAGCTTTCCCTGGAAGCAAAATTCCTGAAAACAGAAGTTGAAGCGCTCAAGGAAAAAGAAAATGAGCTGCTGGGTTTTCATGATATCATAGGGAATTCCAGTAAAATGATCGATATATTTCACATTATAAACGATGTCGCTAAACATGACACCAGCGTCCTCATACAGGGTGAGAGCGGTACTGGAAAAGAATTGATAGCCAGAGCTATTCACAGGCAGAGCACCAGAAAGTCAAAGCATTTTGTGGAGATAAATTGCGCGGCGATACCTGGAACTCTGCTGGAAAGTGAATTATTCGGTTACGAGTCCGGCGCTTTCACCGATGCCAGGAAGAGAAAATTAGGCCTCATTGAGCACGCAAACGGAGGAACGCTTCTCCTGGACGAGATAGGTGAAATGAATCCTTCGATACAGGCAAAGTTTCTCAGGACGCTCGAAGATGACCATATCCGCCGGCTTGGAGGCATACAGGATATCCCTATTGATGTCCGATTTTTATTTTCCACAAACAAAGATCTGTGGCATATGGTAGGCGAAGGTACTTTCCGGAAAGATCTTTTCTACAGGATAAACGTCATTCCGATTATCATACCCCCCCTTAAAAAGAGAATTGAAGATATCATGCCACTCGCATATCATTACATCGGAGAGTTCAATAAAAAACTAAATAAGAGCGTGAAAGGTTTCACAACCTCTGCGGAGAAAATTTTAAAAAGATACCCATGGCCTGGAAATGTACGTGAGTTGAGAAATATTATCGAAAGGATTATGATACTCCAGAGTGTAAGCACGCTCATTACATCTGATAATATTCCCGCGGAGATCAAGGTCGTATCACCCCAGACGCTGGCGATACATACCGATGATCATTCTCTTCTGAACACCCCCTACCCGGCAGACTACAGAAAGGTGATAGATGAACTGACAAACAAGATCAAACGGGAAATCCTTGAAAATGCGCTTAAGATCAACCGCGGCAATAAGGCAGCGACCGCAAGACAACTTGGTATCTCACGCTTTACCCTCATACGCGAATTCAAAAAACTGGAAACCAGCAACGCTTCGGATACCCCCACCCCGTAAAAGTGCGATACGCGCACGAGTAGTTCTATATCTGCACGTTTTGTGTGTTTTCACTCTTTCTGCCTGTCCCATACGTGCGTTCTTGTGCGGGAAGGGCACATATCCAAAAAGCCACTCCCGATAACACCCATGAATCTCTCCCCCATTACCACCACGCAATACACTGCCCCCCAAACCGATTCTATAACCACCTAAATTCTTTAAACAATTAAAAAGCTGAATTTTTATCGCCAAATCTCATTCTGGCACTATTGTTGCTTACGTAAACAAGTGAGTTTTTAAATGATTTTGGGCAAGTGATGAGAGCCTCATGGACGATACAGCAGGGAGAACTGAATCAGGGCGGGGCTCTGAAGAGAAGAATCCGAGTTCTCTCAAGCCCGACAAAGATCAGGGTACACAGCAGCCGGCAATTTTGACGTCATCGAACAACGACGAAGGTGAGAACCTTAAAGAAAAGAGGTTATCAAATGTCGGCCTGAGCGAGGAGTTTTTCCTCTCGGATCTTTCGGGAGATTAAGATTTTTGCCGGTGGGTGGTTTTATTTCCCTCCTTTCCGCCCACCGGCCCCCCCTTATGAATCTGAGAGATTTGTTGGCTCTCTGTTTATATACCGGGTGGCTGGGAGTTTTGAGATCTTCCGCCACCCGCCATATCATTCTCTGCAAAAACACCTATCTTTTGCAACTATCAGACATTAAACCTGAAGTACACTATATCTCCATCAAGGATAATATGATCTCTCCCCTCTATCCGGACAAGCCCCTTGTCCTTTGCGGCGGATATGCTCTCTACTCTCACAAAATCTTCGTAATTGAGAACCTCCGCTCTTATAAACCCTTTTCCCATATCAGTGTGTATCTTTCCGGCAGCTTGATACGCCTTTGTGCCCGATGGGACTGTCCAGGCGCGAAGTTCCGCACCCGCCGCAGTATAAAAGGTGATTAGATTCAGGAGACGGTAACCAGCCCTGATCAATTTCTGGAGCCCTGACTTCTTCAGCCCAAGATCTTCAAGAAACTCCCGCCTGTCATCCTCCGGAAGATCGGCTATTTCTGCCTCCATATCACCGCAGATAACAACCATTTCAGACCCGTCTGCGTTCGCTATCTCCTCTACCGTGTCTGTATAGCCCCCCCTCTCTCTCAGTTCAGATTCGCTGACATTGGCAACATACAAAACTTTCTTGGCCGTAATAAGATTAAGTTCTCTCAAAATTGCTTTTTCTTCGGTATTAAGTTCGATATTTCTTACAGGTATATTCTTCCCCAGGGATTCGTGTATCATGTGATAAAACTCCTGTTCGGCATGATGCAACTTATCCCCATCTCTTGCCGATTTTCCCACCTTTTCTATTCTCTTCTCAACAGTCTCAAGATCCGCCAGAATCAGCTCCATTTTGACAACTTCAACATCATCGGCAGGAGCTACGGCACCGTGAACATGGGCAACATTGGGGTCATCGAAACAACGCACGATATGCACAATAGCATCAACATCTCTTATATTTCCGAGAAACCTGTTTCCCAGGCCCTCTCCCCTGCTCGCCCCTTTCACCAGACCGGCAATGTCAACAAACTCCATAGTGGTAAATGTAAACTTGGGAGGCTTTATGACTCTCGCGATATTTTCAAGTCTTGGGTCGGGAACAGGAACGATACCGATATTGGGATTGATCGTACAGAAGGGATAATTCGCTACTTCGGCAGCGGCGGCGGTGAGGGCATTAAAGATGGTGGACTTACCGACGTTCGGAAGACCTATGATTCCACACCTGAAACCCATAGTTTCCTCCTCTAAAGAAAGGGGGGATGGATTCTTCCACCCCCCCTTCATCGTGCTTTCTAACCTCTACAGTTTAGTAAATCATCTGATAGAGGTAAACGATCGCCGGAGCGGTAACAAGAGAAACAACCGACATCAGCTTGATCAGAATATTCATCGCAGGTCCCGAAGTATCCTTGAAGGGATCGCCGACGGTGTCGCCGATAACGCTAGCCTTGTGCGCATCGGAACCCTTACCGCCGAAATTGCCCTGCTCGATGTATTTCTTCGCGTTATCCCATGCACCACCCGCATTGGCCATCAGAAGACCCAGGACTACGCCTGTCAGCGTCGCGCCGGCCAGGAATCCTCCCAGAGCCTGGGGACCAATCAAAACACCGACAAGAATGGGCGCCAGTATCGCCGAAACACCTGGCAAAATCATCCTCTTCAGGGCCGCTGTTGTAGCAATATCGACGCACTTGTTCGTGTCGGGAGGTGTCGTCCCTTCCATGATACCTGGGATCTCTCTGAACTGCCTCCTGATCTCGTTGATCATATCAAAGGCCGCTTCACCGACAGCGGTCATCGTGAGGGCAGCCAAGAGACAGGGAATCAACCCGCCCAGGAACAGACCGGTAATAACATGCGCCTCGGTCAGATTAAGAGTGAAATCCTCAAAGCCGGGGAAGGTCTTCACCGTGGCGGTGTAGGCCGCGAACATGGCCAGGGCTGTGAGTGCCGCCGAGCCGATAGCGAAACCCTTACCGATAGCAGCGGTCGTGTTACCCACCGCGTCGAGGCCGTCCGTGATCTCCCGTACCTCTGGAGGCATATGGGCCTGTTCCGCGATACCACCCGCGTTATCCGCAATCGGACCATAACTGTCGACGGACATGGTCATACCCACCGTACCCAGCATACCGACACCGGCAATGGCTATACCGTAGATACCGCAGGTTATATAGGAGAGCCAGATAGCAATAGCGATGAAGAATACCGGTGCCACCACGCTCTCGAGACCGACGGCAAAACCACTGATAATGATTGTCGCGGGACCGGTTTGAGACGACTCGGCTATCCTGACAACGGGCCCACGGGCAGTATAGTATTCCGTGATGGCGCCGATCAGCATACCGGCAACGATACCGAGGAGAACGGCCCAGAAGGGTCCCATGGCACTGATCACTCCCAGACTAGCCAGATACTCGGCAGACATCCCCACCGTAATGTACTTGACTACGAAGTACGAGGCGATGATGAAAAGAATCCCCGCGATATAGAGAGAATTACTCAGCGCCGACTGGGGTTTCATATTCTTGAGGAAATTAAACAGTCCGATCCCGATGACCGATGCAAGGAATCCGACAATGATGAACAGCATCGGCAGCATCATCCACTTCATCGCCATTCCTTCGACACCAAGACCCATCGTAGCACCGATCGCGATGGCGGCAATAACGGAACCGCAGTATGATTCAAAAAGATCCGCTCCCATACCGGCGATATCTCCCACGTTGTCTCCAACATTGTCCGCGGTAACACCCGGGTTTCTCGGATCGTCTTCGGGAATACCCGCTTCAATCTTTCCAACCAGGTCGGATCCCACGTCTGCCGTTTTGGTGAAGATACCACCGCCGACACGGGCAAAGAGCGCGATCGAAGAGGCGCCCATGGCAAAACCGTTGATGACAACAGGATCTGTCGCTGCGAAGAAGTAGAAGAATGTGCCAAGTCCGACCAGCCCGAGGGATGCAACGGAAAGACCCATAACGGAACCACCGAAGAAGGCTACTGTCAGAGCCCTGCCCTGCCCGTACTCCCTGGCTGCCTCAGCCGTTCTCGCATTGGAGAGTGTGGCCGCCTGCATCCCGAACACACCGGCCATCAGAGAACAGATAGCCCCTGCCAGAAATGCCACGGATGACATTGGGTTATCCAAGGCAAAGAAGAGCAAGAGAAATACGATAACGACAAAAATCGCTATGATCTTGTATTCCCGCTTCAAGAAGACCATGGCACCATCATGTATCCTCTCCATGATCTCAACCATTACGTCGTTACCAGGGGAAAAGGTCATAACGTATCTGTAAATTATGAACGCCAGCACCAACCCGATGAGACCCCATAACCACGCGTAATTTACCAAAAATTCCATAATTCCGTTTATACCTCCTCTAAATTTTGTGTGATTCTTACATTAAACTTATTCATAGCCGCCTGAACGCCGGATGAAATAACGTCAATTACTGCGTCGCATGCTTTTTCAATAGTGCGCGGCAACACCCGCATTTCATTCCCTGAAAACCGTCCAAGCACATAGCCCTCTGCCATCTCACCTGCAACCGGTCTGCCTGTACCCACCCGAACCCTGGCAAACCCAGATCCGTCAAGATGATCAATGATGGAGAGCAACCCCTTGTGTCCTCCGGCTCCGCCACCCGTCTTTATCCGAACATCACCGATCAAAAAATCCATATCATCATGAACAATTATTATATCTTCGGTGTCTATCCCAAAATAACCGGCCAGTTTACCTACCGCAACTCCGCTGAGATTCATAAAGGTTTGAGGCTTCGCCAAGATAACCGGAATCCTAGAAATTACCCCTCTGCCGATACGGGAATCAAACTTCCCACTGTTAATCCCTATATCTTCCATCCGAGCCAGAGCATCCAGAACCAGAAACCCTATATTATGCCTGCTATAAGAGTATCTGACGCCGGGATTCCCGAGTCCAGCTATAAGTTTCACCCGTCCTCCTGCTGGAGAGCCACCATTATTCGGACTGTTTCTCTTCACCTTCCGATACGGAAGCCGCCTCTTCTGTAACTGCTTCTTTCTCTCCTCCTAGTTCCCCTTCTGCCAGAGTCGTCCTTGTAGACACCACGGCCACGATGGCCACATCATCATTGTCGATAAGCTGAATTCCCTCTTCGACAACAAGATCAGCAACCTTGAGGGAATCTCCTATCGTAAGGGGACTGATGTCTATCTCAATAGATTCGGGGAGATCGGAGGGAAGACCAGACACCTTCACGTCTCTCTTTAGATGTTGCAGCTCGCCGCCATCCTCTACACCAATCGGGTTGCCCAAAAAGATGATGGGGACGTCCACAACAAGGGTCCTGTCCATTTTGATTTCATAAAAATCTACATGTACCGGTTTTCTGTTTAACGTGTCGATCTGCAGATCCTTGATAATCGACAGTTTTTCAACCTTACTGCCCTTGCCGGATTCTATTCCGAGCCTCACAAAAACTGTCTCTCCCTTTTCTCCGGCCAAGACTTTGATCAGTTCGGAAGAATTCACCTTGATCACGATCGGTTCAGCCTGATACCCGTAAAATGTTGCGGGCACGCCCCCCACCGCTCGCAGCCTCCTCGAAGGACCTTTTCCGACCCCCTCACGTACCTGAGCAATTAATGCAACTGTTCTCATTTCCAACTCCTAAATAAAAAGTGAGCTTATAGATTCATTATAATATATTCTTTTTATCGCTTCGCTCAACACTCCCACTATCGAAAGTATTTTTATTTTTTCGCAAGCTTTCGCTTTATCATGCAGGGAGATTGTATCCGTCACAATAACCTCTTTTATTGTTGAAGATTCCAGTCTGTCTATCGCCGGTCCCGACAGCACGGGATGGGTGCAGCAGATAGAAACTTCTGTCGCTCCTTCATTTTTTATGGCATCGGCAGCCTGAGTCACTGTACCTGCCGTATCAACCATATCATCAAGAATGATCGCCCTCCTATCTTTCACATCACCGATAACATTCATCACCTGTGATTCATTGGGGACGTCTCTTCGCTTATCGACAATCGCCAGCGTGGCACCCAACCTCTTTGCAAAAGCCCTTGCCCTTGCAACACCCCCTGTATCCGGGGAAACGATGACAAGATCATTAGAATAATTACGTTTTAGATATTCAAGAAGAATAGGGGTTGCGTAGAGATTATCGACGGGTATATTAAAGAATCCCTGTATCTGACCGGCATGAAGATCCACCGACATGACGCGGTTCGCACCGGCCGCGGTAAGCAGATCCGCCACCAGTTTCGCCGTGATGGGTGCCCTCGGCGAAGCTTTCCTGTCCTGCCTGGCATAACCATAATAGGGCATAACAGCGGTTATCCTGTCGGCAGATGCCCTCTTCAAGGCATCTACCATTATGAGGAGTTCCATCAGGCTGTTGTTTACCGGCGTGGAAGTGGACTGCACAACAAATGCATCCATTCCCCTTACATTCTCATCGATTTCAACCCTCGTTTCACCATCACTGAATGTGGAAACATTGGCCTCACCCAGAGATATTCCAAGCTTTCCACAGATACCACCTGCAAGAACCCGGCTGGAATTCCCCGAAAATATTCTCATTCTCTCCAACATCTATGCTCTTCTTTCTTGTAAACTGGTTGGGGCGGGAGGATTCGAACCTCCGGATGCAGGAATCAAAGTCCTGTGTCTTACCGCTTGACGACGCCCCATTATATCGAGTACACCCTGAATATCGATCCGATCCGAGCTTCCTTTAAGTTACACTCGGTCCTCTTCGCATCCGCTTCGTTCCCGAAAATACCGAAGATTGTGGGGCCACTTCCCGACATCAAAGAACCCAAGGCCCCGTTTGCCATCAAGAGTTCCTTAATATCCAACAATGCAGGGTAAAGCCGCAGGGACACTTTTTCCAAATCGTTGTAAAGCCCTTTTGCAACATGGGACAACGTCATAAACCGAGGCATCCTATATTTTATTGGTTCTTTTGTCAATCCCAATTTTAAATTTCCATAAATATCCCTGGTGGAAACTTCAAAGCCGGGGTTAACTAATATAAACCATAAGTTGGGAATACTTTCTACCGGTTTGAGACAATCGCCTATGCCGGAAGCCAAAGCGGTTTTTCCAAAAATAAAAAAGGGGACATCCGCTCCAAGTTCAGCCCCCATTCGCATAAGTTCCTGTGTGCTACAGGGTGTCCCCATCATTTCGTTCAGGGTGACAAGAGTGGTTGCGGCGTTCGAGCTTCCGCCCCCCAATCCCGCCGCTATGGGAATCCTCTTGTATATCGTGATTTCCACGCCCGAATCAGGGGAAACATCAGAAAGAATGGCTTCAGCCGCCCTGTAGACTATATTATCTCTGTTCTCTGAAAGCGAACTCCCAGGACACTTCACCACTATTTTGTTACCTTTGAGATCAAAACTCATCTCATCGCAAAGACTTATCCTCTGCATGAGACTTAGGATATCGTGGTAACCATCATCTCTTTTTCTTAAAACCCTGAGAAAGAGATTCACCTTTGCCGGAGACTGTCTGACGATCACGACTTCTCCGATTCTTTCACATACCTCATCCTTGATTCAGACAGTATGCCATCTAACAATTCTTTCTCTGTGTTATCAAGATTCCCCTCTGTCTTTTTCTTCAACATGCCTAGGATATCTATTGTCTGCTTCGCCGCTTTAAGGTCTTTCTCCTTCTTATTCGACACAGGGTCGGCCAGTTCCCCCAAGTTGAAAATCACCGACGTATACAGGGAGAGTATGAAATTATGGAAATTCATCTCGGGCATTTGATAGTGCTCTTCTTTCCCCTGCTCGGCCTTTTGTTTTTTGGCCTCCTGGGCCTCTCCTTCAGGCTTCTGCTCGGGCTGCCGGCCAGGCATTGTATCCTCTGGCTCCTTTGCCGCGTCCTCGCGCGTTTTACCGTCTTCATCAAACATTCTTCTATCTTTTATAACAAATTCCTTTTCACCGTTATTCTCAGTCATGGTTCCCTCCAGAATGGTACTTTTGATCTCGTCTTATCGGAAATAACAACTAACACAAACATCCGAGAATGTCCACGGACGGGGTCACCCGCAGATATAGACAACGGATCAGAGGACTGGGCCTACAGCTTGGAACTTTTCGTAAAGACTATTTCGCCGTTTCCGTCCGTATCGGCTATTATATCGTCACCCTCTACGATATCCCCCCCCAGTATCTTTGTGGCCAGACCATCTTCTACAATCCGCTGAAGAGCTCTTTTCAGGGGTCTCGCGCCATATGTCGGGCTGTATCCCTCTTCTGATATGTATTCCCTGACCTTGTCCGTCAGTTCAAGATGGATCTTTCTGGCCTGGAGCCTCTTTTGTATCAACCTGATCTGAATACTGATTATGTTACGGATATCACTTATGGTAAGCGCCTTGAAATTAATTATATCATCAACCCTGTTCAGAAACTCAGGTCTGAAGGTCTCCCTTAATGCCTCCATGGTCTTTTGCTGTCTTTCTTCTTCCCCCAATGACAAATTCTGCATCCACTGGCTGCCTATATTGGATGTCATGATGATTATCGTGTTCCTGAAATCAACAGTCCGGCCATGTCCATCTGTAAGTCTTCCATCATCAAGTATCTGGAGGAGTATATTGAACACATCCTGATGCGCCTTTTCTATCTCGTCAAACAGGATTACCGAATATGCTTTCCTCCTGACGGCTTCGGTAAGATAGCCTCCTTCATCATACCCCACATAGCCGGGAGGCGCCCCGATCAATCGGGAAACGGAGTGTCGTTCCATAAATTCGGACATATCCACCCTGATCATTGCCCTTTCATTATCGAACATGAATTCCGCAAGTGCCTTGGCCAGTTCGGTCTTTCCCACTCCTGTTGGTCCCATAAAAATAAATGATCCGATAGGCCTGTCGGGATCCTGCAGCCCGGATCTGGCTCTTCTCAGGGCATTGGAAATATCATGAACAGCCTCATTCTGACCGACAACCCTCTGTTTTAACCGCTCTTCCATGTGGATTAGTTTTTCCACATCACCTTCCATCATACGGGCCACGGGAATGCCGGTCCAGCTTGCGACAACCGCCGCGACATCATCCTCATCAACCTCTTCTTTCAACGTCTTTTTGTCTTTCTGGAGGTCTTCAAGCCTCGCGGTTTTCTCTTCCAGCTCACTGTTCAGATTTACCAATGTACCATATCGAATTTCTGCCGCCTTTGCCAGATTACCTTCCCTCTGGGCATTCTGTTCTGACGTCTTGTATCCCTCTATTTTTTCTTTGATCGACTGGATTTTCTTGATTGCCTTCTTCTCAGCAAACCACTGTTGCTTCATTTCGTCCCCGGACTCTCTCAACTGTTCCAGTTCTTTTTCTATGCCGTCAAACCTCTTTTTCGACATCTTGTCATCTTCTTTTTTCAGGGATTCCTTTTCAATTTCAAGCTGCATAATCTTTCTTTCCACCACATCTATTTCAGACGGGAGACTGTCCAGTTCAATCCTGAGACAGGAAGCTGATTCATCTATCAGGTCCACTGCCTTGTCGGGCAGAAACCGGTCGCTTATATAGCGGTTTGAAAGCGTAGCGGCGGCAATAATGGCAGAATCCTTGATCCTCACCCCGTGGTGAACCTCATATCTCTCTTTTAAACCCCGGAGAATGGCGATAGTATCTTCCACCGTGGGTTCTGACACGATAATCGGTTGAAATCGCCTCTCGAGCGCAGCGTCTTTTTCGATATATTTTTTGTATTCGTTCAGGGTCGTGGCACCTATACAATGCAACTCACCCCTTGCGAGGGCAGGCTTCAACATGTTCGAGGCATCAATAGCACCTTCAGCGGCGCCAGCACCGACCATTGTATGTAATTCGTCAATGAACAGGATTATCTCTCCATTGGTCTCTGTCACTTCCTTAATTACGGCCTTTAGACGGTCTTCAAACTCTCCTCTATATTTAGCTCCGGCCACAAGGGAGCTTATGTCCAGGCCTACTACCCGTTTGCTTTTCAGCGTATCGGGCACGTCACCGTTCACGATACGCTGGGCAAGGCCTTCCACAATCGCTGTCTTGCCAACGCCGGGTTCGCCGATGAGCACCGGGTTGTTCTTTGTCCTCCGTGAGAGCACCTGCATTATCCTGCGTATCTCGTCGTCCCGCCCTATGACCGGATCAAACTTCCCCTGCAGGGCCAGTTCATTTAAATCCCGGGAGAAACGTTTGAGGACCTGGTATTTGTTCTCCGGATTCGGATCGGTAATCCTCTGGTTACCCCTTATGTCCACCAGCGCCTTCAGGATGTTATCTCTGGTCACGCCACTTTTCTGAAGCACCTTTCCGGCAGGCCCTGTCTTATCATCAGCAATCGAAACCAGGACATGTTCAACACTGACGTATTCGTCCCTCAACCTCGCTGCCTCGGTAAGGGCCTTGTCCAATATATCTTGCAATCTTGGCGTTATGTAAATATGGCCGGTGCCTGAAACCTTCGGAAGGCCATCCAGAGTTTTCTCAAGTTCACTCTCAATCCGCTTTTGTTCACTGCCAAGTTTCTTCAATATCCCAGATACGGTCCCCTCGGGCTGCCTTATAAGGGCTAGGAGCATATGTTCGACATCGATCCCCTGGTGGCCGCCGCTGTTTGCAAGTCCTTCGGCATCCTGGAGAGCTTCCTGGAGTTTTAAAGTGAATTTGTCAAATCTCATAAGTGCGATTCCATGCTCTTCTCAATATCGACAAAAATCTTCCCTTTCTTAAAAATTCGTACTGTGCCTGTAGATTCAGAAATGGCAATCGCAATCGCGCTGGTGACACTTGTGATGCCTGCCGCAGCTATGTGCCTGCTGCCCAGTCCCTGGGGGAAATCCTTGCCTTCCAGGGCGGCACTGAGATGCCTTCCCGCCGTTACAAGAACACCATCACCCCTTACCACAAATGCCCCATCCAGTGCAGAAAACTCTTTGATGGTATCTCTCAGATTACGATCAAGAATATTTTTTTCCTCTTCCCTATATCCCATAAAGGGATTGATTATCATCTGTCTGGACAGTTCAAGCACCTTCTCTTCATCTCCAAGGACAAAGATAGTGCCTATCGGGCGCCCTTCTCTTCCCTGGGCGGCAAGTTCCAACGCAATATTCAATACTGTCTCGAATACCTCGGGATAGATATTTTCAAAGATATCAGAGACATTTTCTGATGTAAGAATCTCAAATTCCCTGCCCACATCAATAACAAATATACTGTCTATATATCCAAATTTTGGGACACCTGTAAGGCATATCAGTTTATCGCCTTTTTTGAATAATCCGGTGGCAAGCCCTTTTGTTATAACGATCTTTATCTGGCCCAGACGAGTGACATTCACATTGGGGATATTGATAACATTCTGAAAAAGCTCTGTTTTATGCGGGAGGCTATCACTTCCTCTGGTTATCAAAATAGTATCGAAGCAGGTCTTGGCGTCCTGTTGCACAAAAAGATCCTGAGCCACTTCACTATACAACAAGATTGCCTTCGCATTTATTTCTTCTGCAAACTTGCACGCAAATTCCATGATCGACTCGTTCTGAGAACTCATAAAAACCCCTTCCTACTGTTTTATTCGTAGGATAAACACAAATCAGAATAATGTCAAGTCGGGGAAAATAATCGTTAAACTGTCAAAAGGTCTTGACTGTTGGGAAAAATATGCTTATACTCCCAAGGTTAAGCAACTGTTATAGTTAACAGACTCGTAAAAAGTTCCAAAACCGTCATACCGGGCTTGATCCGGTATTCAGAACTTATTGAATTTACTGGATTCCGGCTTCCGCCGGAATGACGAAAAATGGTATTTTCTAACTTTTTACGAGTGCATCGTGGTTTTGTGAGGACTAAAAATGAATCTGCCCGCAGTAACCGATTCGGTAGACATTTATATGGCGGAGATAAACCGTTTTCCCCTCCTGAAAGCTGAAGAAGAATTCGAGCTGGCAGTGAGGTTTGTAAAACATAATGACATGCAGGCGGCCGAAAAGCTGGTCACCTCAAATCTTCGGTTTGTGGTCAAAATCGCCCACGAATACAAGAAGTATAGCGTAAAGCTCATAGACCTGATTCAAGAGGGTAATATCGGACTTATGCATGCCGTTAAAAAGTTCGACCCCTATAAGGGATACCGGCTCATATCTTACGCGGTATGGTGGATAAGAGCATACATGCAGAACTTCGTCATAAAATCATGGAGCATTGTCAAGATAGGCACTACCCAGGCGCAGAGAAAACTTTTCTTTAAGTTGAATCAGGCGAAAAAGAAATTGCAGACCCTCTCTGAAAAGAAGCCGGAATTCAAAGAAATCGCGGAGATGCTCAATGTTAAGGAAACTGAAATAGATGAAATGGACCTCCGTCTCAACAACCGTGATGTCTCATTGAATGCCACAATGGATGACGAAGGAGAATCAGCCTATATTGATCATCTCGTATACAAGGGTAAAAGCCAGGAAGATGCGCTTATAAAAAAAGAGGAAATGGCCCTGGTAAAAAGAACTATAGCGGGAGCCCTGGAAAAACTCAACGAGAGAGAAGATTATATCATAAGGCACAGAATAATGGCGGATGATCCCGAAACCCTTCAGAAGATAGGTGACAGATTTCACGTAACAAGGGAACGCGCAAGACAGATTGAGAAAGATGCCCTGAGGAAGCTGAGGGTGGCGCTACCCTACCTGACTGATGAACCCAGACTCATAGCAAACTAAACGCCCTGGTAAAAAACCACCTCAGACAAGTCGGGGTCGTCGAGAGTAAAACACCTAAAACTCTTCACGGTCATAGGCTAAATTCTCAAAACATGTATATTCCTTTAGAAAAGCCATATTAGCCACACCGGTAGGACCGTTTCTCTGCTTCCCGATGATTATCTCCGCCTTGCCCTTCTCCGGATTGTCCTCCGATTTGTTGTATACCTCATCTCTGTATATAAACATTATAACATCGGCATCCTGCTCGATTGCCCCCGATTCTCTCAAATCGGAAAGCTGCGGACGCTTATCCGTCCTCGATTCAACCTGCCGGTTCAACTGCGACAGGGCCAAAACCGGAATGTTCAATTCCTTGGCCAGGGCCTTGAGCGAACGGCTTATTTCGGATATCTCCTGTTCCCTCGGCGCGGAAGCATCCCTGCCCCTCATCAGCTGGAGGTAATCAAGAACGATCAAATCCAGCCCCGATTCCGCCTTCAATCTTCTCGCTTTTGCCTTTATCTCGAGAACGGATATCGCGGGCGTATCATCTATGAAGATAGGGGCCTCTGAAAGCCTGCCCGCTGCAGCAGTCAACTTCGGCCAGTCCATATCCCCGATAAACCCCCTCCTCATGCGCTGTGAATCCACTTTTCCATCTGAAGAAAGCATGCGGAGCGCGAGCTGCTCTTTTGACATCTCCAGGGAAAATACGGCCACCGACACACCATTCTCAACCGCCGCGTTCTGCGCAATGTTTATGGCAAAGGCTGTTTTCCCCATACTGGGGCGCCCAGCCACTATTATCAGATCGGAATTCTGGAGCCCAGAGGTAATTTCGTCAATACTCTGGAATCCCGTGGAAATGCCGGTGATGAGAGCCTTTTTTTCGTAGAGTTTTTCTATGTTTTTGAAAGTGTCTTTTACTATCTCTTTTATGGGGAAAAAGGCGGGCCTTATCTTGTTTTCCGATATCTCGAACACCGCGTGTTCCGCTTCGTCAAGAACAGCGTCTATATCGGAGCCGGCATCATAACTCTTATTCAATATATGGGTTGCGGCACCTATCAATCCGCGTAATATGGCTTTTTCCTTAACTATCTTTGCGTAGTAGGCTATATTCGCAGCAGAGGGTACACCGTCGACAAGAGATGCCAGATATACCTCTCCACCCACGCCTTCAAGGTGCTTCCTGTCACGCAGTATACTACTCAGGGTAATGAGGTCGCTTGGTTCATTTTTCTCGTACAACTCAAGAATTGCCGAAAATATCTTTCTATGCGCCTCGCTGTAGAAATCACCTCCACCCAATATTTCCAGAACATTGTTCAGGGCATTATTGTCCAGCAGTACACCGCCAAGGATTGACTGCTCCGCATCCAGATTTTGTGGAGGCACCTTGTGGAGTGAATAATCTACATCCTTCATTCTATGCCTCACCGGCAACAACAACTTTGATATCGGCAGATATTCCGGAATGCAATTTTATCTTTACGGAAAATTCCCCAAGGCTTTTTATCGGATCTTCAAGAAGGATATTCCTCTTATCAATCTCTATCCCCTGTTCGCGCAGGGCATCTCCTATATCCTTTGTGGAAACAGATCCGAACAATTTATCCTGTTGCCCCACCTTTCTGGATATAGTACAGGTTACACCCTCAAGTCGTTCAACCATGGACTGAGCGGCTTCTTTCTCCTTCGTGGCTCTTCTTGCCGTGGTTTCAATTTCATTCTTCAGAGCTTTCATGTTTTTGCTGCTGGCCTCTATGCCCAATCCTCTGGGAATCAGGAAATTCCTGGCATAGCCATCAGAAACATTCACAAGATCCCCTGCCTTTCCTACAGATTCAACATCCTTTTTTAAAATGATCCTCATAAAAACGCCTCCTATTTGAAGCTTTATATTTTGAACTGAACAGCGAGCTAATAAAAAATAAACATTTTCCCTAATCCCGCTTATACGGGATTGTGGGGAGCTTCAATTTTGCGGGCTTTTCAGACATCTATTGAACCGTGCAAGGCAACCGGTCACTCAGATCTTTTGCCAAGCTTTCTGAAATCGGCCCATGTATCAATCAGGCCCAATCCGGCAACTATAAAAATCAGGAACTGCTGAGCAAAAATTAAAAAATACCCGAAGGCCCTGAAGGGCACAGGCACGTTTTTTCTCTTAAAGAAAAAATTTATTATCGCCAGGCCCTGTAACATATATATGAAGAGGAGAATAATTATTATGTTCAGCCCCAGAATGCGAAATCCTTCCGAGGGAAGCAGGATAAAGACACCCGCGATTACAACAAGCCAGACTATCTTATCGAGGGCCTTCCAGAGGGACAGATCACCGAGGTCGGGATACCACATTCCCCTCTTTCTGAACAACCATTT
The DNA here is from genome assembly GCA_019313385.1 of Deltaproteobacteria bacterium. Taxonomy (GTDB): domain Bacteria; phylum Desulfobacterota; class Syntrophia; order Syntrophales; family UBA2210; genus UBA2210. Next base: position 9,828 of record JAFDBG010000013.1, on the reverse strand, counting down.
TCCCACCAGAATATTCAGCCATATAAAAAAAGCTGCACCCACAAGAATAAGGGACGGGAACAAACCGGTAAGAATGCGCGCTATCTGGTCGGAGTTTTCCTTCATGAGTTCGACATATTGCGTGGAAATATCCGTGCGGGAGTACAAATCGATGTTTTCCTGTACCATCGCGGACATATGGACTCCAATTATGCCCCATGGCGTTTTTCCAGAAACCAGGCTTAGATAAAGAAGGATGATAAGACTCAGAGTCAGAAAAATACCCACAGAATAGATGACCGTCGTCTCTACAGACCAATTTTTCCTCAACACCTCCGAGAGAACAGGCCCCAAAGAGCCTAAAAGGAAAAAGTATGCAACACCGGTCTGGTAACCCAGCGCCCGCAGTGTGATCATTGTAATCGTCAGAGACAGGATAAAAACCAGGAGACCGCGTAATCTGCCCAACTTGGAATAATAGTACAATATCGGCACCGGTACAAACACCGCGCCAAGCACACCAAGCACCGGATTCACGGCTACCGCAATGAAAACAATTGAGATGGTCGCAACAGCAAGTAAAAAGTCTTTATAGGGGGCACTTCTCTCCGACGGACCAAACATACCCCACCTGTTAGCCTAACCCCGACACACGGGATAAGTGCGTTAACGAAATTATTTTCCGCCAAAAAACCGCAGAAAATAATTTCTAACTCACTAAAAGATTTTGAGATGTCTGCTCAACCGGCAGACATCTCAAAATTTACTGGAGGTGAACCTGGATGAAATTAATTGTTGACAGTTACATAGGGCAAAAGAGCCAGTGTCCTAGCCCTTTTGATCGCCACAGCCAATGCCCTCTGATGCCTGGCACAGGTCCCGGTAATTCTCCTCGGCATGATTTTGCCTCTTTCCGTCAAGAAGCCCCTCAAGACAGCTGGATTTTTATAATCAATCTTTATATTCGAATCCACACAAAACCTGCAGACCTTCCTTTTGTGAAAAAACTTGGGCTTGGACTGCCTTGTACGATTAGTTGCTGAACGATTATTTGCTGTGTATGCCATTTTTTATTCCTCCTCCGCCCTTTTCTCGTCTGCCTCAACAGATGAAGCCTCCTGCGCGACATCCTCATCACCCGCTTCAGACTCTTTACCATCCGATTCTTCAGGTGTCTCGACTTCTTCAGCAGCGGTTTCGGGAACAGTTTCCTTCTTCTTCAGTTCTTCTTCTTTCTTCAGTTCTTCTTCTTTCTTCAGTTCTTCTTCTTTCTTCAGTTCTTCTTCTTTCTTCAGTTCTTCTTCTTTCTTCAGTTCTTCTTTTCTCTGGTTTTCTTCCCTCTGGTCTTCTTCCCTCTTTCGGGCATCCTCTATCTCTCGCTCAATCTCTTCCAGATCAACCTTGTCACTCAGTTTTACCGTCTGGAACCTTATTACGTTATCATCAATCTTGAAATTTCTCTCCATTTCGGAGACAACTTTGAACCGGGCAACAAAGTCAATCCTTACATAAACACCATCTCGCATCTTCTCAATAGGATAGGCCAGTCTCCGTTTGCCCCAGTTCTCAACCTTGACCGTTTTACCATCCATGCTCGCAATAATTCCGGCATAACGGTCAATCAGGCTGTTCATCTCATCCGACTGCAAGTCGGCCCTCATAATGAATATCGTTTCGTACCTTCTCAACATAAATCCTCCTCACGGCTCTATAGCCCGAACGCCGAGTCCGGACAAGGAGTCCTCTTTTGTATTCAGTTTCCATTTCGCTGAAAAATCTATTCCTGAATGGACACTGTCTGGGAAAAATCGCGTTTTTACTATAATATACTTCCACAGAAATCAAGCTATTTTTCTTATTCTACCTCAACTGGCATCAGATTTAAGGTTCACACTGCACAATTGGCTCCCAGGTAATTTGACAGGAGAAAGTTTCTGGTCCTGGATCTCTGGCTTCGTAGCCCATGGGTTATTAGCCACGATCTGTTGCCAGATTAATTTATCATAATACGCCATAAAACCAGCACGTTTTATGGACTTTTACTTTAAAGTAGAGACGTTTGACATCTCAATCAAAAGTGCCATGAAAAGTTCATGTTTCTTGAAAATAGTAAAAAAATAATGTATACTTCTGACTTCCCTTGGCGGGTATGGCCTCGTGAAAGATCAGATGCCGACAACCGGGGTATAGTTTCAAGCGGATGCGGTTTGGAAAACGGTTCAGAGGTAAATTCTCTGCAAAAGCGAATTTGCCGCTGTTGCAAATATAGAGATGGCGCAAAGGAGTGTAAAATGGGTCAGAAACTTTCTTTAACTATTGATAGCAAAAAAATGGAGGCCTCTCCTGGACAGACGATTCTCGAAGTAGCAAGAGAAAACGGCATACACATACCCACCCTCTGCTATTACAAGGGAACCACAAATGTGGGCGCCTGCAGGGTATGTGTTGTGGAAGTGGAAAATGCCCGGTCACTTGTGGCGTCATGCTGCATGCCTGTAAGTCAGGGAATGGTAGTTATGACCGACACGGAAAGGGTGATAAACGCCAGGAAGCTGGTGGTGGAACTTCTGTGGTCATCCGGAGATCATAACTGTCTCCAGTGTGAAAAGAACGGAAACTGTGAACTTCAGGATCTCGTGTATGAACTGGGCATTGAAAAACCCCGTTTTGATATTGACTCTCCGGGATATGAAATAGAGGACACAAATTCCATGATACAGCGGGACCTCAACAAGTGTATCCTCTGTGGAAGATGCATCCGGGTTTGTAATGAGATACAGGTTCACGAGGTTCTCGACTTCTCGATGCGCGGCTCCAAGGCCAGGGTTGGTCCCGCCTTCGATGCGGACTACATCGATTCCGAGTGTGTATTCTGCGGAGCATGTGTCGACGCGTGTCCCGTCGGCGCCCTGACATTTAAACAGGCAAGATTCAAGGGGCGTCCGTGGGAAATGAAAAAGGTGCATACAACATGCCCCTATTGCGGAGTGGGATGCCAGATGGATCTCAATGTCAGTAATGGAAAGGTTGTCAAGGTCACAACGAGCAGGGATTATGGCAAGCCTAATCAGGGAATGCTCTGCTCCAAGGGCAGATTCGGGATGGATTTCATAGACAATCCCGATCGCCTGAAAATGCCCCTCATTCGCAGGAATGGGGAACTGAAAGAGGCGAGCTGGGAAGAGGCATACAGCTATATCGCGGAGAAATTTGCCTCCATAAAAGAGAAGAACGGCCCTGACAGCATTGCGGGGCTCTCATCGGCACGCTGTACCAACGAGGAAAACTACCTCTTCCAGAAATTCATGAGAGCGGTGATAGGGACAAACAACGTTGATCACTGCGCCCGTCTCTGACACTCCGTCACGGTAGCCGGTCTGGCTGCCACATTCGGATCAGGAGCAATGACCAATTCCATAGAAGAGCTGGAATTTACAAATGCAATTCTCGCAATAGGAACGAATACGACAGAAAATCACCCGGTGATAGGATCGTGCGTGAAGAGGGCTGTCCGCCAGCATGGCGCCAAGCTGATCGTGATCGATCCCAGGAAGATCGGCCTCGTGGACTACGCCGATATATGGCTGCGCCCCAGGCCCGGCACAAATGTGGCTGTTCTTAATGGTCTGATGAACGTGATCATTGATGAAGGGCTTTACGCAAAGAAATATGTGGCAAATCGTACCGAAGGTTTTGAGGCTATGAAGGAGGCCGTCGCGAAATATACACCCGATCATGTCAAAGAAATCACGGGGATACCGGCTGATGATCTGAGAACTGCCGCGCGCATATACGCTGAAGCGAATAGGGCGTCTATCCTGTACGCCATGGGTATCACACAGCATTCACACGGCACCGACAATGTAAAGTCCTGCGCGAACCTGGCAATGCTGTGCGGCAATGTCGGCATAGAAGGGGGCGGTGTCAATCCCCTCAGGGGCCAGAACAATGTCCAGGGCGCCTGCGACATGGGCGCTCTCCCCAATGTCTTCCCGGCATATCAAGAGGTCGCAAACGACGAGACCAGGGCCAGGTTCGAAAAGGCATGGGATGTTTCACTGCCTGCAAAACCGGGTCTGACAATCATGGAGATCATGGATGCGGCACACAAGGGAGATATAAAAGGTCTCTACATTATGGGTGAAAATCCAATGATCAGCGACCCTGATCTTACACACGTTGAAGCTTCCCTTAAAAACCTCGACATCCTTGTTGTACAGGACATCTTCCTTAATGAAACAGGGCAGCTTGCCGATGTGGTGCTGCCCTCCGCATGTTTTGCCGAGAAAGATGGTACGTTTAGCAATACGGAGAGAAGAGTCCAGCGCATTAGAAAGGCCGTTGAGGCCCCCGGCGAGGCAAAGGCCGACTGGCAGATAATCGCCGAACTGGCAACAAAGATGAATTACGCCATGGAATACTCTTCCGCTAAAGAGATCATGGACGAGATAAACACCGTGACGCCCAGCTACGCGGGGATCACCTACAAACGCATAGAGGAGAACGGGCTCCAGTGGCCCTGTCCAAACACTGAACATCCTGGAACAAAATACCTGCATAAAGATAAGTTCAGCAGGGGACTGGGACTGTTTTCGGCCATCGATTACAGACCTTCGGAAGAACTGCCGGATGAACAATATCCGTTTATCCTTACAACAGGACGTGTCCTCTATCACTTCCATACGGCAACCATGACCCGGAGGAGCGAGGGACTAAATGAGCGGTATCCTGAGAGCCTGGCAGAGATAAATCCCACAGACGCAGAAAAACTGGGAATCAAAGAAGGCGATTTCATAACCGTCACATCGAGGCGTGGCAGTCTTAAAGTAAAGGCTACTGTAGTCGAGACACCGCCTGAGGGTACTATTTTTATGAATTTCCATTTTGGTGAGGCCGCAGTGAATCTTCTTACCAATCCAGCGCTCGATCCTGTAGGAAAAATTCCTGAATACAAAGTCTGCGCGGTAAAGATAGAAGCGGCATGATAAACAACAAAATTTATTCTTGGAGGTGACATCATGGCACGATGGAGATACAAATCAACCATTATTGATCTAACTACGATAATCCCACCGGAATTTATCGAGTGTGATGAAAAAGGCTATTGCGAGATTACTGGTCTGCCGGGCGGTTTAGAACGCTTTAAAGGCATCCTCGATCAGGAGGGTGAAAGTGAATGGGAATTGGTTCAGTGCCAGACATATAGCGAAAAACTTCTGTGCATATGGAAGAGAGAGGTTAAAGAGGCGTTTGTAAGCTAATTCGTTATTTGTTTTGTTGACTTACATTTATAAATCAAAGTGTTACGGCTATTTCGCTGCTCTATTCGACAGCGTAGAGTGCAAATATATTAAGTTGTAAGAATGGGAGGTAGTAGTAAAATGGCTTTTAATACCCCAGCTAAAACGGTTGCTCTTGTTGGTAATGCGGGAGTCGCCAAAGCAAAACTCTCAACCTTTAATCTGCTTCTCCGAGGCTTTATGGCAGGCGCCTACATCGCCATCGGTGGCGCACTGTGCACGGTATGCGTAACGGGCGTGGCGGGGCATCTGGGTCCGGGAATCGCCAAGCTCATTAGCGGTGCAGTATTCCCGGTAGGCCTGATCGCTATTGTCCTGACCGGTATGGAACTCTTTACCGGTGACTGTATGATCGTCCCCATGGCCGCGATGATGAAGAAGATCACCTGGGGTGCGGTGATGAGAAACTGGGTATGGGTCTACATAGGAAACCTCGTAGGCTCGCTTGCTTATGCGTATCTCATGGCAGTCGGTCCATTGGTAAGCGGACAGGCCGATGGCACCATGGCAGTGAACGCCTTCGGCATGACGGCGGTCAGTATCGCAGCCGGAAAAATCCTGGGATACAAGGCCGTTGGGGCCGCGGGTCTGTGGTCCTGTTTCATGAAGGCTATAGGCTGTAACTTTCTGGTTAACATTGCGCTCCTGCTCGCCATTACGGCAGACGACGTGATCGGCAAATTCTTCGGTGTCTGGTTCCCGATCATGGCCTTCGTGGCATCCGGTTTTGAGCACGTCGTGGCCAATATGTACTTTCTGCCTGCAGGAAAGTTCCTGATGGACTGGTACCCGGCAGTAATTGCGAAAAAAGGTGGCATGCTGCTTGCCAACGGGGGCGTGAGCTGGTCAGATATATGGCTCTGGAATCTCATCCCTGTTACGATAGGAAATATAGTCGGCGGTTTCGTATTCATTGGGGTTGCGTACTTTCTGATGTTCAGAAAGGACCTGCCGGCAGATTAAAGGGGATATGATAAAATGTCAGCATTAACCTGGGTGGCATTCACTATATGTGCGGTGGCTGTCGCCTCGCACTATGTCTCTACTGGAGATTCGCGATTTCTGTTATATGCCATCCCGGGGCTGATCATGCTTCTCGTTATTCCTATGTCTCTGGCGTGGATGAGTCGCAGGAGTTTCACACAGGCAAGCGAGCAGTTTGGCACAGAGGCACGCTCCTGTAAGATAGGAAAGATAGACCCGAAAATGATCGGAGATGTTGTCAGGATATCGGGTGAGGTTCAGAAGATAAGTTTCAGATGGTTGAACAGACCTCACTTTCACATCAAAGACGAAACGGCAGGTATGCGAGTAATCATGTTCACTGCACCCTCCAATAAGATATTTGTGGGAGACGCAGTAGAGGCAATTGGAATTGTAATGAAACATCTGCTGACAAGAAACAGGCTCATTATATCAGCCGTAAGTGTCAAACGGATTGAAGACTAAGGAGAACATTATGGATTCAAGAGAAGCAAGATTTGCGTTTGGATTTCTTCTGTTAGGAATAGCACCCATCCTGGCCACAGCCGGAGGAGCGGGGTTGGGCGCTGTCATTTTTGCGGTGGGAATATTGATCGCGACTTCATCGGCATTTGCCTGAGAAAAACATTTCTTTGCGATTAATAAGGGGGATTAACGATGTGTTGACATCTCTGTAATCGTAATCCCCACCTTTCCGTCAAGTTTTTCTGCACCCCAGGCACGCTAGAATCTTTTCCTCACCTCTTCATTCGCCACCCGCTGATAATGGGATTCCCGGGGCTCGGCTCAACACCCACATACTGCTTTCAGACTTGGTAGAGCAATTTTGAAGCCATAGTCACAACTATTTGATATGACGCGGAATGCAATACAAGAGTGGCATTTCACGGTTCATTGCCGGGGAATATTGCCCCGTCCTTTTCTTCATATCAATGAGTCTGTTGATTTACGCGGCGAGGATAAGGAAAAAAGGATGGTATGCCTACAATCAAGTATAGATCTGTATACGAAGAAACGCTCTCGCCATTTTGGCGCAATATCAGGATTTTATGCTTGATTTTCAGAGTTAATCATCTTATCGTTCGACATGATTATGAAGGAGGTCGTAATGGAAACATCAGCAGCGCATAAAGCGCAATATCCGATCAAGGAACCGGGCAATCTCTCTCCAAGAATCGCATGGCTCAGGAATTATTATTTCAGGGGGATGGAGCGACTGTGGAACAATGAGTTCACCTCATGGGGGACAGGAGAGCCCTGGGACGTACAGTACGATGAAACAACATTTTACATAGTCCCTGAGACCTACGCGTTTCACCGGACATTCCGGTCTTCATTTATCCAGGCAGCCCAAACGGTCAAACTGCATGAAAGTTTCTGGTCGTGGAGTCTCCCCGAGAGAAGGGCATGGTTTATAAAGGAAGTCATGACAAACCATCTGCCGCAAGAGATACTTCCCGGGGATCTCATTGCAGGGGGGCGCTTCAACCTTCAGACATCCAAGTGCTGGACAAGGGAAGAGACCACTCAAAGGGACAAGCTCATGTATGGCAGAAAAGGCGCCCACGCAAAATTGAGCTGGTTTTACAACCGTGGATACGGAAATGCCGGGGCCACCAGCGGGCATATTATACCCGGGTATGAGAAGGTATTGCGTACCGGGTGGAAGGGAATATCCGCCAACCTGCAGGCGGCATTTGACGCGCTTACCCGGAAAGAGCAGAAAACCAAAAAAGGGGCCCAGATAAGAGCCATGATAACGGCCGCGACTATGCCTCGAGAACTGGCGGCAAAATATGCCTCCCTGTGCAGGGATATGGCGGAAAAGGAAGACAACTCCGAAAGAAAGGCTGAACTGGGCAGTATGGCCGGGAATCTGGACAGGGTCCCCTGGGAACCCGCGACAACCTTCTGGGAGGCAGTCCAGTCCCTGTGGCTGACTCATATGCTGGTCATGGGCGATGAGAACTACCCCGGGCCGGGAGTGTCTTTCGGAAGGTTAGATCAGTATCTTCTTCCATACTGGGAACACTCCCTTTCTTCCGGTATGGACAGAGAATCCGGAAAGGAAATCCTGAAATGCTTCTGGGTGCACGCCAACTACGCCTACGACGCCATGATACGTCTGGGTGGTAACCAGGGTATCACAGCAGGGTATGGCCAGCTATTCAACTTATCGGGCATGGGGAAAGGCGGCCGGGACATGACCAATGACCTTACCTATGTCATCCTTGAGGTCATAGACGAAATGAGTCCCATACTGGAGCCCAAGCCCAACGTCCGACTCCACAGGGGCAGCCCCGATCAACTTCTCGACCGGGTGGTGAACATGATTTCCACCAGCCAGGGTTCGCCTTTCCTGCTTAACTTCGACGAGAGGTCCATGGCCGGGATGATGCGCGAGGCGAAAAGGGCGGGGTGTGAAGACCTTATAAGTCAAGATAACGTCCACGATTACGCGTCCGTCGGATGTCTTGAAAACACCATGGTGGGCAATGACCGTTCTGGAACTGTAGACAACAATCTCAACCTCCTGAAGGCGGTGGAGCTGGCTCTGACGGGCGGAAAAGACCTGATACCCGCCGTGGATCCCATCACAGGCAAACAGGAAAAAATCAGGCAAGACGGTCCCGCCACTGGAGATCCCGTCACATTCAAGTCATGGGACGAATTCTGGGAGGCCTACAGCAGACAAACCAGCTATATTGTAGACAAATGCGCGGACCTGTATGAGGCGACGGAGTCCGTAAGGGCCAGGTACTGCCCTACTCCATTCCTGTCCTGCCTCGTGAAGGGGTGCGCCGAGAATGGACTTGATGTTACACAGGGGGGCGCAGAGCTGAGTTTTACCACCCTGGAGGGTGTTACCTTCGCAACCACAGTGGATTCTCTGCTTGCCATAAAGTATCTGGTTTTTGATAAAAAAGAATGCTCCATGTACGAGCTTGTCCGGGCGCTCAGGAATAACTGGACAGGGCATGAAGTGCTTCAGGCCAAGGCAAAGAACAGGGCTCCCAAGTACGGCAGAGATGACGACGCGGCCGATGATATGGGGATGAAGGTAATGGATCTGTGGACTGACGAGACATGGAAACACAAGACATCCTCTACAAACAGGCAGTTCAGACCCGGAATGTTGAGCTGGAACTACTGGATAGGATCCGGGTACATCATGGCGGCAAGCGCCGACGGAAGGCCGAAGGGACAGTTTCTGTCCAACGCCATATGCCCCTCGAATGGCGCGGATACAAACGGGCCCACAGCCAACATTAATTCTGTGGGAAAGGTACTTGGCGGGAAGGCGAACAATGGTAATGGAGACTGGGGTGAATATTTAAACAGTCTTCCGAACGGTTCAAGCCACACCATTACCCTTAATCCCTCGCTTCTGCGCGACCCGGAACACAGGGAAAAATTCAAGGCGTTCCTGCGCGGCTACACGGAAAATGGGGGCACATCTCTACAGATAAACATGCTGGACGCCAGCATGTTGAGAGACGCGCAGGACCATCCTGACAATTATCGTACGCTGCTGGTAAGGATAACGGGGTATAATGCATATTTC
>JAFDBG010000012.1 GCA_019313385.1 Deltaproteobacteria bacterium | reverse complement strand
ACAACAACACTACGGACATGTTCTTAGATTGTATCGGTTTTTTGAAAATTCGCCCAAAAACCGTGTCAAGAACTTTTTTCAAAGAACTGAAAATAAATTGTGCTGAATGGTTACCAAGTTAGTTATAGTATTACTGTTACAGTTTAAAAAAGTGAAATAAAAAGATTCAAAAGTTAAGTTTTTATTGTCCGCCGCCGCCGCTTCCGCCGCCTCCGCCTCCGCCGCAATTATGTGCTAAAACATTATCGGCGAAGAAGTTATGAAATTTATCAACATATTTCAGAGTGAAGGTTTGGGTTTTTTTCATTTCTTTTTTGATATCTAAGATTTTCATATAGTTTCCATTAATGCAGAAGGCTTCGTCTCCTTCTTCTAGTTTTGTTACTGGTATTTTGTATCGCCCGCCTTTTAGGGTTGCTTCTGGATTGATTGATTTCCAGCCGTCTTTTGTGAAGATGGGATGGTCGTCTGTGATGTCTAGCTTTTCTCCGTTATCGAAAGATATTGTGCAGATGTGGTCTCGGATTGGGGACTCGACTTCCAGAACTTTTGCGTTGACTAGTTTTTTGTTTTCTTCGTCGAAACTTATTACGGTGTCTCCGGCTTGGACGTCTTCGACATTTTTTAGAGAGTTGTCGGACATTGAAATTTTGGTGCCTGCTGGGAAACAACAACCGCCTCCGCTGTCAATGTCAAGGCTGTCATACGCGCCTGGGGATTGGTTTGCATGAGGACATCCTGTAAGGGTTGCTGTTGCTGTGGTAATTGTTAGTGCTGCTAAACCGGTCACTGCCGCTCTTTTTACGGTTTGTTTTGATGGGATATATTTTTCTATATATTTTCTTATATCGTATTTTTCCATGTTACTACTCAATGATTAAACTATTTGTTTGATTTTTTGATAAGAACTTCCTTTTTTGTGATGGGAGTATAGGGAGGCTGTTTTTGCTTGACATTCGGTTTCAGCTGTGTTTCTGTACATAGAAACAATTTCACAGGGATCATTCTGATGGTGCATTTTGAAATAAAAAACAGGTTTTTCTGGTGGTGGCAGGTCTGCTCTGATCTGTCCACGTAGGTACCGAAATATTTACCGGCCGTGGGCGGAGTTTCCCACGGTTTTTTATTCAGTCATAAAACGCCATGGGATTTTTCCATGGCGTTTTTGTTTTTGTCATGCCATCCGATTTGGGTGGAATGGTATTTGAACCCTGCGTAGTGAATTTTAGTAAATTTTACAAAGGAGGAGATGTTATGAGACAGACAAAGGTATTTTTAGATGAAAGTGAAATCCCGAAGCAATGGTATAACATTCAGGCCGATCTGCCGACCCCTATGAGCCCACCCCTTAACCCGGGAACTGGAAAGCCTCTTAGCGCGGATGATATGTCCGCGATCTTCCCGATGGCTCTTCTTGAACAGGAGATGAGCACAGAGCGCTGGATAGATATTCCTGAAGAGGTTCTGGAAAAATATTTGTTATGGCGACCCAGCCCGTTATATCGGGCATATAATTTTGAAAAGCTTCTGGATGCACCGGTGAAGATCTATTACAAAAACGAGGGAGTGAGCCCGGCTGGTTCTCACAAGCCAAATACTGCTATAGCCCAGGCTTATTACAACAAAATGGCCGGAGTAAAAAGAATCTCCACTGAAACCGGTGCAGGCCAGTGGGGAAGCGCGCTGAGCATGGCATGCCAGATGTTTGGCCTTGAGTGCAGGGTATTTATGGTAAGGGTCAGTTATGATCAGAAGCCATACCGGCGGCTGATGATGCAAACCTGGGGCGCCGAGTGCTTCTCCAGTCCGAGTAACTTGACGGAGACGGGGAGAAGGGTACTTGCTGAAAACCCCGATTCACCTGGAAGTCTAGGTATCGCCATAAGCGAGGCAATCGAGGATATGCTCGGTGACGAAAATGCACGGTATTCCCTCGGAAGTGTTCTGAATCATGTCATGTTGCATCAGACTATTATCGGGCTGGAAGCCCAGAAGCAGATGGAAAAGATTGGTGAGTATCCTGATGTTGTAATCGGTTGCGCTGGCGGTGGAAGTAACTTCGCCGGGCTGTGCCTGCCCTATGTGAGGGATAAGATTCACGGTAAAGATATATCAATAATTGCCGCCGAACCCGCATCATGCCCGACAATAACCAGAGCGCCCTATGCTTACGACTTTGGAGATCTCTCACAGAAAACACCTCTACTGCCCATGTATACACTCGGTCACGATTTTGTTCCCGCTCCGATTCACGCCGGGGGTCTCAGATATCATGGCATGTCGCCGATTGTCAGCCAGCTTGCTAAAGAAAATATTATTGAGGGAAGGGCTTACCATCAGCTTGAGACCTTTGATGTTGGTGTAAAATGGGCGAGAACGGAAGGGTTCATTCCTGCTCCTGAAACACATCACGCAATCGCTGCCGTTGTTGATGAGGCAAGGCGTGCCAAAGAAGAGGGAAAAGAAAAGGTAATCCTTTTCAACTGGAGCGGCCACGGGCTCATTGATCTTGCTTCGTATGATGCATACCTTTCCGGAAAGCTTACAGATTATGTGCTTCCTGAAAGTGAGATCGATCGGGCGAAGAAGACAGTCGGGCAATATCCAAAACTATAAAGAGAGTCATGGGTCTCGAATTTGAAGTTTCGAGTAATAGATTTGAATCGTTGAATTCGGGACCCGATTCAGGTATCATGAAAAATGGAAAAATATGAAGATTTAGAAATCAGGTGCCCCAGACTTGGTGGGGAGGTTACCTTTGCCTATTGCCTGCAGGAACGGGATAATCTCCCATGTCAACGCGTTATTACCTGCTGGCAGGGATACTTTCCCGTGGAGACCTATCTGAAGGAAAAGCTTACTCCAGAAGAATGGGGTCGATGTTTTAATCAGCTGCCAAAGGACAAAATTTCAACCATATTTGAAATCGTGGAAGCAGCAAAAAAAAGAAAGAAAGGCTGATATCCGGACTCTAAACTTGAAGCCGGCAATACAATGGACCTTTTTGATCAGCAGGAAAAAGAAACTAAAAAAATGGGCCGTCCTCTGGCGGACAGGATGAGACCTGAAATCCTTGAGGATTTTGAGGGGCAGGTTCGCCTTATCGGCCCTGACAGTCTGTTGCGCCACGCCATCGATGAAGATAATCTTTTTTCAATGATCTTCTGGGGACCTCCGGGTTCGGGCAAGACAACTCTGGCACGTCTGATCGCGAATAAAACAAAGTCCCATTTTGAGATAATTTCCGCTGTGCTCTCCGGGGTAAAGGAGATCAAGTCAGTAATAGAAGAGGCGAAATCGCAGGTCCGTTATCACCGGAAAAGAACGATACTGTTTGTCGATGAGATCCACCGTTTCAACAAGGCACAGCAGGATGCCTTCCTTCCCCACGTGGAAAGCGGTCTGATTACACTTCTCGGAGCCACCACAGAGAACCCCTCTTTTGAGGTCATATCTCCCCTCCTGTCCAGAACGCGGGTAATGGTGCTTGAGCCCTATTCCCATGAGGAACTTGGCGCGATTCTTAAGCGCGCAATCAGGGATAAAGAGCGCGGGCTTGGCACACTCTCACTGGCGGTGGATAATGATGCCCTTAATCACATCATATGGGCGGCGGATGGAGATGCCCGCACGGCTCTCAATAATCTGGAAGCCGCAGCGGCTCTTGTCGCCGGGTTGCCTGACGGAAGGATTATACTTGCAACAGTGGAAGAGGCGCTTCAAAAGAAGGCCCTTCAGTATGATAAGAAGGGCGAGGGACACTATAACCTGATATCGGCCCTCCACAAGAGTCTCAGGGGAAGCGATCCGGACGCAGCCCTCTACTGGTTAGGGCGTATGCTTGAGGCCGGCGAAGACCCGCTCTTTATCCTCCGCAGGATGATAATATTTGCCTCCGAAGATGTGGGGAACGCCGACCCGGCAGCTCTGGGGATTGCAGTATCCGCCATGCAGGCCTTTCAATTTATCGGACTCCCGGAGGGAGATCTTGCCCTCGCGCAGGCCGCAGTATATCTCGCGACCGCTCCGAAAAGCAATGCCCTGTATGCCGGTTTGGGCAGGGTGAAGGGAGACATCAGTAAAACGGGTTCTCTCCCTGTTCCTCTTCACATAAGAAACGCGCCGACAAAGCTTATGAAAGATCTCGGCTACGGCAAGGGCTATAAGTACGCTCATGACTTTCCGGATGCCCATGTTCCCCAGGAATATCTGCCGGAAAAATTAAAAGACCAGACCTACTACTCTCCCACCAACAGAGGGTACGAGAAGATCATAAAAGACAGGATAGAAAAATGGTACAGCATCAGAAGGAAGCTTTCTGGCAGTGGAAAAGCTCGTGAAGGGAACCGATGACTGCTTTTCTTCGCAACTTGCTGAGGAGTGGTTTCCCGGCTCTCATTTTGCGGGCAGATTTGACAAACAGAGGGGGGTGTGCTTTATTGACATCTAAAATACAGGATGGAAGGGGGTTGGAGCTTATCGGTATCACTATTCTTTTTGTCTGACTGTTTTATCAACATACTGTCCGTTGTTCACAGGTTCTTTAGCCTGTGTCTGACACTCGCCTTAATTTCCGTGGTTTACACAAAGCTTAAACAAATCAAAGTTTGACAGACCAGTTAACGTATTTCTTAACCAGAAAGAGATGGAGGAGTAAAATGAAGAGATGTATCAGACAACTAATTGGTATTACTGTATTATTGGCTGTAATTATGATGATCGCGTTTCCTTTTAACGCCTGTGCCGCAAAGGCGAAGGACACAATACGGTTCATGGATCTCAGCTGGGACAGTATCCAGGTTCACAACCGCATTGCCGGCTTCATCATAGAGAACGGCTACGGCTATGATGTGGAATACATACCCGGCGAGACGATTCCCCTGTTTACTGGACTTATGCGCGACAATGTAGATGTTGACATGGAATCCTGGACGGAAAACATCCAGGAGGTTTATGATAAGGGGATCAGTTCAGGCAAGGTCCTGGATCTGGGAAGCAACTATCCCGACAGCTGGCAGGGATGGCTGGTGCCCACCTTCGTTATAAAGGGAGATCCAAAGAGGGGTATCAAGCCAATGGCCCCTGGTCTGAAATCCGTTTCCGACCTGGCCAAATATTGGGAGGTGTTCAAAGACCCAGAAAATCCGGACAAGGGGCGTTTCTACAATTCTATCCCCGGATGGAAGGTGACGGAGGTCAATTCAACAAAGCTGAAGGCTTACGGACTGGACAAATATTATGAAGACTTTCTGCCCGGTTCCGATGCGGCGCTGTCTGGTTCCATGGTTGCCGCGATCAAGAAAGGCAAACCCTGGATGGGGTATTACTGGGCGCCTACCTGGATATTGGGAAAACTTGACATGACAGCCCTGGAGGAACCCTCCTTCGACCAGAAGATATGGGATACGACAAAGGCGTGCGCCTTCAAATCCGTTCAGGTAAATATCCTGGTCAATTCAACTCTCACAAAGAGGGCCCCCGACGTTGTCAAATTCTTCCGGAACTATGAAACCACAACGGCGCTCAACAATAAGTTCCTTTCGTACATACGGCAAACAAAGGCGAGTACGGAAGATGCCGCAATCTGGTTCCTGAAGAATTATGAAGACCTGTGGATAGCCTGGGTGCCTGCCGATGTGGCGAAAAAGGTCAAGGCGGCAATGAAATAATAGAAATACAAAAACCAAGTGGGGCGGCTCGTGCAGGCAAGGCCTCCCTGCTTTTTATCCGGCTGAAAGGGAATAGTTATCTCTTATTGGAGTTGAAGGTCTTTCCTTACAATTGTTTCCAGAGACGTAATGCTAACGCTATGTTAAGGGTAATCATTTTTTTAACTTGTAGAGCCTGTCTCTGGATTTTCTCAAGAGTCTCGGTAAAAATCCCCCGCTCAATTTATAGTCATCTTCCATCGCGATTTTTTTTACAGGGGTTTTTTCTCTTTCGATGTCTTCCCGCCATATGTTGTCGCCGTCTATCAATATCTTGGCGGTTTCTGTTTTATTGTTGCCTGCAGTGAGGCTCCCGGCTGGCTTTCTGAGGTTTAAAAGGGCGTTTTCAATAATCACAGAATAACTTGTTTCTGAGGCTTCCTTTTCGTCGCACAAAATTTTCCTGGCCTCTTTCGAGAGCATGATAGTAAAAGATTGTTTTCCTTCTGCCCTGTTTCGCTCCCGCCATCTTCTCAATCTTTCTTTTCCTGTACCCATGCAATATTCTCCATTAGTTACATCGGCTATAGTCTCTTGCACGTAACATCAAAAGTTTCCAATTTCAATGCGGGTTTTAGACTTTTCCGCCCCTGCAGCCAGAGGATATATAATCAGGGATCTGCTTTGTTCCTGAAAAATTGTTCGCAATATTTCTTGATTACTTCCGGGATTAGATTTACGATAAGGACGTCTTTATCACTGATTTTTGTCTTGTAGCATCCAGGGAATGGATGCGAGGATCAGCATAAGGCAAGGGAATCGAAATCGAAACTCCCCGCAATCCCGTATAACTCCGACAAATTGCGGGGGACGCACTCGCTGCTCAATTCAAAAAAGAGGTGTATCATGTATCGCATGCCGCATATTAATCTTTCTTCTTATAATTTAACAGGTGAACAGGTAAGAGAGAGGGTAACCAGATCCGTATTTTATCTCTATCGTCCGGTTCTTGTTGTGTTGATTGCATTGAATACCGCCGTTGCCGCTACTACCGCCATGCTTGCCGCATACTTTGATCCTCAAGGAGGTGGGGTTGATTCCGTAAGCGCGTTCTGGGCCCGGCTTAATCTCGCGTTGTCAGGGGTCCCAATATCAATAAGTGGAGATGAACTTATAGATAAAGATCAGCCATATATAGTGATGGCGAATCATCAGAGTTACTATGATGTGTTTGCCCTGATAGGGTATCTGCCCCTGCCGTTGAAATGGGTTATGAAGATGGAGCTCAGGGAGATACCGATATTCGGGATTGCCTGTGAGAAGGTAGGGCACATCTATATTGACAGGGGGAATTCTGAAAAGGCGCAAAAGAGCCTCAGGGCGGCGGGTGAAAAGATACGGGCCGGCTCTTCTGTGGTATTTTTTCCCGAAGGCACAAGAAGCCCCGATGGAAAACTCCAGCGTTTTAAAAAAGGAGGTTTCGTTATGGCGCTGGAGGCAAAGATGCCGATACTTCCCGTAACCGTGGTGGGAGGAAGAAAGATATTACCCAGGAAAAGCCTGCGGGTCCTGCCGGGCAATATGAAAATAATAATACATGAGCCTATTCCTGTTGACAAATATACATATGAAACAAAGGAAAAACTTATAGAACGAGTTAGAAAGGTAATAGGAAAAGACCTGGAATAGAGCGATAGATGCCCTGTCAATTCTGCAGGGTTCCTTCAAGAAACTAAAGCCATACAAACAGTCCACTCCCTTTTCCGCGCCAGGTTTCAGGTATTGAGGCTCACCAATTGGTGAGTTTCAACAATGGAATCCATCCATCCAGTCATCCATTCAGTCTGTTTCTTTTTTTTCTGAAAAATATCTTGCTATTTGTAATTTGTTTATATATGTTTCTGCCCGTAGAAACAGGGGGGCAAAATGGTTTCTCGAGACGAGCTTGTAAAGATATTTACAGAGATATCTGATTTTGAGGAAATGAAGTCATTTATTGAAGAAATTCTCACTCCGAAAGAAATCGAGGATTTCGTCCTTCGCTGGAAGCTTTTGAGGGAGCTCAGCGAGGGCCATACCCAGAGGAATATAGCGGCAAAGCATGGAATAAGTCTCTGCAAGATCACCAGAGGTTCGAAGATATTGAAGAAAGATAATTCGATCACAAAAAAAATACTTAACAGATACTATGGAGGAATAGAATAGGATGAGCATGAATTTAGGATCAGTGGAAATGCCCGACAAGACGGGATACTTCGGAGAATATGGCGGCAGTTTTGTGCCGCCGCAGATACAGCAAGTGCTGGATGAAATCGCGACAGCATACAGCAAAATAAAAAATGATGAGTGCTTTAAAGATGAGCTGTCGTCATTGTATAAAGACTATGTGGGAAGACCCAGCCCCATTTTTTACGCGAAATCTCTTTCGGAAAAATGTGGCGGCGCGCGCATATATTTAAAAAGAGAGGATCTGAACCATACCGGCGCGCATAAGATAAATCACTGCCTGGGCGAGGCTCTGCTCGCGAAAAAAATGGGTAAAAAGAAGATTATCGCGGAGACGGGAGCGGGCCAGCATGGAGTGGCGCTTGCGACGGCCGCTGCCTTTGTGGGACTTGAATGCGATATCTACATGGGCGAAGTTGATATAGTCAAACAGCATCCGAATGTCATCCGGATGAAGATTGTGGGTGCAGATGTTATCCCCGTGTCACGCGGCACAAAGACACTCAAAGACGCGGTTGACGCGGCATTTGAAGCGTATCTCGAAGATCCTGTTACCCAGTTCTACGCCATCGGTTCCGTTGTGGGGCCTCATCCATTCCCAATGATGGTCAGGGACTTTCAAGCGGTGGTCGGCATAGAGGCAAGGAAACAGTTTGAAGAAATTACAGGCGGCTTGCCCGATAATCTGGTGGCATGTGTTGGTGGTGGTTCCAACGCGATAGGGCTTTTTACTGCCTTCCTGGAAGATGAAGATGTCTCCATGTACGGAGTTGAACCTTCAGGACTCAGCTTTAAAGATGGTGAACATGCGGCAACCCTGACACTTGGCACACCCGGCGTACTTCATGGGTTCAATTCCTATATGCTTCAGGACAAAGATGGAGAGCCTCTACCTGTATATTCCGTCGCGAGCGGTCTTGACTATCCGAGCGTCGGCCCCCAGCACAGTCTCCTCAAGGATATAAAGAGGGTTACATATGTAACGGCGAATGACAGGGAAGCGCTCGACGCGTTTTTTGAACTTTCGAGGGTTGAGGGGATAATTCCCGCTCTGGAAAGCGCCCACGCTGTGGCATACGCGACGAAACTGGCGGGGACTCTCGACAGCGACAAAACCATACTGGTAAACCTGTCAGGCAGAGGAGACAAGGATATAGATTTTGTGGTTGAGACGTATGGGAAGGAGTATGGAATAAAGTAGTGTAAATTGGGGACAGATTCTCATTTTATTGACCATGCCCTGAAAAAGCACAAGCCTCGGTTCTCGTTTCGAAAAACAGGGCTTGTGCTGGTCGGTTAATTCCCGGTTTTACTATTCTTCCAGCCCCTCTATCAGGGCCATGACGTTCAGTCCCAGCACTCTGTGGTTGTAACCTCCCTCCAGTATGGCGAAGCAGCCTCCGCCGCTTTTCCGGCTCGCGTTCCGAACCATCCGCCCCATCTCCCGATAATTATCTGTGGAGAGGACGCCGCCCCAGTCTTCCTTGTGATTATCGAAACCGGCTGAGATACCGATGATATCCGCGTCGTCAGGAAGCCTCTCTTCTACACGTTTGAGATATCTGTTTGGATCGGACTCCTGTGGGTTGTATATGGTTACATAATCGGAATCTCCCAGTATGTTTATGGTGCCATCACCGAAATGGAGGTCAAAATCCAGGATAAAGGCCTTTTTTATCCTGTTTTCTCTCTTCAATTTTGATATGGCAATGGCCATATTATTGAAGAAACAAAAGCCCCATGAGCTGTTCGCCGACGCGTGGTGTCCCGGTGGTCTTATAAGGGCAAAACAGGGTTCGACAAGACCGTTGAAGGCTGTCTGGATGGCTCCTCCTGCCGCAAGGGCAGCTATATCGTAAAGCCCCTGCCTTCTCACATGCGCCACATGGTTACCCGTGTGGCAGGCAAGAATGTCTCCTTCATCGGCGGGACTCGCTTCAACAAATTCAACCCTGCCTTCTATAGCTTCGATAACGGCTTCGATCCTTCCATCGGCGGCGGCGGGATCGGAACAATAAGACTCTTTAAAATCTTCGTGATATATAACTTTCATATCGTTTCCCCCCTTATGTTATCCCTATAATAAAGTTCAAACCCTGCGGCAAGAGAAAATTTTGGATTTCAGACAGAGATAACTGCGGGCACAAAAAAACGCCGCCAAAGATTCCCTCAGTCGGCAAAATATGATACCAGTAAGGAGCAGTTTCAGATGAGAAGCATCATTCCATTCGTGTCCAACGAGTGCCATTAATTTAAAATGGAGGTAACGACCATGAAAAACAGAAAGCTTCTTATGATCCCCGGGCCGATCGAGTTTACTCCCGAGGTAATGCGGGCGATGGGTATGCCCACCGCGAGCCATGTGGCCCCCAATTTTGTCGATTGTATGGGCCAGGCGCTTGAACGGATGCGGGAGGTGTTTCTATGCCCGGGCGGGCAGCCATTTATCGTTGCCGGTTCCGGAACGATGGCCATGGACATGGCAGCCTGCAACGTCATCGAACCGGGAGATAATGTTCTGGTGGTAAACACGGGTTATTTCAGCGACCGTTTCGGCGCCATAATGGAACGCTATGGGGCGCGGGTCACATATGTGAAGGCGACGACTATCGGGGATATGCCCTCTCTGGATGAGGTTGAGGCGGAAATTGGCAAGGCTGATTATAAGGGACTGGTTGTGACACACGTTGACACATCAACCGCTGTACGCGCCGATATAAAGGGACTGGGCGGCCTGTGCCGGAAGCATGGAATACTGAGCATCGTGGACGGCGTCTGCTCCGTTGCCGGCGAAGAACTGCGTCAGGAAGAATGGGGTGTGGATATTGCCCTCACCGCCTGCCAGAAGGCCATCGGGGTTCCCCCGGGACTGGCGCTTCTCGTGGCAAGTCCCAAAGCGATAGAGACATTCAAAAACCGCAGTACACCTGTTGGAAACTATTACTCCGACTGGGCAAACTGGCTTCCCGTAATGGAGTCTTACGAGGCCCGCAAGGCAGCTTACTTCGGAACGCCGGCGGTAAATCTCGTATGGGCGCTTAATGTCAGCCTCGGACAGATCCTCGCCGAAGGGATGGACAATCGGTTTGCCCGTCACCGTCTCATGAGCGACGCCTTCAAGGCGGCAATGAACGCCATAGGTCTGAAACAGATTCCGGTAAGCGCAGATAAAGCGGCCAACACACTGACTGCTCCATACTTCCCGGAAGGTGTGAACGGTAGCGTGCTCCCGCTGATCGCAAAGGCCGGTGCCATACTCGCCGGAGGCCTCCACGCCGAAATCAAGGAAAAGTATTTCCGCGTGGGACATATGGGCGTCGTGAACGCTTCGGATATCCTCGCCACCGTTGGCGCGATAGAGTCAGGATTTGCAAAGGCGGGATATAAATTTGAACATGGGGCGGGCCTTGCCGCCGCACAGATCGTCCTTCTGAAATAGAAGAATCGGGGATTGTCGGGAAACATATGAAAAAGCCCCGGCTATCCGATATAAAAGTGCAGGCACTGCCTTTATAATTCTTAAACGCTGTAGCCTGCGTGCTCGATTGCCGCCTTTACTTTTTCAACGCTGTCTTTTTCCTCTATTTCAAATGCCACCGTTTTTTTGTCCAGGTGGACATCCACATTCGATGTCCCGGCGACCGATTCGACAGCCTTTTTTACCGCGCCAGCGCAGTGCATGCAGGTCATACCCTGAACAGACAGGCTTATTTTATTGTCTCCCACGTCTATTTCCCCCTTTACCCTGTCCAGAATCTTGATTTTTAAATAATACCATCCGATCATTATGGCCAGTATGATGGACCCTGTGATTTTCAGCCATGCCGGCAGTATCTCATGATCATGAAGGATTATGACGTTTTGAAAACCGAAGTGCGCTGTAAATATGTTAAGCAGGTATCCCAGCAAGAGACTGATAAGGGCAATGGCCAACAGATAAACAACAGTGGATTTTTTGCCAAGAACTTTAAAGACCGTCAAAATAGTCATGGCATTCGTCGCGGGACCCGTCAGGAGAAAAACCAGAGCAGCGCCCGGTGAGATGCCCTTCATTATAAGGGAGGCGGCGACAGGTGTGGATGCCGCGGCACACACGTAGATAGGGATTCCGACGACCAGCATTAAAAGCATGGATAGAAAATCACTGCCAAGGTATTTCTCAAAAAATCCGTCAGGTATCAGAGCGGATATAATCCCCGCGGCAATTATCCCCACCAGCAGTGCGTTCGCGAGGGAGCCGAGCAGGTCATATTCAATATAGCCGGGGATTGATTTGAGCCGCTTATAATAACTTTCCTTCGGGACCGCATCATCCGGTAAAATAACCTCCGGTTGATCGGACCCGTTCCTGCCAAGAAGATTAACCATGACACCGGCAGCCAGTGCGGTGACCAGTGATGCGACAATGCGGAAAAGAGCGAACACCCATCCGAGAAGAGAATAGGTAATCATGAAACTGTCCGCGCCAACCTGTGGTGTCGCGATGAGAAATGAAATGGTAGAGCCCTTTGACGCGCCGCTTTTTCTGAGGGAAGCCGCAACCGGTACAACGCCGCATGAACAGAGAGGAAGGGGGATGCCGAATATCGTTGATTTTATGACAGAACGAAAGGAGTCGCGCCCCAGGTGACGACGTATAACGGATTCCGGAAAGAAAACATAGAGTATCCCGGCAACAATAAACCCGAACAGCAGATAAACTGATATCTCATTGAAAAAGAACAGGACCTCTTTTGATGCATGCGCCAAGAAACTCATGTGTTTTGCCCCCTCATTCGCTGACGGCAGCAATCCATTTCAGGCATTATCTTTAACAGCCGCTGCAGCTTCCTCCGCATGAACCGCCAGACGACAGCCTTGAGGTAATGGAAAACCCCGAGCCTCTGTCCGTAGTGATGAAATCTATGTTTACAGGCTTTGCCTGTTCAAACAATTGTTCGTCCATCACGAATGTGATGCCATCTTCCTCAAAAACCTTATCCGCTTCCTTTGTCTCATCCAGAGACATTCCCAGGGAGGGACCCGATCATCCGCCTTCGGAATACACCAGCCGGACAGGGAGGTTTTCTTCCCTCGATTCAAGGACATTTTTGATCATTTCGTGCGCCTTTTCTGAAACTTTAAACATTATATTTTCTCCTTTATTTTTGTTACTCTTGAGTGAATCTTCTAACGAGTTTCACATAACCGTTTCCGGATACGCGGGTTATAATAAGGCCGACACTCCAGTATGTCAAATGGGTTTTTAATCTATTGGACAGATATCCCGAATATCCACCCTGCCGTCGAGGGTTTCACGTGCTCTCTCTTTGTCGGAGGCAAAGACTCGTATACAGACGCCACAGTCGGAGCTGAGATGGCGCGGCACCGGTATTATCTTGTAGGAAATGCCTGCCCTTTTGAAGAGTTTTTCGGCAAGCAGAGCTTCGCTCGCCGAGTCAAAGAGAAGGACAAGGCAGGTTTTTGTGTCCATCATATTCTGATCACCTTTGAACAAGTTTTTCCACGGCGGAAAGAACGGCTTGGATATCGTCCTTTTCAAGGAAGTATCCCAGACTGAGCCTCACAGCTCCCGCTGAAAAGGTTCCGATGGTGCGGTGGGCGGCAGGGGCGCACTGCAGGCCCGGCCTCGACATGATATTGAACTCTTCATCAAGGGCCATGGCAACCCGGGCGCAATCCATACCCGATATATTGAATGACACAACAGATGTCTGCTTTTTCGCGTCACCGCACCCGTACAGGGTAACCTCCGGAATGGATCTAAGCCCTTCCACAAGAATTGCCGTCAGTTCCGACTCTTTTTTTCTTATGCTTTCTATCCCGACCGAGCGGACAAACCGGATGCCGGCATTGAGGCCTGCAATCCCTATCACATTCGCGGTGCCCGCTTCATATTTATCGGGAAGAAAATCCGGGTGTTCCTCCGACTCGGATCTGCTGCCTGTGCCGCCGGTCATGATGGGGCAAATCTCCTTTTCCAATCCTTCGGCCATGTAAAGTCCTCCCGTTCCCTGAGGACCGAAAAGGGCCTTGTGACCGGTAAACGCGAGGATGTCTATGAACATTTCCTCCACATCTATCGGAATGACGCCCGCAGTCTGCGCGGCATCAACGCAAAATATGACCCCTTTTTCACGGGCGATTTTTCCTGTTTCGGCGATGGGCATGATTGTGCCCGTAACGTTGGAGGCATGGGTAAGATAGATTGCCCTTGTATTTTTCTTTATATGCCGGCCCACATCCTCCGGGTCCATCTCGCCAGAGAGTGAACATGGTATAATTGACAGTTCTACGCCGCTTTCCTCCATTACCCTCAGTGGGCGCATCACTGAGTTATGCTCCATTCCAGATGTGATTACATGGTCGCCGGGCTTCAAAAGACCGGCGATGGCGATGTTGAGAGATTCTGTCGCGTTTTTGGTAAAGACGACTCTGAGGAGACTCTTTATGCCGAAAAGCTCTGAAACAGACTCCCGTGCGTCCAGGACAACCCGCCCGGCATCGAGGGACAGGCGATGTCCTGATCGTCCCGGACTTGCCCCGATTGAGTGAAAATATTCCGCCATTGCCTTTATGGTTTCCTCAGGTTTCGGCCATGAGGTGGCGGCGTTATCCATGTAGATTATTTTCTCCATATGATTCATCCTGACATTAGTTTTCTGATGATACTGCCATGTCAACGACACTCTGTCATTTCGAAGGAGTTTTCACGACTGAGAAACCCTGGGTTTCACCCTGACGGGCACTATAGCTCCATGCGGTCGGAATGACATCTCTTGATTGGCACGACACTACGTAAAAACGACAGATTGGTCAAATTCAAATAAACTATAAGATTGGGGATAGCTATAGAAATAATTTATAGGCTTCGGAATGAATAACTCTGATTCCAAACAACTTGACAGATGGGTAGGGGCGACTTCAGTTGCCTCTGCCCATCTATTATTCCTGAATAGTTACGCTGAAAGAGAGGCTGTGCCTCCATTAAGCCCCCTATTCAGGCAGAACCATCCGCAGATCTTCCTCGATGTCTTTCAGCCGGTCGATATCGGCCTCCTGAATCCTGCCACCCTTTGCCGTGAGCCTTATCTTTAACTCTTCCAGTTCTTTCTCAAGACTGATGACTGTGGCGCCTATGACCTGCTGCAGGTCTCCCGGTGCCGCCTCAGGGACCATCGCGCTGGTCATTTTCTGGCGTTCAAGGACCAGGGATTCTCGCATACGGGGAACATAGGTCTCCAGATTGAGGCCTTCCCTGAGCTTGGCTGCGAGGGCCTCGCTGGCCGTTGCCTCACCATGAGTTACAAAGACACGGGGATGTGATTCGGCGAAGTTTCCCGCCCATTCCAGAAGACCCTTCTGGTCTGCGTGCGCCGAGAATCCACCGATGGTAAAGACCTTTGCCGCCACGGCAACGTTTTCCCTGAATACCCTGACCCGCTTTTCTCCGTCCACTATCCTTCTTCCGGTGGTGCCCATGGCCTGGAAGCCCACGATGACGACGCTTGCCCCCTCACGCCACAGGTTATGTTTGAGGTGATGCTTGATCCTTCCTCCGGTGCACATACCGCTACCCGCTATGACGATCGCGGAGCCCGATTTTTTATTGATCGCCATGGATTCTTCGGTCGAGGGGGTGAATTTCAGGTTGGGCATGTCAAAGGGGTCGAATCCCTTGTTGACGATATCCATCGCCTCTTCATCGAAGTACTTTTTGTTTTTGCGGAATATCTCCGTGGCCTTGATCGCGAGCGGGCTGTCAAGATAGATCGGTATATCAGGCAGGGACCCCTCTCTCTGAAATTCACCCAGGATATAGAGTATTTCCTGGGTCCTCTCCACCGCGAATGCCGGGATGATAGTTTTTTCGTTATTCGATACGGCATATTCGATAGCATCAAGATAATCCGCATCTGTAATCTCGAAGGGATCTTTAACGATCAGCTGGCGGTTTTTCCCGATATCTCCCGAGAAAACGACCTTTGTTTCCGCGCCCGCGTCTTCTATCCACATTTCTATGATTGAGGAGCCGAGGATGTGTCCCGCATTTCTGAAGCGCGCTTTTATCCCCGGTTCGATGTCGATGACCTGATCCCGCTCCACGGGAGAAAGGTATTGAAGGCTCGTCTGAGCGTCTTCAACTGTATAGAGCGGTTCAATCCCCTTTTTGCTCCTGCGCTTGTTTTTCCGCGTCTGCCACTCCGCCTCCATTTCCTGTACATGTCCTGAATCAAGGAGCATTACATCGCACAGTTGTGCAGTGGGGGGAGAGGTGATGATTTTTCCGCGGAAGCCGTCTTTGACAAGTTTGGGGATCCTGCCGCTGTGGTCGATATGCGCGTGGGTCAGCAGGAGGGTGTGTATCTCCCGGGGATCAAATCCCCAGTCAGCCGAGTTGCGCCACTCGGTTTGTTTCCCTCCCTGAAAGAGACCGCAGTCCACCAGTATCTTTGTACCGCGGGAATCTTCGATAAGATAATTCGATCCGGTTACCGTTCCAGCGGCCCCCATGCATGTTATTTTTATCATGGTATCTTCCTGACTCTGTTGATTAATGGTCTTTTAGCATGCCTTCATCTTGAACGAAAATCCTCATAACTCAACAGAATCATCTCCTTTCTATCAAAATTCTACACTGTTGGGTGTCCGTGGAAAGGGTATAACGTCCCTTATGTTTGATATACCGGTGATCAGCATCACCAGACGCTCGAATCCCAGACCGAAACCGCTGTGCGGAACGCCTCCAAACCTTCTGGAGTCCAGATACCACCAGTAATTATCTTTAATCAGGCCGGCCTCATCCATCCGATCCTCCAGGATGTCGAGACGCTCTTCACGCTGACTGCCCCCTATTATCTCCCCTATGCTTGGCACAAGCACATCCATGGCGGCAACTGTTTCCCCGTCGGGGTTTACCCTCATGTAAAAGGGTTTTATCGTGGCTGGGTAATCGTAGACTATGACAGGCCCCTTGAAATGCTGTTCGGTCAGATAGTGTTCATGCTCGGACTGGAGGTCTTTCCCGAATCCCACATCATAATCGAATTTGCCTTTGACCCTGCTCAATATATCCGCCGCTTCCCGGTATGGAAGTCTTATAAAATCCGATGAGGCTATATTCTCCAGGGTTGCCATCAAGCCCTTATCCACAAACTTCGCAAAGAGCTCAAGATCATCGCGACACGTGTCCATTGCGTAAGCGACCAGATACTTTACCATCTCTTCACCGAGATCCATGTCGCCCGCAAGATCGCAGAACGCCATCTCCGGTTCCACCATCCAGAACTCCGCGGCATGTCGCCTGGTATTGGAATTCTCTGCCCTGAATGTGGGGCCGAAGGTATAGACATCACCCAGGGCCAGCGCGAACAGTTCCGCCTCAAGCTGGCCCGACACGGTCAGGTTTGCCTGCTTTCCGAAAAAATCCAGGGAGTAGTCCACGGCCCCATCTATTTTCGGAAGATTGCCCGTGTCCAAGGTTGTTACTCTGAACATCTCTCCGGCACCTTCGCAATCAGACGCGGTTACGATGGGGGTATGAATGTAGGTAAAGGCCCTTTCCCTGAAAAACTTATGTATGGCGTATGACAGCTCTGATCTGATGCGAAATGCCGCTCCATACTTATTTGTTCGTGGTCTGAGGTGCGCAATGGTGCGCAGAAACTCGTCGCTGTGGCGCTTCTTCTGCAGGGGGTACGAGTCCGGCGCTATACTGATTATCTCTATGGAGTCCGCCTGTATCTCCCATTTCTGTCCTTTGCCTTTTGATGCCAGCAGCTTCCCGGTTACGGCCGCCGCGGAACCGGTTGACAGTTTCAGAATGTCGTCGTAGTTGTCCAGACCGTTGTCTGCGATGACCTGTATGTTTGCAAGGCATGACCCGTCATTAATCTCAATAAAGGAAAATCCTTTTGAATCACGCCTGGTCCTGACCCATCCCTTGATCAGGATATTGTCCATCGGCGAATCTGATTCCAAAAGCCTGAATATTTTTGTGCGTTTCATTGTCCGTCCTCTTATAATAAAAAGATCTTGTTTTTACCGCATTTTTCAATCATGTCTTCGGGCCATATACTTGCCTGTATTTCGCCAATATGGGCCTTTCTCAGGTAAAACATACAGAGCCGCGACTGGCCGATGCCTCCTCCGATAGAGAGTGGCAGTTCCCCATTGATCAGACGCCTGTGAAAGAGCAGTTCCTTTCGTTCCATGTTGTCGGTAATCTCCAGTTGCCTTAGGAGGGCCTCCGTGTCTACCCGGATTCCCATGGATGAGAGCTCATACGCGCAATCGAACATCGGATAGTGTACAAGAATGTCTCCGTTGAGTCCCGTGCGCCCTCCCGCGGTCGGGGTGGACCAGTCATCATAATCAGGCGCGCGGTCGTCGTGTGGTTTACCGTTTTTCAGCTTGCCCCCGATTCCTATAATAAAGACGGCCCCATATTCCCTGCATACGATATTTTCTCGTTTTTTGGGTGTCAAAGAGGGATATCTTTCCTCCAGCTCTTCGCTGTGGATGAAGGTAATTTCTTCGGGAAGTATCGGCTCGATAACGTTGCGCCGGTAGCAGATGTACTTTTCCGTTCGTCGTATGACATCGTATATCTTTCTCACGATACACTTCAAAAATTCCAGGTTTCGTTCCTCTTCCGATATCACTCTTTCCCAGTCCCACTGGTCCACATATATTGAATGCGTGTTGTCCAGCACCTCGTCCGGTCTTATGCCATTCATGTCTGTGCATAAACCACGGCCCTGTTTTACGCCGTAATCGGCCAGCATTATCCTCTTCCATTTCGAGAGAGACTGTGCCATCTCAACGCCCATGTTGCCGGCTCCTTTCAAATTGAAAGAGACAGGTTTCTCAATCCCATTGAGATCATCATTAATCCCCGTGCCTGCTTTGACGAACAGAGGCGCCGTCACGCGCATCAGGTCCAATTCGAAGGACAGGTTGGTCTGGAAGAAGGCTTTGATCTGACCGATGGCTTTTTCTGTTTCGCGCAGATCGAGCAATGGTTTGTAATGCTCCGGGATATACAGATTTGATTCCATAAAACGACTCCTGCTGAAAATTTCCCGCGTGTTAAAAAACGCCTTGCAGGATACTACCGGGCGGACACTATCAAACCTTGGGATTTGGTGCAAGATAATAGCCGGGTGTTATTCCCAAGTTTGGCCCTTTTACCCCTGAACCCTTTACTCACCATGTCAGGCCACCTTGCGAAATCTGCGAAAGGCAAAAAAGAAAACGATTATGAAGAGACACAGCAGCAGACCGCTGAATTTCAGGGAGTCGGCGGTTCCGATACTCTCAGCGAGGATACCGAAGGGCACGGTGCTCAAGGGCATAATCCCGAATGTCATCATAGACATGCTTACTATACGGCCTCTCATTTCAGGAGATGAGTAAAACTGCATGAGGGTCATATTGAGCGACATAAAAATGGCGCTCAAAAATCCTATGAGCAGGAGGGCAGGCAAGGCCGTTATATAAGAATTACACAGGGAGAACGCGATCAGCGCAATTCCCCACACAAAACCATTGACCATGAGAAAACTCCCACGCCTTTTCAGATAAGGAAGGGAAGCGAGAACCAGTGTGCCGATAAGAGCACCGATACCCACGAATGCCATCAAGAGTCCCAAGCCGTCAGACGGGGCATCTAATACTTCTCTGCCCCATACCGGCAAGAGATTCAGGTAGGTAAATCCAAAAAGGGCCGGCACCAATCCCATTATAACAAGTCCGAGAAGGGTGGGGTTTCCTGCGGCATATTGAAATCCTTCACGAAGATCTACCCACATTCCCTTGCGGGGACTAACGGCCGAAGGCGTCCTGCCCGCCTTGATCAGGATTGTGCATACAACAGAAAAAGCATGAAATAATGCAATCAGATAGAAGACGCCAGCCGTATCGAGGTAAACGATAAACACGCCTGCCAGTACCGGTCCGAGGATGTTTGTCAGGTTCATTCCCGCGCTACTGAGGGAAATGGCATTCATGAGGTTTTGTTCAGGTACAATATCCGAGATGATCGATTGCCGACTGGGCATATTGAAAGCCGCCAGGGTGCCGTTGCAAAATCCAATTACCAGTAGGTGCCAGAAGCAGATGATGTTCATCATGTCCAACGTTGCCAAGAGAAAAGTTAAGATTGCATTACCGCTTTGGGCTATCAAGATTATCTGCCTTCGAGAAATGCGGTCTGCAAAGACGCCTCCGAGCACGGATACAAAAGTCAGGGGCAGGGTGAAAGAGACTATAACCAGCGAGAGGGCAAAAGGGGAGTCGTTAGTCAGGCGAAGTACGAGCCATGCTCGGGTGATCCGCTGCATGCCGACCGCCAGAAAAGAAAATACAGTTCCGAGCCACAGACACAGGTAGTCCCGATATTGGAACGACCGAAAGGCAGGGAAATACCCGCGATGGAAAGGTGCGGAATGCTCGCCCTCTTCGTGCGCCGGTTGCCGTTCTGTCTGTTGAACCTTTCGGGGATCCATGGTCTTTGCCTTCAACTTAAAAATGCCGGGGTATATATAGAGTCTTTATCCTCAACAACTTTGTTTTTCTTGCAGATATTGGCATCAGCTCACGTAGACAAGATAAAAAATAACGGATAAAAGCTGAAGGCTGAAAGGCAAAAACAAATCTGACTTTTGAATCTTAATTTCCTGCCTTTGCGACTTTGCCGCTTTAGAGTAATCCGCGTAATCTGCGAAATCTGTGGATTAAAATGTGCATGATAGCGATATCGCGCCATACTGCTGTTCCTTCTCCTGGGTCTTAAACTCTTTTGTCTGATAGACGTGGGAGTACGTAATTTTGAAACGGCTAACGATGAAACCGATTCCCCCGACAAAACAGGCGACAAAATGTTTTTTGTCAACGCTGTGACTGTCCCGGAATGTGTTCCCGTCGAGCAGGATATTCCGTGCAACGGCGGTTCCGTCAACGGCAAAAAAGAGATGGACGCCGACACGGTGAAGGAAGCGGTAGAAGCGTGGATCAGTGTTGTCAACAGGGGCATTGCTGTCCGAACCCGGTCTGATGATAAACGTCCCGAAATCATTCGGAAGGTTCCAGCCAAACCGGACCTCTCCTCCCGCATTGGCGCCGGTAAAGGCGTTCCCGATGCCGCATCCTATGTGGGGGATACAGTCAGAACCGAAGCCACGGCTATATTTCCGCTGGAACAGCCGCCATTTGCGTTCAAAGAAGACATTGAGGATCGGTTCGTCGTGAAGCTGATGCTCCCATCCCTTGGGATCCTGCGCATCTACCCAGTGATGGATGGTTTTCTGACAATCCTCAGCGTAAGAGTGACGACCGACGATTCCCACATCGAGCTCAAGGGTGTCCATCTGCCAGTCGTTTTTGCTGTGGAACCCGACGGCCAGGTATGTAATGCCGGCATAGGGCCGGTCTTCTTCGATGAGATCGCTCCGTTCAATCTCCTCCGGTGTGTACATGCTTTGTCCAAGCGAGAAGGATACGGAACGCTGATATTCCGGTTTATTTATGAAGGGCAGGCGTTCAATGAGCGGATAACTCCATTCGGGGACGAGAGGGTCGTCACGATAGTCTGAAAGGTCCGGCGAGATCCATGAGAGCTTTGTTCCGTGCGTGTACTGCCGATCGGTATTGTAGAACAGGTCATTCTCCATATACAGGGTAACGGTACGCATAAGCCGCGCGGTATCACTTTCGGCAAAAGCCCGGCAGGGCAGGATGAACATAAAGCAGAAAAGAATTATGAAAGATGCCTTCGCATTCAAGGTTCTACGTGTTTTCATGATGTGATGAATCTACATTTTTCCCACTGTCCTGTCAATCTATGCGAGAGAGATCCTGTATCCGTAGTGTGCCCGGCAATAGACGCCGATGGTGACCCAAAAGACTTTTTCCATCGGGTAAAAACCAATTATTCACACCACTCTTTTCTAAAAATTTTTACTTGACAGCCAACAGCAAAGACTATAGGTTGACTGTTCAGTTCAAAGACTGACCGGGCGGTTTTCTCTTATGGGTGTAGACAAAAAGCAAGAACGCAAAAAGGTTTTAGAGGCCTTTACAAAACAGGGCATCCTGGATGCTGTTGTCGGCCTGCTGATGCGTGAAGGCATGCATGGTCTGACGATGGACCGTGTGGCAGCGGAGGCCGGTGTGGCGAAAGGGACGCTATACGTCTATTTCACAAACAAGGAAGAGATCCTGGACGCGGCCCTTGAAGCGAGTTTTGATCCGCTTATCAGAGAAAGTTTTGCCCTGTTGGAAGGCGATTGTGTCCCTGAGAGAAAGCTGGAGGAATTTTCTCTCTGTCAGTTGAGATTCTTTGATAAACACAGGGATCTGATCCGCGTCCTCTTTTTCGATCGGGAGAGGATGCATTCCGAGAGGGACCATTATGCCGACAGCAGGTACCGAACCTTTGTAGAACGGGTGGCCGGTGTCTTGGATGATGGGGTGAGAGAGGGCCTGTTTCAACCTCTCGATTCGATGAAGGTTGCCGCCATGTTTGTCGAAGCCAATATGGGAATGGTGATGCAGCGTATCCATGACGGGATTTCAGGCGAGATTGAAAAAGACGCAAAACAGGTTACAGACATATTCATGGAAGGATTAAGGAACAGGGAGTAAAAGGTGGGCACGGATTATTATAATCACTTAAGGGGCGGGGGGATCATATGTCATAATCCCCCACAGTGGGCTTCGGGGTAGTTTATGGTATATATCATTTTATATAGAGGAGAGTTTGATGTTGCTCAATAGAATTGTATGCAAATCAATGACATGGAATCTGCTTCCGGTGGCCCTGTTGGGCGGTCTTTTGCTCGGTGGTTGCGACGATGCCGGGCGATCCCAATCTCCCCAGCGCCCGGCACCGGAGGTGGCTGTGGTAACGGTCGACCTTCAAAAGGTTGTACTGACCACTGAATTGCCGGGTCGGACATCCGCTTTCCGGATAGCCGAGATTCGCCCCCAGGTCAGCGGCCTCATACAGAGACGCCTGTTTACGGAAGGATCAGATGTAAAGGCCGGTCAGGTGCTCTATCAGATTGCTCCCGCTCCCTTTCAGGCGGGGCTCGACAATGCAAGTGCCGCCCTTGGCAGGGCTGGGGCCAGTCTGTCTGCGATGAGATCGAGAGCAGAGCGTTTCGAAGAGTTACTTGCCGTCAAGGCGGTCAGCCAACAGGACTATGATGACGCGGCTGCCGCCTTAAAACAGACTGAAGCCGACATTGAGTATTGGAAGGCGATGGTGAAGACGGCACGTATAAATTTTGAATATGCCAGGATTACAGCCCCCATCTCTGGTCGCATCGGAAAATCCGGCGTGAACGATGGTGCGCTGGTGACGGCGTATCAGCCCATGGCCCTGGCAACCATTCAACGACTGGATCCCATGTACGTGGATGTGTCCCAATCCACGACCGAAGTGCTTCGATTGCGACATCGCTTGGAGGAAGGCCGTCTGGATCAAAATGGAACAAATCAGAAAAAAGTACGACTCATTCTGGATGACGGTACAGCATACCCATTAGAGGGGACCCTTCAATTTCGCGATGTCACAGTGGATCCGACGACTGGATCGGTCATTCTACGGGTTGTCTTTCCGAATCCGAAGGGTGTTCTTCTGCCCGGCATGTTCATCCGGGCGGTGGTGGAAGAAGGCGCCAATCCGCAGGCGATCCTGGTTCCTCAACAGGCCGTTTCGCGCAACCCGAAGGGGAATCCCGTGGCACTGATCGTGGATGCCGAGGGCAAAGTCCAGCAGCAAATGCTCACGCTCGATCGGGCCATCGGAAATACATGGCTCGTTTCGACGGGTTTGGCACCCGGCGATCGTCTGATCGTCGAAGGGATGCAAAAGGTGAGGCCCGGCGCTTCCGTGAAGGTTGTTCCCTTTACAGCCGATAGCGAAGAAAAGGGTGATGAACGAAAAGATTCAACACCTCAACCCGCAGAATCGAATTAGCGGAGGCAATTTATGCTATCGAAATTTTTCCTTGAACGTCCGGTCTTTGCGTGGGTCATCGCTATTATTATGATGGCGGGAGGCGGGCTGGCGATTTACAATCTGCCCATCTCGCAGTATCCCGAGATGGCTCCGCCATCTATCGCTGTTTTTGCCTCCTACCCGGGGGCCTCGGCCGAGACCGTGGAAAACAGTGTAACCCAGATCATTGAGCAGAAGATGACCGGTATGGATAACCTGCTGTATATGTCCGCCTCCAGCGATTCAGCAGGCGGCTCTCGTCTTGAACTGACCTTTGCCTCGGGAACAGATCCGGATATCGCCTGGTCTAAGGTACAGAACAAAGTCCAATCTGCCTTGACGGGCCTTCCCGATATGGTCCAAAATCAAGGGGTCCAGGTCGTAAAATCCACACGGAATTACCTGATGATTGTGAGCTTGATCTCGGAAGATGACAGCATGGATGGTACTGACCTGAGAGATTATGCCAAATCAAGTCTGGAAAAGATCTTGGCCAGGGTGCCGGGCGTGGGTGAGGTGCAAGTCTTCGGCGGAGGATATGCCATGCGTGTATGGCTTAATCCCGATAAGCTGATCAATTATCGCCTCACGGTAGGTGATGTGCTTGCGGCGCTCAAGGCATACAATGTGGAGGTTTCGGCCGGGCAATTTGGCGGTGCGCCTGCCGTTCCGGGCCAGCGCCTGAACGTCTCAATCGTTGTTCAGAATATGCTTTCGACTCCGGAAGAGTTTGCCGCTATTCCCCTGCGAACCAATCCGGACGGATCAATCTTGCGGATAGGTGATGTGGGACGTACCGAACTTGGCACCGAGATCTATGACATTCAGGGTGCCTATAACGGGAAACCTTCAGCAGGCATCGCCATCCGTCAGACCGCAGGTGCCAACGCCCTGGACGCGGCTGATGCAGTCAGGGCGAAGCTGGCAGAGATGAGCCGGTTTTTCCCCTCGGGGATGAAAGTCGTCTATCCCTATGACACCACTCCTTTTATCAAGGTAGCTATCAAAGACGTAGTAAGAACCCTTTTCGAGGCGATCCTGCTGGTATTTCTGATCATGTGGCTTTTTCTGGGAAACATGCGAGCTACTCTGATCCCGACCATTGCAGTGCCCGTCGTAATCCTGGGGACTTTCGCTGTTCTCGGGCTTTTCGGCTTTTCCATCAATATGCTGACGATGTTTGCCATGGTGCTGGCCATCGGCCTTCTGGTTGACGATGCCATCGTCGTCGTGGAAAACGTGGAACGCATCATGGCCGAGGAGGGCCTGCCCCCTAAAGAGGCCACAGCCAAATCCATGGAGCAGATCACCAGCGCCTTGATCGGCATCGG
The DNA here is from genome assembly GCA_019313385.1 of Deltaproteobacteria bacterium. Taxonomy (GTDB): domain Bacteria; phylum Desulfobacterota; class Syntrophia; order Syntrophales; family UBA2210; genus UBA2210. The sequence continues at coordinate 21,252 of JAFDBG010000012.1, read as the reverse complement.
CCTGGTTTTATCGGCCGTGTTTGGCCCCATGATCTTCTTCCCCGGTTCCACCGGCGTAATCTATCGCCAGTTCTCCGTCACCATCATCTCTGCCATGCTCCTGTCGGTGGTCGTAGCACTGGTCCTGACACCGGTGCTCTGCGCCTCACTTCTCAAGCCGGTCAAGGCCGGGCATGAACCGGCCGAGAACGCGGTCTTTTTCTTGCGCCCCTTTTTCCTGTGGTTTGACCGTGTATTTTTCGGCCTCAGAGACCGGTATATGGGCCTTGTCGGTCACTCCCTTACCCGGGGGAAACGCTACCTGATCGTTTTCCTTGTTATCGTGGCGGTGCTGGGGGTTCTGTTTATACGTATGCCCACTGCCTACCTCCCGGATGAAGACCAGGGAATATTGCTCGCCCAGTTGATCATGCCGGTAGGCTCCACGCTGGAGCAGACCAGAGAGGTCACTAAACAAATTGAGCACTATTTCAAGGAAAATGAAAAGGAGACAGTAGAATCTACGATGGCTCTCTCCGGGATGGGGTTTTCCGGGCGATCCCAAAACAACGGAATGGTATTTATCAAACTGAAGGATTGGGGCCTTCGTGACCGGAGTGACCTGAAGGCCAAGGCCATTGCGGGAAGAGCCACAATGGCCCTTTCGCATATCCGCAACGCCATGGTCTTTGTCTTCCAGCCACCTGCCGTTCCCGAACTGGGCATGTCCATGGGGTTCGACTTTGAACTACTGGACCGTGGTGGTCTCGGGCACCAGGCCCTGATGGATGCCCAGTACCAACTTCTTGGAATAACTGCAAAGGATCCCAGAGTGACCAAAGTTCGGCCCAACAGCATGGCCGATGTACCCGAATACCGGATTGATGTAAACTGGGAAAAGGCCGGCGCATTGGGCGTCCCCATTACCTCCATTCACAGAACTATTTCGGCAGCTTTCGGTAGCGCCTATGTCAATGATTTTATTCAGGGTGGCCGGATCAAACGGGTGTTTGTTCAGGCCGATGCCCCCTATCGGATGTTACCCAGTGATCTGGAAAAACTGTATGTACGGAATACGGTGGGGAAAATGGTTCCCTTTTCCTCTTTCGCCACCGGCCGCTGGACCTCGGGGTCTCCCAAGCTGGCGCGGTATAACGGTTTTCCCTCCATAAACATCTGGGGGGAGGCGGCACCGGGAAGAAGCTCTGGAGAGGCCATGCAGGCCATGACAGATGCGGTTGAAAAGCTTCCTAAGGGTATTGGTTTTGACTGGACCGGGCTTTCCTATCAGGAGGTGACGTCGAGTTCTCAGGCACCCCTGCTGTACGCGTTTTCCATTTTTGTGATCTTCCTTTGTCTGGCGGCACTCTACGAGAGCTGGACTATACCCATCGCGGTCCTGCTGGTTCTGCCCCTTGGGGCTATCGGTGGTGTCATCGCTTCGAGCATGCGTGAGCTGGCCAACGACGTCTATTTCCAGATCGCCCTTTTGACTACGCTGGGTTTGGCCACCAAAAACGCCATTCTGATCGTTCAGTTCGCCAAGAGCGGATTGGAAAGGGGTATGGGACTGATTGACGCGACCCTAGAAGCGGCAAAGCTGCGTTTTCGTCCAATCATTATGACCTCTCTGGCCTTCGGTTTCGGGATACTGCCCCTTGCCTTAACTACCGGCGCCGGAGCAGGAGCCCAAAATGCCATCGGTACCGGCGTCTTGGGGGGGATGGTGACCGCTACCGTCCTTGTGGTTATCTTTGCGCCCCTCTTCTATGTGTTGATTGAAAAGATCTTCGGCAAACACGGGAAACGTGGATCAGCCGAAACGGCCGATGTAAATCCATCAGAGGATCGATGATATGAATAGAAACTTGTTTCTGCCACTGGTTGTGATCGTTACTCTCTTGGGAGGTTGCTCGCTGGCTCCCGAATACATAAGACCTGATGCTCCGATCCCTGCGGATTGGTCGAGCACCGCTGCCTACAGTGCTTCCGAGGTTGAAGCCGGAACCCCTGCCCCCGTCGTGACGGAGATGAGGTGGCGGGAGTTCTTCACTGATAAGCGCCTTCAAAAGATCATCGAAATTGCCTTGAATAACAATCGCGATCTACGCCTTGCGGTCTTGAACGTCGAGAGGGCCCGGGCACTGTACGGTATTCAAAGGGCCGAGCTCCTGCCATCTGCCAACGCGGTGGGGAGCGGGAGCAAGGAACGCGTGTCGGCGGATCTTTCGTCCACCGGAAGGGCGATGACCGCTGAAAAATACGGTGTCAATCTCGGTATAACTTCCTGGGAAATAGATTTCTTTGGCCGCATCCGCAGCCTGAAGGATCGGGCGCTGGAAGCATACCTCGCCACGGATCAGGCCCGAAGCAGTGCGCAAATCTCGCTGGTGTCTGCGGTAGCAGAGGCTTATCTGGCTTTGGCCGCGGACCGGGAAAACCTCAAACTGGCGAGGTCAACGATGGAGACACATCAGGCCGCCTATGAGTTGACGCATAAGCGTTATGAGGTCGGAGTTGCAAACAAACTGGAACTGCGTCAATCCCAAACGCAAGTGGATACAGCCTGCGGAGACCTCGCCCGCTACATCCAACAGGTGGCGAAAGATGAAAACGCCTTGAACCTTTTACTCGGCTCACCTGCGCCGAGCAACCTTTTACCGGTTGATTTGAGCAGAGTCATTCTTCAAAGAGAGATTTCCCCCAGTATGAGTTCCGAGGTTCTTCTCCTCCGCCCCGATATCCTTCAAGCCGAGCACCAACTCAAAGGGGCCTACGCCAATATTGGAGCTGCACGTGCGGCTTTCTTTCCCAGCATCTCCCTGACGACCGCTATTGGAACTGCAAGCTCCGATCTATCGGGGCTCTTTAAGGACGGATCGGGTGTATGGAGTTTCGCACCGCGGATTGCCATTCCGATTTTCGATGCCCGCACGTGGTCGGCATACAAGGTGACCAAAATAGAAAGGGAAATCGCTTTGGCCCAATACGAGAAGGCAATTCAAACGGCCTTCAAAGAAGTGGCCGATACACTTGCCGAGCGGGGTATGGTAGACCAGCGGGTAGCGGCGCAACAATCCCTGGTAAATGCAGTTGCGGAAACCTATCGCCTCTCAAATAAACGCTATACAAGTGGGATTACCAGCTATCTGGGTGTCCTTGACGCGCAGCGATTCCTCTACGCGGCACAGCAGGGGCTCATTTCGCTCCGCCTGGCCAGGCTCGCCAACCAGGTAAAGCTTTACGCGGTGCTGGGCGGGGGGAGTGAATAATTCTTGCACACCACAAAGCAGATTACCGTTGGCTGCTCATCTTGCTGCCTGCTGTTGAGGTTATAGAAATTCGGGCAATATGGATCGATAAAATCACAAAGGCTTATGAGACAATGCGAGAAGAAACGCGCGGTCTTTGGCAGAAAAACTGGCCAATATAAGAGTAGCCCGTGGCTCGCGTGAGGTTTTTGTGACTGACACACATCCTTGAAATTCCAAAAATAAAATGTTACCGAAGGAGTAACTAAAATGGGAGCGTTGACTCATAATTCGTCATAGCGGGATTAACGTTTGTCAAGAGGTTAACTAATGAAAGACTCATCAAAATCTGTTTCTCCTTGGGAAGAGATGTTTACCTTTGCCCAACAGAACGTCGATTACTGGGTTGATTCATGGCAACGCACAGTACTGTTCTGGGACGTGTTGCGTCAGCGCGGTAACCAGTACTATCGGCACAGGGCAATGTCGGAGCCCCACGTTCTCCACTTCGAGGGTGAAGGGGTACTTGATGCACGAACATTCGAACGGCCCGTCAATTACGGACTGATGTGGATTAAACCGCAGGAAGGGGTCGTCACTGACCCGCGCAAGCGACCATTTGTGGTGATTGATCCGCGCGCCGGACACGGGCCGGGGATCGGCGGATTCAAGGTTGACAGCGAAATCGGTGTAGCGATGAGCACCGGTCATCCTTGTTATTTCATCGGTTTCACCCCTGACCCGATGCCTGAGCAGACCATCGAGGATATCATGCGTGCCGAAGCGGTATTTCTTGAAAAGGTGATTGAACTACATCCGGAAGCCAATGGCAAACCCTGTGTGATCGGTAACTGTCAGGCCGGATGGGCGGTAGCAATGTTGGCTGCAACTCGACCGGAACTTTTCGGCCCGATCATTCTCGCCGGCTCACCAATATCTTACTGGGCCGGGATGGAAGGCAAAAACCCGATGCGCTACGGCGCTGGGTTGCTGGGCGGCAGTTGGCTGACCGCGCTCACCAGCGACCTCGGCAACGGCAAGTTTGACGGTGCGTATTTGGTTGGTAACTTCGAGAATCTCAACCCGGCTAACACCTTCTGGGCCAAGAACTACAATGTCTGGGCTCAGGTTGACACCGAGGCAAAACGCTTTCTCGAGTTTGAAAACTGGTGGGGTGGCCATGTCAACCTGAACGCAGAGGAGATGCAGTGGACAGTCGATCAATTGTTTGTCGGCAACCGCCTCGCCACCGCTGAGATCATTACCAGTGAAGGAGTCCGAATCAATCTGCGCAACATCCGCTCTCCGATCGTCTGTTTTTGTTCCAAGGGCGACAACATCACTCCGCAGCAACAGGCGCTAGGGTGGATCGTCGATATGTACGAGAATGATAACGACATCCGTGCCTGCGACCAGACCATCGTCTACGCTATCCACGAAAGCATCGGTCACCTTGGCATTTTTGTGTCAGGCAGTGTGGCCCGTAAAGAGCATGAGGAGTTCGCTTCAAACATTGATCTGATCGATGTGCTGCCTCCAGGTCTATACGAGGCAGTAATGATTCCTAAGGCCGATGACTGTGTTCATCCTGATCTGGTCTCTGGTGACTGGATTACGCGTTTCGAACCTCGCACTCTGGACGATATCCGTGCTATTGTTCAACCCAAGCCGGAAAACGAATTACGCTTCGCTACGGTGCGGCGTGTATCTGAAACCGGTCTCGGCCTCTACCGCACGTTCCTGCAACCTTTTGTACAGGCATTCGCCAATGAAAAAAGCGCCGAATGGTTGCATAAGCTGAATCCATCTGTACTGCCCTATGAACTATTTTCAGATCGCAATCCATTCGCGCAACAGATCGCTCAACTCGCCGAACAGGTACGTAAATCACGACACCCTTCTTCACCAGACAATCCCCTTTTGCAGACACAGGGAATTGTCTCGGACGGGATCATCGCATCCCTCGATGGCTGGCGTGATCTGCGGGATCGCAGCCTGGAGCAGCTCTTTCTGGGAATTTATGGTACACCTCTGTTGCAGGCGCTGGCAGGCCTGCGGGCCTCTGATGAAAACCTGCGTCGGCGTCCCGGAGTAGAGCCGGAAAGAGTTGAGTTTGTCCGAGCGACTATCAACGAGCTCAAAAGCAACATGTCTAATGGCGGGATACGCGAGGCATCCATCCGTAGCCTCATTTACATCGGGATGGCGGATTCAGGGGTGGACGAGCGAAATTTCGAAGTGTTGCGACAGCTTCGCATCGAGCATAACGACATGACCCTGGAAGAGCTCAAACGCTTGGTGCGTGAGCAGTATTTTACGTTACTGCTGGAACGCGACATGGCGCTGGAAACGATCCCCGGCATGTTGCCCGCTGATGCCGATGAACGGGCGAGCGCACTCGATGTTATCAAGAGGATCGTTTCAGCGGACGGAGAACCCATCGGCGAAGGAGCTGAACGGATGTCTCAAATTGAGAAGCTATTCGGTACAATCGGTCCGGTGAATGAAAGTCTCCAAAAAAGACGCGTCCGAAATCCGAAACTGACAGGAGGGGAGCAGATATGAAGAAATATGAATATTATTTGGTGGAAAAGAGGCCGCCGGTTGCGTGGGTATATCTCAACCGGCCCGAGAAAAAGAACGCCATGAATCTTCCTGCCTGGCGGGAAGCCATGCCGATATTTGATGATCTCGATAAGGATCCGGAGATCAGAGTGGTTGTCATAAGCGGCAAGGGCTCGTGTTTTACCGTCGGCATTGATCTTATGAGCATGGCGGAGGCTGTGCCGGAAATCCTCAATAGCGATCAGAAGGGCGGGACCAAGTGGGGCCTTATTTCTAAAATATATCCTCTGCAGGAGACCATGACCTGTATCGAGAAATGTCGTAAACCGGTTATCGCAGCCATTCACGGGTACTGCGTGGGAGCAGGTCTTGACATGGCGACGGCATGCGATATCAGACTTTGTTCGGAAGACGCGATCTTTTCGCTGAGGGAAACCGCTGTAGGTTTCGTGGCCGATGTAGGGGTGCTTCAACGGATACCGCTGATTGTGGGACAGGGCATCGCCAGGGAACTTGCCTACAGCGCGAAAAACATAACCGCCGCCCGCGCGAAAGAAATCCTGCTGGCTAACGAAGTGTACCGGGACTATGAAGAGCTTATGAAAAAGGCGGAAGAGATGGCTATGGAGATTGCCGAAAGATCCCCGCTGGCGGTGCAGGCATCGAAGGAAGTGCTGAATTACGGGATCGGCAAGTCCGTAAATGACGGGCTTCGATATGTTGCCTCTATCAGCGCGAATATTATCCCTTCAGACGACCTGATGGAAGCGTTTACCGCCTTTGCCGAGAAGAGAAAGCCCAATTTTACCGGAAAGTAACATAGACAGGGATGTGGTCTGGGTAAGCTGTCCTGGAGATGATCACGCGCTTTCCAACTCAGCCTTGTATTGATTATAATAGGAGAACACCCTTTTGATATAGTAGAGTGTGGTCTCGAATGGTGGTACTCCCTGGTACTGCCTGACCTTTCTGCTTCCGGCGTTGTATGCCGCGAGGGCCATTTTGGTGTCTCCATCGAATCTGTCGAGGAGTTGCCTGAAGTACCTGACGCCACCATGTATGTTATGCTCAGGATCGAAGCTGTCTTCCACCCCGAGGGCTTTTGCCGTTGCGGGCATGAGCTGCATCAATCCGCGAGCGCCCTTCCTTGAGACAGCCCTGGGATTGTTGCTCGACTCCGCCATGATAATAGCTCGTATGAGTTCCGGCTCGACCTGATAGCGATCAGACGCCTCTTGTATGATAGAGTGGAACAAAGGTTCTGTCTTACCGGGCACCGCGGGTTGAGGCGAAATATCTTCTGACGGTTGAGAGACAGCTGCTGAGTTGCTGATTGACGGTTGAAAGTGACTGAAGTTATAAAATATTCCTGGAATAAGAAAAAGCACAACCGTTCCGATAATAAATGCCAGCCAGCATATCGAAACGACGTGCCGTTGTAATGGCAAATCCTCGTTCATGACTAATTCCTCTAATAAATGGACAGTGTTTTTCAAACGGCGCCTTAATAGAGGAAGATGAATGATATGTCAAGGAAAAAATACGGAAAGAATAAGAAGCAATAAGGCGGGGTAATTAAATTGACAAAGGAACACCTCTTCGATTTCAACTACTCCCGTCTCTCAAAAATCCTGTATGAAGAGGAAAAATCGGACTAGTCCCGACGAGTCGGGATTACGAGTGCATTAATCTTCACCAAAGACGCTTGCTGAAAAAATATATATCTTGGTGTCCTTATCTTCCCACGCATCCTGCGGTAGATTGGCCTTCGCACAGGTTTCTCTCAGGAATGTATCCCTGTCCCAGTTGTATTCCGTGGCAACCTGCGGTAACAGCAATCCCGAATGGGAACCCTTGGCAATATAGATTCCATGCCTTCCCACCTCAATCTCACGGACATCCTCTATCTGCCTCAAGGGTGTCAATGCCGAGATCTCTATATCCAGCCCCCCAAGTTCATCTTTCTGGACGGGACGGAACCGCGGATCCTCGAAGGCCGCCGCCTGCGCCATTTTTTCAACAGTTTCATACAGGGGTTTCATGCCTTGGATAAGCCCTATACACCCCCTCAACCGGCCCTGTTTTTTGAGTGTGACAAAGGCACCCATTTTCTTCTCCAGGGGACCGGACTCTATATTAATATGGGGCATGTCTCCTCCGGTAAACCCGGATTCGATACTCTCCCTCGCTATCCTGAGAAGCAGTTCCTTTTCCTGTTTTGTCAGCTCATCTCCGGCAATTTCCCGTTTTTTAATATCGTTTCCGGCATCTTCATAAAAAACAACGGCGGCATACCCAACAACCCCGCTTTTATTCCCCGTGACATCACCGGAATTCATATATTCCAGCACTCTGCCACTGTCAGCCCCCATCGCCCTGGCTACCATCATAGTTACAATAACAGCCCCGGCGCCACACGCCTCGCACTCTTCGCTTCCAAGGCTTCGCAGAAATCCCTCTATATCTATCTTTTCAATATGTCCAAGCGCTGCCGAATCCATTTCGACTGCCTTATCGTAATCATGATAGTGAGAAAAATCAGAACTGGCAACAACCAACACTTTCCTGTCTCCGATCGCTTTTATAATCGCGTCGGCCAATGCACTGCAGGTATCCAGGCCCTGTGCCCCCATCAAAACGGGAACAAAAGGGATATCCCCGATGGCCATCTGCAGAAAGGGGACCTGGATCTCAAGGGAATTTTCCGGTGAACGCTCATCGGGAACAAGTGATACCGTGCCATTGCTGTTCGACACTATTTCCCCGGCCAGGGTTGAATCAACAGGCAGAACTCCCAGCGGGGTCTCATATCCATCCCCATTATATATGGAAGCCCCTTTGAAATATGCCCTGTGACTTGGTCCTATTAAAATTACCGCGTCGAACCCATTCTCCTGCGCGGCCTTGTAGGCATAAGCGGCGACCTGTCCCGAATATACGTACCCGGCATGAGGAACAACAATGCCTGTCACTTTTCCATCAATATCAGCCACTCGTGCGCTACGGAGGTATCTTTCTATATCAGCCTTCAGTTGCGCCGGATCCCCCGGATACCACGTACCCGCAATATTAGCTTTCCTTACATTGTCCATTTCTCCCCCTTCCCCCTGTGCGGAAATCGAAAAGCCAAGGAAAATAACAAGAATCATACAAGATATTGTTTTGACAAATTTATTCATTCTTCCTGACAACCACTTTCGAACCGGTCTATTCTATAAACGATTATTTCCCCTGTCAAGCTCGACTTGCAAGAGTCACACAAACACACAAAAAATATTGACTAACTCCCTGTGGCCATATAGACTCGCGCCTGCCATGACAGGAAGAGGGCGAGTTTGAGAAAATTTATTTGCTGTGATTGGGAGGTTCATCATGTGTGTTAAAGTAGCTATAAACGGGTTTGGACGGATAGGCAGATTTCTTGTAAGGGCCTGCCTCGAAAGAGACGATATTGAGATTGCCGCCGTTAACACGAGGGCGGACGCGCAAACCCTTCTACATCTCCTGAAGTATGATTCCGTTCATGGTAAGATCAAAGCGGATGTTGCGGTGGATGGAGATTTTATTGTCGTTGGGGGCAAAAAGATAAAAGTGACAAACGTAACCGGCGACATGGCAGATCTTCCATGGAAGGAACTGAACATTGATGTAGTCATGGAAGCTACAGGAAAATTCCGGACAAAGGACGAAGCGGGCGCTCACATCAGGGCCGGCGCGAAAAAAGTTATTCTTGCGGCGCCCGGCAAGGGCATTGACGGCACGTTTGTCATGGGTGTGAACGAAGAGACATATGATCCGGAGAAGCATGACGTCATATCCAACGCATCCTGCACCACCAATTGCCTCGCCCCGGTTGCCATGGTAATACAGGACAATTTCTCCATTGTAAAAGGGCTCATGACGACCATTCATTCATATACGATGGACCAGCGGCTCCTCGACGGCTCGCACAAGGATCTGAGAAGGGGCAGGGCCGCCGCCATATCCATAGTTCCTACATCCACGGGAGCCGCAAAGGCAGTTGCCGAGGTCATTCCCTCTCTTCAGGGGAAACTCGACGGCTTGGCGCTGCGGGTTCCTACTCCGAATGTTTCCCTTGTGGATCTGACGGTAGAGTTGGAAAAAAAGGTGACAGTGGACGAAGTAAACTCCGCCCTGAAATCCGCATCTGAAGGCAAGCTCAAGGGGATCATGGCATTCTGTGAGGAAGAACTGGTCTCAGTGGATTTTACCAGTGATTCCCATTCATCCATAGTGGACGCGCCCCTGACAAAGGTTATTGGCAGCAATCTCGTCAAGGTCTTCTCATGGTATGATAATGAAAGCGGTTACGCGTGCAGGATGAGAGACCTTGCCATCTATATAGGGGAAAGGTTATAACCGATTCGGATCCCGGAGGACGGATATCATGATACAACCTATTATAGCCGCGAACTGGAAGATGCACAAAACTATTCCCGAGGCGGTCGCATTCGCGAAACAGTTGAAAAAAGAATTTCCCGAACCCGGCAGGGTGGATATAGTTATAGCGCCCCCTTTTACGGCGCTGCGTTCGGTCATGGAAGTCCTGAAAGATTCCCTCATCCACATATCGGCTCAGAATATGCACTGGGAAGAAAAGGGCGCCTACACCGGAGAGATTTCCGCTGCCATGCTTGTTGACGCGGGCTGCAAATTCGTAATAATAGGCCATTCGGAACGGCGCGCCCTGTTCGGCGAAACAGGCGGGATGTTGAACAAAAAGATGCACGCGGCCCTGAAATCCGGTCTGAAGCCCATATTCTGCATAGGAGAAACGCTGGAGGAACGGGAATCAGGGGCAACATTCGAGATTATTCAAAAACAGATAAAAGAGGGATTGAATAATATAACTCCTAATGATATAAGGCAGGTCGCTTTTGCGTATGAACCCGTCTGGGCGATCGGTACGGGAAAAACAGCAACCCCTCTCCAGGCGCAGGAAGTACATGGGTTTATTAGGAAAACAATAGCTGTTGATCTTGAGTATGCTCATGCCTCGGATACAGTGATTATTTACGGGGGCAGCGTTAATCCTGAAAGCACAGGCAGCCTTGTAGACCAGCCCGATATAAACGGTGCGCTGGTGGGAGGAGCGGGCCTGGATTTCGACTCATTCGCTGATATCATCAGAATTGCAGGGAGATAAGGAGACCAACAAAATTGCATACAGTCATAGTAGGTTTTCACATAATAGTGTGTATAGCGATGATTTTAATCGTGCTTCTACAAACCGGAAAGGGCGCGGATATGGGGGCGGCATTCGGAGGCTCCAGTCAGACAGTCTTCGGAAGCAGCGGTCCGGGAACATTTCTCGGAAAGATGACCACCTTTGTGGCGATATTCTTTATGCTGACATCTCTGTGGCTTGCCTACTCCTCGACGCATAAGACCAGCTCCATAATGGATGGTGTCTCCACACCCGGAGTTGAGCAAACCATCCCGACAGATGAAGGAAATGGTGCCGCATCCGGTAATGATGCTACTTTGCCGGAGCCAGTTAAAGAAAAGACCGATTGATTTTTATGTTGACAGAGACACAGAAAGAAATTAGATTCCCACAAAATGCCGAAGTGGTGGAATATGGTAGACACGCTATCTTGAGGGGGTAGTGGCTTACGGCCGTCCCGGTTCAAGTCCGGGCTTCGGCACCATGAACAACGAAGGGGTTAGCTGGAGACAGTTAGCCCCTTTTCTTTTGGTCCATCGTCCATTTACTCGCATACTGTTATAAGCATTTCGATAAATCAAAAATTTACTTGTATAAAATCGATCTCCCTGTTAGAGATTCGGGAGAAATATTTAAGAAAGGATTGTCATGGAAAATATATCTGATGCCACTAAACAGTTTTTTGATCTGAGACGGCACATGTGGATGGCCGGTATTGAGGTAGATCTGCGCAGGCTCATCTGGCAGATAGCCGTAACTGGGAAATATATTTCCTCCAAAATCCAGGAATCCAACCGGAAGCTGGCCGGCTTTGAAAATATCTATGGAGAAGAGCAACTCGCCCTGGACAGAAGTTCCGACGAAATCATCAAACACCAGCTCGAGTTTTCAGGCTTTGTCAGAGAGTATGCCTCGGAAGAACAGGATTCCATAATCCAGGTGGGGAAGGGTAGAGAAAAGTACATCGTCACCGCGGATCCTCTGGACGGATCTTCTCTGGTGGATGCCAATCTGGCAATTGGAACCATCATCGGTATCCACAGGGAATCAATTCTGACGGGAGGTGGTAAAAGTCTCGTAGCCGCGATGTATGTAACTTATGGACCTTTGATCACAATGATCTATTCGGCAGGCAATGGAACTCATGAATTTGTCCTTAACAGAGAGGGGGAATATGTGCTCTCCGAAGAAAATATAATCCTCGGGGAAAGGGGGAATATATACAGCATCGGAGGGCTGAGAAGGGACTGGACCCAGGAACATCTCGACTACATAAGATCTCTGGAGAGTGAAGGATACAAACTGCGTTACAGTGGGGGATTTGTCCCGGATATCAATCAGATTCTGGTAAAGAAAGGGGGCATCTTTACATACCCGGCTCTGAAGGGAAGCCCAAACGGCAAGTTGCGTCTTATCTTTGAGCTACAGCCCATGGCATTTCTTGCGGAGCAGGCAGGGGGGATGGCCACAGACGGAAGACAAAGCATCCTTTCGATAAAACCGGAAACACTCGATCAAAGGTGCCCGATATATATAGGAAGCAAATACGAGGTCAAAAAGGCAAAGACATTCTTAGAGGGCAATACAGTAACCATATAAACACAAAGCACATTTACAGAGGAGCCAGCCATGATTTATCAGACCATTGACCAGTTGAAACAAAATATTATCGATGTGCTGACGATTGATAAAGGGGATATTGTTATATCGGACGAGAAGCGCTTGCGGGATACCCTCATTGATGACCTGATCTATTCCGCCATATTCAGTTCTGACGATGAAGTGAAATCATCCGCGCGATGGTTGATTCGAAGGGCCGGCACAAGGCTGGGATGCATGGCTTGCTCAATCCAGTCCCTGTATGACGCAATGGGAAATGACAAGGTCTCGGGTTTCACTGTACCTGCAATCAATCTTCGTGGGATCACGTATTACAGCGCCCAGGCGATATTCCGCGCGGCCCTGCAAGATAAAGTGGGGGCATTTATCTTTGAAATCGCCCGGTCGGAAATTGCTTATACCGACCAGCGTCCCTCGGAATATGTCGCGGCGATAACCGCCGCCGCTATAAAGACCGGCTACAGCGGCCACCTCTTCCTGCAGGGCGACCATTTTCAGATCAACGCAAAAAAATATCTTGAAGATCCGGAGGCTGAGACCCAGTCAATTAAATCTCTTATAAGAGAGGCTATTGGAGCGGGATTTTATAACATCGACATAGATGCCTCCACCGTGGTGGATTTGGGCAGGCCCACCATCCGAGAACAGCAGAAGGGCAATTATTCGATAACGGCGGACATGACTGCCATGATACGGGAAATAGAACCGGAAGGCGTCACTGTGTCAGTGGGGGGAGAGATAGGAGAGATAGGAGACAAGAACACCACCGTTGAAGAATTTATCATATTCATGGACAATTATCTCAAAACCCTCCGGAAATATGGGCAGAATTTGAAGGGAATCAGCAAAATAAGCATCCAGACAGGAACCACACACGGGGGCGTTCCTCTGCCGGACGGCTCAGTAGCAAAGGTCAGTATAGACTTCGACACACTGGAAAAAATCTCCCGGGTGGCAAAATCCGAATATGGCCTGTCAGGAGCCGTGCAGCACGGTGCATCAACCCTTCCCAATGAGGCATTCGACAAATTTCCCAAAATAAGGACCTCAGAGATACATCTGGCAACAGGATTCCAGAACATTATATATGACAGCAAAATCTTCCCCGCGGATCTGCGAGACAGGATATACACGTACATTAACACAGAGCTGCAAAGTGAAAAAAAAGAAGGCGACACTGAAGAACAGTTTATCTACAAGCCCAGAAAAAAGGGGTTCGGCTGTTTCAAAAAGGATATGTGGGATTTTTCACCCGACATACTGAGGTCGATCGGAGCGGAGCTTGAAGACCAGTTTTCATTCCTGTTCGACAAGCTCAATCTGTCCGGAACAAGGGATATCGTAGATAGATTCGTAAAGCCTGTTGATGTTCCCCTGGAAATTCCTTTGGCATTGAGAAAATGAACTACTCACGTAACCGTTCACGGTTTACAGCTACCGGTTAGCGGTTGAAAAAACAGAAGCCTTATGAATACCGCACAGCAATAGGCTGGGAAACTGGAATCACAGATTTATATTTCACGAGAGGGTAATATATTCTATGATTTAGATGCGAAGGAATTAATTCAAGAGTTGAAATCAACATCCAAAATGCTTCAGTTGTTGCATAGTTCATTGAAAAACTGTGAACTGTAAACCGACAACCGTGAACGGTTACCCGATTTTTAGATATAAGATCTGGCACCTGCATATCGTTTCTTGTAGTATTGATTTGAAAGTGAGCTTGTGCGCACTGTTTTACCCGTTCGCGGGGCATGGATAAATTTATCCTGGCCGGTATATATACCCACATGTGAGATCTTTCCACTGCCGCGGGTATCAAAGAACACCAGATCGCCCCTTGTCAGCTTTTTACGGCTGACCCAGGTACCTGCTTTGTACTGCTCCCCGGATGTGCGTGGGAGTTTCAGGCCGTTCAGCCTGTAGATGGCCATTGCAAGCCCGCTGCAGTCAAATCCCTTCTCGGCGGAAGAACCGCCCCATTGATAGGGGACACCGATAAAGTTCCTGGCTGTCTTAACTATCTCATCTCTGAAGTATGTCTCACCATATTTCTGACTCTTTGTTATGGAATAATCTTCCGGATGGACGATGTAAAATTCATCTATGACGCCCATTGCCCTCAGAATTTCCGCTTCTCTGCAGGCAAGTTCCCGGGATTCAAAACTGCCAAAGCGAACCTTGTACAACCCTTTTTTGTAAAGGAAATAATATGCATCCAGATTATCGCTGTTCAGACGGTTGACAAGCCGGGAGGCATTCTCAACTTTTAAGAAGGCGCCAACCTGGATGGTGTAGCCCATCTGGATCAACGGTCTTTCTTCTGTAGTAAGCGGATGATAATTATGGGAAGGAATTTGACTTGGAGCGCACCCCGTCATAGTAAACAGGGCGAGAAGGAAAATGATGGCCGGAATACCCAGTAATCTACATGGCTTCATAGTTCCCTGACATAAAAAGAGATCGGTGTAATATGGCTACCGCCGCGTCAATCAAGAAATGTCATTTCGACCGCAGGGAACTATAGTGCCCGTCAGGGTGAAATCTAAGATTTCTCAGTCGTGAATACTCCTTCGCGAAACAACAGAGTAGCGTTAACATGACACTCCTGCGCGGTCGACAGACGTATTAACCTATCTTTGCTCCTACATCGGCATCGCCATCGAAGGACACTAAAGAAACCTTTTCTCCCGCGTCCGCTGCCAGGAGCATACCGTGTGATTTCACCCCCATCAGTTTTACCGGCTTCAGGTTAAGTATGACAGTTATCTTCTTTCCTACAAGATCTTCAGGCCTGTAGCTTTTGCCGATCCCAGCGACGATGGTTCTCTCTTCGCCTACGTCAATCTTCAGCTTCAACAGCTTGTCTGATTTTTTTACCCTTTCGGCCTTGACCACCCGCGCTACTCGCAGATCGATCTTCTCAAAATCCTGGAAGGATATCTCTTCCTTTATATCTGTAAGCCCTGCCGCTGGCGTATCCTCGGGCTTTTCATGTTCCACACGGGGGAACAGGGATTTGCCGCGAGTTAGGACATTGCCCTTCGAAAGGCCACCCCACGCGCGTACACTGTCAAAGCCCTGAGATTCAATATCCTTTATGCCGAGTCTGGTCAAGATGTCCCCGGCGGAATCGGGCATAAAGGGAAGGAGCAGGATGGCGGTAATACGAAGCGCCTCCAGTATATTGTAGATAACAGTGTCCAGCCTTGTTTTGGAAGAAGGGTCTTTGGCCAGGGACCAGGGTTCCCGTTCCACTATGTATCTGTTTGTCATGTTGATAAAGTCCCATATGGAAATCAGGGCCTTATGAAACTCCAGAGACTGGAAAGATATTTCCATTTCGGGAAAGAGTTTTGCCGCTCTTTCGATAAGGGGAGCATCATCAGGATGGTTAACTGCTCCGGGCACCCGGCCATCACAGTATTTCACCGCCATTGAGAGAGACCTGCTGACCAGGTTTCCCAAGTCATTCGCCAGATCGGAGTTTATTCTCTGAACAAAGGCGTCCTCGCTGAAGTTAGAATCAAGACCGAAGACCATATCTCTCATGAGGAAATATCGAAACGCATCCAGACCATACTTGTCCTTCAGATCGAGGGGGTTTACCACAGTCCCACGGCTTTTCGACATCTTGTTCCGGTCAACGTTCCAGTACCCATGCACGTTCAGATGCTGATAAGGCTCTACCCCCGCCCCTTTCAGCATGGTGGGCCAGTAGATACCATGTGGCTTGAGGATATCCTTGGCGATCAGGTGCTGAGAGTTGGGCCAGAAGGTTTTAAATTTCTCACTGTCGGGATATCCTATTCCCGTCAGATAATTTATCAGCGCATCAAACCATACATAGGTCACATAATTTTCATCAAAGGGGAGAGTTATACCCCATGTCAGTCTTGTTTTGGGTCTTGATATGCAGAGGTCTTCGAGCGGTTCTCTCAAAAAGGCGAGCACCTCATTTCTGTATCTCTCCGGCCTGATAAAGTCAGGGTTATCCTGAATATGCCCAATCAGCCAGTCCTGGTATTTACCCATCCTGAAAAAATAATTACTTTCTTTCCTGGTCTCGGGAACCGTGTGGTGATCGGGGCACATCCCATCCACCAGCTCGCTTTCTCTGTAGAATCGCTCACATCCCACGCAATAATGCCCCTCGTATTCACCGAAATATATGTCCCCCGAGTCATATACCTTCTGTAGTATTGATCTGACCACTTCTATATGGTCTTTATCCGTTGTCCTTACAAAATAGTCATTGGTTATCGAAAGCTCAGGCCAAAGGGCCCTGAATTTTCCGCTTATCCTGTCCGCATAAGCCTGAGGGGTTTCACCGGCCTGTTTGGCCGCCTCCGCGACCTTGTCTCCATGCTCATCAGTGCCGGTCAGAAAATAAGACCTGTATCCAGACATTCTGTGGAATCGTGCCATGATATCGGCTACTATGGTGGTATACGCGTGTCCTATATGCGGAGATGCGTTCACATAATATATGGGTGTGGTGATATAAAAATTTTTCATGTTTCTCTCCGAAAAGTCAGGGCCTGTCATGACAGACCCTCATCCCTGATTTTTGCCTGCTGGTTTCCGGTTTCTGTCTTTCCTCTGGAGTTCGTGTACAGATACTTCCACTTCTTTTCCATCACCGAGATCCACAACGATCGTTTCTTCAAGTATATTCTGTCTCACCACTTTACCTTTTCCTTCCGGAGTAATCACACTCCTTCCACACTTAGGCATATTTTTTTTCGCTCTCGCGTAAGTTTCATGTTCAAACGCAAGACAGCACATGAGCCTGCCGCAAAGTCCGGATATTTTATCTGGATTAAGCAGCATATTCTGCTCCTTAGCCATCTTGATCGATACCGGCGCAAAATTATTGAGAAAGCTGGAGCAGCATAGTTCTCTGCCGCACATGCCTATGCCGCCATATATGCGAGCCTCACTTCTGACCCAGATCTGTCTAAGCTCAATCTTCGTCTTATACTTCTGTACAAGATCTTTTACCAGTTCTCTGAAATCAACCCTGTTTTCCGCGGTGAAGTAAAACACCAGTTTGCTTTTATCGAAGAGGGCTTCGACGTTAACCAGTTTCATGGAAAGGTTTCTTTCTCTGACTCTCGCCATGCAAAAATCCAGCGCTTCTCTATTGGTCTTCAGATTTTCTTCATGGGATTTCAGATCTTCGTCGGTGGCCCTGCGCACGATCTTCTGGAGATTATGAGGCAATTTGTCATAGGGGAGAACTCGAATACCACTTGAGACAACCCCCATCGCCAATCCCGATTCGGTATCGACAACAGCCATATCTCCTTCTTTCAAAACAATATCGGTGGCGTCAAATGAATACACCTTTCCCTTGTCTTTAAATCTGATGCTTGTAATATTTTTCAGAGTACCTTGATTGTTGTGTTCCATAATCTTAAATCCTGCTGGATGTTTTTAGCCGGAATGCCATCGATTCCAATGTTAAAGGCCTGCTGGCGTTCCGGTCGATGGCGGCATAAGCGTCACCTATGATTTTTATATTTTCCAGAACATCAGTCCCTGCCATTTTTTCTGAAAGTTTTTTCGTGGCATCGGCAATATCCCGGTGAATCAGTTTATTGACATCGCGCGTCTCCCGGTACACCAGTATATCCCTGTACCATCCTCTGAATATGTCCAGTTGCTGCAGGACGGAATCCCTGTCCTTCCCGAAGCTGTCGGCAAGGAAGAGCAGTGACATGGGGACAGTGCCAGCATTTGAAAGTATCTTGGTTACATCATTTTTAAAGTCAAAAAACGATTCTTTTATTATCTCCAGTGCCCTGCCGATACTGCCTCCGGCCGAAGAGGCAATTGCCAGCGCAGGTTTTTCATCCATAGACCGCCTGTCTGTAAGAAAAGAGACTATTGTTTCCGCCCGCACAGGATTAAATCTTATCTTCTGACACCGCGATATGATTGTTTGGGGAAGCTTGTGAATACGGGATGTTATCAATATCAGGGCATTGGAAGGATTAGGCTCCTCAAGGGTCTTTAAGAGGGCATTAGCCGACGGGTCGTTCATTCTGTCCGCATCTACTATAATAAAAACTCTCTTTCTGCCCTCGAACGGTCGGAATTTTATTTGATCCTGTAGATCTCTGATCTTATCGATTTTTATGAAGATACCGTCGGGCTCTATAAATACGATATCGGGATGGGTGCCGCGATCTATCTTTAAGCATGAAGGGCACCTGTCACAGGAATCAACTTTTTCTTCCTTACAATTCAGGGCTTTTGCAAGGGTTTTCGCCGTGGTTTTTTTACCGACACCTTTTATCCCATAGAAGAGATACGCATGCGGGACACGGTCATTCTTCATAGCGCCCTGCACTACGTTTACCTGTTTATCCTGACCATAAATATCGCTGAACGGCATAAGCCTTATCTCTTAATCAATCCCTCCAGATGGGCACACACTTCTCGGTGCACCGCGGCAACATCTCTGGACGCGTCTATTACCCTGAACCTGTCAGGATTCTCTTCAGCCAGTGCAAGATACCCGCTTCTGATCATCTCGTGGAATTTCAGGTGTTCTCTTTCGAAACGGTCTACAAGTGGAACATTTCCCGCCCTGCGCGCGCGACCGATCACCCTGTCGAGCCCCTTACCGGCGGAAATATCAAAAAGAAACGTCATATCGGGAACCAGAGACCGGGACGCAAAATCACATATTTCCCGAACGGATTTGATCTCCTGTTTTCTTCCATAACCCTGGTAAGCAATAGTAGCATCAGAAAAGCGATCGCATAGAACTATTTCCCCCCTTTGCATCGCGGGCGCTATGACCTCTTTAATATGCTGGGCCCTGTCTGCCGCAAAGAGCAACACTTCTGTTCTACCGGACAGAACAAGGGCCGTCTTGTCAAGCAGGATTTTTCTCAGCTCGTTCCCTGCAGGAGTGCCTCCAGGCTCGCCGGTTACCACAAAAGGCACACCCCTCCCTTTCAGGTAATCCCCGGCCTTTTTGATCTGGGTCGTCTTCCCGGAGCCTTCGATCCCCTCAAATGTTACGAATACACCCATGCCATTCGGCCTGCTACTTACCCTTTTCCCCACCGGGTTCTATAGCTTCCACCGGACATATGCCGGCACAGGTGCCACAATCGGTGCAAGCTTCAGAATCAATTATATATTTGTCTTCTCCCTCACTTATCGCACCTACAGGACATTCATCTTCACAGCTTCCACACGCGATACACTCATCAGTAATTACATAAGCCATTCTATTATTACCCTCCAAAAATTATTTATTCCGATAAATCGGGATTTATCGGGATTAAACTGCCACAACCTCAACGACCCCGGGAATTTTCTCCTTAAGGTATTTTTCGATACCCATCTTCAAAGTCATCTGAGCCATTGGGCAACTGCCGCAGGCGCCCTTCAACCTCACCTTTACAATACCATCATCAGTTACACTCACAAATTCGACATCTCCGCCATCTGCCTGCAGAGAGGGCCTGACATCATTCAACATTGCGCGCACTTTTTCTTCCATGTTAGTTCTTTTTAAGCCTCTGATTCCTGTTTTTTCTAATGGGGCATATGCGAAACCATCTTTTCCGCAACTTCTTTTGCAAGAGCAGACAGATCCGGCTTGAACCAATTGTAGCCCGTTGTATCGTAGTGCCGTGCCCTCCACATGATCTTTCCTGTTTGTGCCTCTACCAGTTCCATGCTGAAGCCAACCTTGGCGAGTTTATCATTCCCCTGTGTTGTATAATTCCAGGAATCCACATCCACAACAAGGAAGGCGTCAGCATTGCATGCTTTGCCTATATATCTGCTCATATCAGTATCGGAAAAGTTTACCTTTTTTAACTTTGCAAGGTAAGTGGACACCGCGCCCTTCAGCCTGGTATCGTTCTCCGTCAGCTTCGTCATATCCCCCGGTGAAATAACGCTGGAAAAACACCCTCGCTTACGAACGGCATTCGCGATAAGATTGTCAGCCACTTCCGCCACATCAGTATAAGCGCCTGTAGCAACCGGGAACACGCATATCTTTTCAGGGTGGAAATTCCCAATACCCGGCTCAACCTGGGAAAAGCGCAACTCCCCGCAGGCCGAAATCATTGCAAAGAGCAAAGCGAAAAGGAGTGTTCTTCGTAGCAATCTCATATATTGACGACCCCCCTTTTACAAATTTCCCTATATTTCCGTTATAACAAACCACAGGAAGGCACTTAATCCGGCAATTACATAGCTCATCCCCAACAACCCCTCCAGCGCCATCCTAGAGAACCGGGCCTTTCTATCACAAAGTTTCAGACAAATCCATATATAAAACAGCGGCGCCAACAGTACCAAGCCTAAATTAAAGGAAGGAGCGCATCCTACAGGCATTGCGGCAATAAGCACAATGCCTGCAAAAATCGATATGCCCTTCAGTAGGTTTCTGGCGCGTGCTTCCCCCATAATAACAGGTATCGTTTCCCGGCCGATCAGGCGGTCACTCTGAATATCTATCGTATCTGAGAGCACGGATTTTGAGAAGACAAGAACAAACACAAACATAGACGCCACCACCATCGGGCAGGTTATCTCCAGGTTGACGCTCACCTGAGGAACCACGGCAGCCACGGCAGCCCATCCCATAGCGGTAAAAATATTCTTAGAACC
>JAFDBG010000069.1 GCA_019313385.1 Deltaproteobacteria bacterium | reverse complement strand
AAACGCAGGAGAAATTGTCCAGGTTTTACCAAATTTTCAAAGAGCAGCTCTCTAACCAAATTGATATAAAAAATGTCAATTTTTACTGTTGACTTTAAAAGGAATAACTAATTATCCCTAATTATCCTTCCTTTACTTCACAAACCGGCAAAGCCTTGGAAAGTTGATGTTTTCAGATGGAAAACATCAACTTTCCATTTGACATCTCAATTTGTATCCGATAAATAACCCATACGACGTAGGGTACGTCTCATATAATACCCGTCTTTTTTCTCAGTTGGCATCGGTTATCATTCCACGCCACGGGGGGCTCAACTGAAAGATCCATCGCGGACGAATCAAGAACTGATCAAAAAGGGTTCCGCCTTAAAGCAGAGAATCAGCGGACTGGAGCAATCGAAATCTGAGAGAAAGAAAACGATATGCATCCAACCCAGCGGTTAAGGCATACACTCACTCGTAGATACTGCCACGATTAACGAAAGAAAACCTAATCTTTTGTATGCGGAGGGCTAAGTTGGCAATAAAGATCCTGTCCATTCTCATGGTACTGATCGGAGCAACATTCCTGTTGCTTTCGTTTCTACCGGCCAAAAAAATCTTTGCGAATGTCACTGACCGGATTCGTCGCAAGTGGTTTATCGTTTTCTACTTGATTGGCTTCTTTGTCTTAGGCTACCTTTTCTTCGACATTATTTTGATTTTCAGTCTGCCATTCCCCGTTGAAGTTGTGACGGGCGGGGTCTTTCTCGGTGGTGCATTCTTTGTTTACATCATTATCAACCTCTCCGAAATCACTATCGGGGCTCAGCAACAATCTGAAAGGGCAATCGCCTTGGCCAGGGACGATTGGGAAAACACCTTCAATACAGTCACAGATATGATCACTGTCCAGGATATGGATTTCAATATTGTACGCGCGAACCCGGTAGCCAAGGCAATATTAGGCCTGCGACTGCAGGCGGGAATACCTTTAGAAAAGTGCTTCAAGGCTTACCACGGAGCTGAGAAACCGCCGTCCATGTGCCAAAGCTGCCAAGTCCTCGAGACAGGTACCCCTTCTACGTTTGAGTTGTTCGAGCCTTATCTGGACAGGCACCTCGAGATCAGGGCGATGCCGAGGGTTGGAAGTGATGGCCAGATGCTTGGACTGATCCACGTCGTTAGAGACATCACCAAACGCAAGCGTGCAGAAGAGGCGCTGCAAGAGAACGAGGCCAAACTACAGGCAATCTTCAATACCGTAGGAACCGGGATTCTCATCATTGACAGTGACACTCAGATCATTATTGAAGCAAATCAGACTGCCATAGAGATGACCGGGCTGTCCCAGGAGCAGATTATAGGTCAGCTTTGCCACTCGCTGGTTTGCCCTGCCCAGGAAGGAAAATGTCCCGTCAAAGATCTTGGTCAACGTGTCGATCAATCTGAAAGCAAGCTTATCCATGTTGATGGACATCAAAAAGACATTCTGAAAACCGTTTACCCTATTACCATCAAGGGAAAGGATTGTTATCTTGAGAGTTTTGTCGATATTACTGAGCGCAAGGAGGCTGTGAGACAGCTGCAAGAGAGCGAACAGAGATATCATGAGCTCAGCATTGTCGATGGTCTCACCCAGCTCTACAATTCCCGACACTTTTACTCTCAGCTTAAAATCGAGGTAGACCGAGCAAAACGCTATGAACAGCCTTTAACTCTCTTCATGCTTGATATCGACAGATTCAAGACATTCAACGACAATTACGGCCATGTCGAGGGAGACCAGGTCCTATGCCGACTCGGCCAGGTGATGAAACGATGCCTACGCGAAACGGATTTCGCTTGTCGTTATGGCGGCGAAGAATTCACCATCATCCTCCCCATGACAACAGGCGCGGACAGCGTTGTTATAGCGGAAAGAATCCGGACGGAGTTCAAAAAGGAGGTCTTCTCCCCGGTGCCGGGTCAGAACGTCCATGTAACAGTGAGCATCGGTCTTGTGCAATACAAGCCGTTGGAAGAGATAAAAGCCTTCGTTCGTCGGGCAGATCAGCGTATGTACCAGGGGAAAAAGGACGGGAGAGACAGGGTTTGTTCTGAGCCATAGTTTTAAGAATAATTAAAAAGGTAATCATCTCCGCGTCGTGGAATTGTAGGTGGCCTCAATAAAGAGCACATTACATTTTTCTTCGATCACTCCTGAGCCGTACGGGTTGAAAACTGCTACACAAACGCATCGGACTCGATCACGGACTTCAATAAATAATAGTTAATCTTACGATACAGTCATGGGTGTTGATAGGTAGGTGTACTAAAGAAACTATAATCTCTTAAGATGTACGTCTTGGACCCACCAAATCTACATAAAGCGTGATTAAGGGCACGAAAAACAAAACCCTTTTCCGTACAGAAAGCGCTCCAGACAGGTCTTCCCCTTCCCCCTCTTCCCGATATCTGTTA
Organism: Deltaproteobacteria bacterium; assembly: GCA_019313385.1. Lineage (GTDB taxonomy): Bacteria > Desulfobacterota > Syntrophia > Syntrophales > UBA2210 > UBA2210. Next base: position 7,836 of record JAFDBG010000069.1, on the reverse strand, counting down.
TAAGCACCCGAGACGTGATACGTAACGCGGACACGGGTTGATCCCGAAAGACCCTGATGGCAACCTAACCTTTTACAAATACCTGGAAAGTCATGATCAACACACATACTGATCGTCTTTATCTGACTTCCACCGGGAGGCTGGCGCGCGACCTGCACCGGCGCTTCCGCCTGAAGTGTCTCCGTGAGGGGAAACGGGGTTGGGAATCTCTACAGGCGATGAGTCTCAATGCCTGGCTTGATCGGACATGGCTGGAATCATGGCCCGAAGAGATGCCCGCTCCCGATCTCTACCGTTTGAATCTCTGGAAGGAACTGGCCGACAGGCTCACGCCCCCTTCCCTACTAACCGCAGACACGAACCTGTGCGCCACTCTCGATGAAAACTATAGCACGATGGTACGCCACGGCCTTGACCCAGCGTCGGGATTCCCTTCCACTCCTCTCGTAGAATGGAGAAGAGAGATAAGCGGGGCATTTAGAAAAACGCTTGCATCCAATGGTTTTTTCCATCCGTCACGCCGTCCGGTTTTGTTGCGCCGGGCAATAATTGAAGGCAGAATCGCATGCCCGAACAGGATATCGCTTGCCGGTTTTGAATCGCCCGCCCCCGTGGAACGCGAACTGTTCATGGCGCTTGAGCAGAAGTCCGACCTTGAATATGTGAATTGTCCCTCGGGAAAGCCTGAAGCAATTGAGTCCCTTACCCTCCCCTCTCCCGAACAGGAGGTCATATACCTGGTTCATCGTCTCGCCCGGGACGCCCAGACAATACCTCTTCACAGGATAGGGGTGATCGTTCCGGACATGGACAGATATGCCGGGATGCTGGAGCGTGGTCTTCAGACCGTTACAGCCGATGTTCCGCCCTACGGTGCCCACTGGTTCCACATGACAAAGGGTATTTCCCTTCTTGAGACACACCTGATGAACGCGGCCCTGCTCCCCCTGCGCTTCGTACTCGAGGGGCAGTCCCGCGAGCTGCTCATCTCCCTCTTCCTGTCCCCCTACTATGGCTGCTGGCAGGGAAAACGCCATGAGATTGCGCGGGCCGACATTGTGTGGAGGAAACACTCTATCGACTCCGGGCTTAAAAACCTTCTCCGGGCACTGAAGAGGGAGGATCCTCGTACATACAGCCTTATTCCCCCTGATAGCATCGAGCACCTCTCCTCTTTCTGCTACACGATAGATATATCTCAAAAGAAGAAAGGGGCCTTCTGGACGGGACGGCTCAGAGAAGTGTGGACCCGCCTCGGTTTCCCCACCATATCGGATGAAAAGGATACCGTGGACAGGAGGGGTCTTGACGGAATCATGAAAGAGATAGACCGGCACCTGTCGGAGGTGTGGATGGACGCCCACGAGTTCTCGGCATGGCTGACGCATCTCGCGTCCCGCAAGGTGGTACAGATCGGCGCCGCTGAGGATGCCGGCATACAGATCATGGGAACTATCGAATCTCGCGGCCTCGATTTCGACAAGCTGTACGTTCTCGGCATGGACGACCGGTCACTCCCGGAACCGGCGCGCCCTCTACCCTTCCTCGACTCCACGGAGCGGAAGCTGGTGCAGGGCGGTACGGCGGAGAGCCAATACGAATTCACGAAGCGGGCCTTTGATCATCTAATGGCCCTTGCGCCGGATATCACCCTCCTCCGGGCCGAGATGGAGGACCTCAAACCCCTCGCTCCCTCCCCCTTCTGGCCCGCTGCCGAGGAGAAGCGCTCCATCGATATCTGGAACGCCCCCGACCCGGCATGGCTGAGGGCAAAATGGCTCCATTCTGCATATGAAGGGTTACATGATGAAATATCGTCTGAGCCTCCCATAGAGACACTTATAGCCCCCTGCTCCGCCCCTGAAACCGTCTCGGTAAGCCAGTTTCAGAAGGCGGTTATCTGCCCATACCGTTTCTTTGTCGAAGGCATTTTGAGCATAGAATCACTGGAAGAAATAGAGCCGGACGCCTCCCCACGGGAGAAGGGAAACCGGATTCACGACGTGCTGGCCCTGTTCACCAAAAGACTGAGAGACAAAGGGATGGATCTGAGCAATGAAGGAACCCTCCCCGAGGCGTGGGACCTCCTGACAAAGTGTGTGGCGGATATACTTCACAATGTGGCTGACAGACCACACTGGCAGGTCGAGCGCAGGCGCTGGATTGGCCTCAAGGACAGCGAAGAAGGAGGCATGCTCACCGACTGGCTCAATCTCGAGATAGACCGCTGCCGGGAAGGCTGGAAGTGCGTCGCGGAGGAAAGCTCGTTCAATGCCCTCACGGTTGAGGGGCTTCCTTTCTCTTTGAAGGGGCGGATAGACCGGGTGGATTTCAGCAAAGACGGAGGGACTCTTCTCTGGGACTATAAAACGGGCGAGGTACCCACGACGGCGGACATCGTGACACGCCTGAAAGAACCCCAGCTTGTCATCTATCTCCTGGCCCTTGTGAGTGGGCACATCGACGCACTGGAGCCGTATATTGATTCGGATACACCTTTTTCGGCAGGATATATCCGTCTTAAATCATCTGGAGATATCAGGATTTTCCCGATCAAGGGTATCGAGGCATCCCTGGAAGACTGGGGAAAGGCCATGGCAAAGCTGGGGGAGATGCTGGGATCGGGAGACTTTCGCGCCGAGCCCTTCCCTGTTTCAGATGTAAGCGACCCCTACAAGACCTGTGAGAGATGCCCGGTCATAACCCTGTGCAGAACGGGAGTGAGAGGCACGCAGAGAGCGGAAATGGAAGAGGAGACCAATGCAGAAACCGAATGATGACGGACAGCGAACCGCCGCTCTTGATACGAGCCGGTCGCACCACGTGGAATCTCCCGCGGGGTCCGGCAAGACGCTCCTCCTTACCAAACGTTTTCTCAAGCTTCTGGGAGAGGTCCGGGACCCGGCGGAGATCCTGGCCATCACCTTCACCGAGAGGGCGGCCGGAGAGATGCGCCAACGCATAACTGGCTTTCTGAGCGGCAGGACGTCCGCGAATGACCCCGACGGCGAGATGACAGCACTTGCCGAAAAAGCGCTTCGCGCGCACAAGGACAAGGCGCATCTTCTCACCTCCTCCGACACCCTCAACATCATGACATTCCACGGCTTCTGTAGCTATATCGCCAGACGTGCCCCCCTTGAAGCCGGAGTCGCGCCCGATTTTGAGATTATCGATAATGACGCGCAGACCATCCTGATAGAAGCGACAGTACAGGCCGCACTGAAGGGCTTCTTCGCCTATTCCGCGACCGACGGCAGGAGAAAAGCCTTCGAAAACCGCCTCCTCTACCACAACAACAACTGGAACGGCATCTCCCGGGAATTCACCGGCATCATAAAAAGCAGGGGACGCTTCAGAGACCTGATAGAGATCATCAGACAGGCGGGCGGACGGGGACTGTCTGAGCTTCCGGCGATCCTGAGCAAACGCCTGCGTATCTATGTCGAAAGCCGTCTATACACCCTCATCGATTGCTTCAAGAAAACGGAGCTGGGGCACTGCTGGCAAGACCTTACCGCCCATCTAATCGACCAGGAAGCACCGATGGGCGCGCGGCTGCCCGCGTCTCTACCGGAGAACAATTGGGAAGATCTCCCATCATGGCAGGCAATCGCGGAAGCCCTCACTACGAAGACCGGAACAGCTCGAAAAAGTTTCGGCCCCAAGAGCGGCTTCTACAACAAATTCGGCAAGACAGAATGGGGAGAGATGATAACATCCATGGGCGAGCCATGCGCCACCGCGCTTGCCGAGATCAAGGCCCTCCCCTCCCCTGATGATATCGGGTCGGATATGAATCTCCTCTCGGACTTTATCGTCGTCGCGGCGGACCTGATCGAGCGCTACGAGACCGCCTGCAGGGGGCGGCGCGTCGTTGATTTTGCCGGTTTGGAACAGGCCGCGCTCCGGGCGCTCGACGAAAGCGACCCCTCCGATATTCAACTCTATCTCGACCACCGGATACAGCACCTTCTCGTGGATGAATTCCAGGATACCAACCGCGCCCAGTGGGAACTCGTCAGCCGCCTGTGCAGCGGATGGTCTCCCGAAGACGGGCGAACCGTCTTTATCGTGGGCGACCCCAAGCAGTCCATCTATTCCTTCAGAAATGCCGAGGTGAGCCTCTTTATGGAGGCAAAAGCGGGAATCCCCATCCCGGGAGGGGGGACAATCCCTCTCGATACACACCTCCTCACAACAAATTTCCGCTCCGGCAAGAGACTGATAGAGTGGATCAACGGCCTGTTCGGCGAGGTGGTCATGAAAGACCCGGATACCGCTGCCGACGAGGTACCCTTCAGTCCCTCCGAGACGTACGAAGGCAAGGACGGAGGCGCGATATCGCTCAGCCTCTTTACCGACAGCGAAAAGGAAAAGGCGAAGGACAGCGAGGCAGTGTGGCTTGCCGGAAAGGTCAAAGAGGTTATGCGAACGGCCGGTGATGACACATCCATCGCGGTCCTCCTCTTTACCAGGAACCGGATCAGCCGCTATCTTCGGGCATTCAAGGAGCAAGGCATCCCAGTCCAGGTACGCGAGGGGCTCGGCCTTATGCAGCGACCGGAGGTCATGCACCTTATGAAGATTGCCGAGCTGCTGGCATACCCGCATGACGATCTTGCCTGGGCGTCCATCCTGCGTTCGCCCTGGTCGTGGTTCGACATGAATCTCCTGTATGAGACCGCCGGGCAGAAGCCAAAGAGCTGGATGGAGAAGATCAACCTGACCGCAAGCTCCCATCCCGACATGCTACTTCTCACAAAGGCGATAGAAAACGCCTCCCGCCGTGTGGGACGCGATCCCCTGGGAACAACAGTCAGAACCTTCTGGGAAGATCTCGATGGACCACGCAGGACGGCCTCGCGGTACGGCATGGCCGGTGTCGCGAACTGCATGCGTTTCTTCGAGATACTGGAAGGCGCGCACAAGGGCACGCCCCTTGAAACTCTGAAACAGGTGAAGGCAACGATAGACTCCTTGTATGAGCCCGCGGACCCCACCGCGTCCCGCTCTCCCGTTGAGATGATGACCATACACAGGGCCAAGGGTCTGGAATTTGACGTCGTTTTCCTCCCCTTCATGGACTGGGCTCCCCTCTCGGACATACCGGCGACATCGCCCCCATATCTGATGGAACGGGTTCCGGGAACAGAGGGAGAATATCTCATCGCCATGGGCAAGGACAGGAGAAGCAAAGATACCCCCCCGGTCTTTAATCTGTTGAAGACGTTTCACAGAAACCGGCGGTGGGGCGAGGCAAAGCGCCTCTTCTACGTCGCGGCGACTAGGGCGAAAGAAACCATATACTTGAGCGGTATCGCTAAGGTAAAGGATGACGATACACTCGCAACCGGCAAAAAGAATATCCTCGAATGGGTCATGGAACATGAGGGCAAGAGCGGTGCTGCTATTGACGACGTATCAACTGGAAGTAATATCCCGATAGAAATCAACCCCGCGTCCCCTTCCCTGCCGCCGGAAGAGACGACCAGCGAACCTGCCCTTCCCGAACAGTACACCCTTAAACCGGAGCGGCCCGCATATACAATGGCCAAATCCCCCTCTTCATTCGCGGAGGACACACTTCAGTCGGAAGGAAAACTTGACGATGATGCGGCCGCCTTCAACCGGACACGGGGAACGGTTACACACGCGATACTGAACACCGCCATACGCAAAAGGGCGCTGCCCACAGCGGCGGCAGTAGCCCGCGTCCTGGAGACCGGAGGTGTCAGGCAGGCCCGTGCAGACGGGGCTGCGTCCGGAATCCTTGAAGAGGCTGAGAAGACACTTGCCGATCCCTTTATCACACGGCTGATGAAATCGCCTGAAACAAAAAGCGAATGGGAGATAGAAGACACACCCGCAGAGGCGCGCGTGCGCTCCGGCATTATCGATCTCGCGGCGATCGATGGAGATACCTGGTGGATCTGCGACTTCAAGACCTCACGCCCCGAAGACGGCCAGCCGATGGAGGAATTCATCTCCCATGAGAGAGAACTATACCGCCCCCAGCTTGAGGCCTACCGCAAGATGCTGGCACACCTCAAAGATATCCCGGTCAGCCAGATCCGCGCGGGGATCTACCTGACCGCCCTGCTCAGATGGGAAGAGTTGTGACGGATAATTATCGTAACAGATCTTCAACTATATAAGTTTCTTGACAGAATATTTTCAAGGTGTATTGTTCTTATTGCTTTCCGTGGGGGGGCATTTCTAATCTAAAGCAAGCAGCACGATTCGGCGAGGGAAATGTCACTATTTTTTAGAAGATAATAGGGCAAGGCAAATATGCCCGAAAATACCGTCAATATCATCATATCAGGGCAAGTTTGCCTGATAATCAATGGTTATGCCTATACAAGGTAACAAATGGAAATAATTTACGAATTAATACAGAAAAATCCGAAATATTTTGCATGGGCATTCGGCTTAGTTAATGTACTTTGGGGAATGTTTATTTACTTCAATAAGCAATCGCATGATAAAAAAATGGAGAAACTTAAATATTCTCTGCGCCTTAAATTAGAAGAAAATTTACCTCTAATGAAGAAACTATCTGAATTGGAGGAGCTGGCAGGAGAAGCCAAAGAGATAGTTACAAGCCACAAGGCCAAGCAGCTGAAGAGAGAGGAGTTTTCGTCCATTTATAAAAAACTGGACCAGCTCGCCGGGCATTTCAGTAAACATCCTCGGCTTATGCAGTCAATACGGGATTTAAACCAATATGGTGCAATTATGGTTCAAAATGACCCCCATGACCCGTGTCGTGATGATGTTTTAAATTTCTATAAAACTCTTATCATTGAGTCTGAAAACATTAAACGCAATATCACGGCATAACCTGACACTACACCAGAAAACCAGGGCGGGGCAGCCGTGGAATATTGAAATCCTGTATTGCCCTGTTTTCTGGTGAGTTCATCGTTATGAGTAAGGAATTATGAAAAAGACATCAGAACTTCCGTGGGCATCTGGACCTGGTGAAATCCTGCGGCATGGATTGTCTCTTCTCAATCGTGACACAGACACCAATCGTCGCCTCGCAATGATCAGTATCGATAATGCCGTCGAACTCATGATAAAGACCTATTTGGGTCTTCCCAAAAGAATCACGGGATTGTCCATCTCCAGGAAAGAATTTAATGACATTGCGGAAAGCTTTCCGGCTCTGCTCGACGGACTGGAGAAGCACGCTCCTGATAAGCTGGACGGGATCGATCTTGGCACGATTGAGTGGTACCACCGCCTGCGAAACGAACTTTACCACCAAGGGAATGGTCTTACTGTTGAGCGTGATAAAGTCGAGATCTACGCGGAACTCGCCAATCTCATGTTCAAGAACTTGTTTGGCGAGGGACTCGTGCCACATGCAAGCCCGGCAACAGAACTCCTCGGTGAGTTCATGGCTACATGGGTTTCGATTGAGCGAGTGATGCATCGTCTTGCGGAATTAACCTACCCTGACCGGCGGGAAGGCCAACTAATCAACATTGGCCCAATTCCCAGTTTCCTTGCACGAGACAAGACGCTTGACAAGTCGTTAGCTTCTGAAATTGATCAACTGCGGCAAATTAGAAACCAGATTGTCCATGGGGCGACTGATTACAAATCCACCCTAACGGCCGATCTAATGAAGAACATGCAGAGTGTTCTTACATCGCTTGAGAAGAAGCTTTCCGGTCTGGAAGAGTATGAGAAGCAAAAATGACCAGCTCATAACAAAAAAAGGATTAGTCCCGAGTCGAGGAACGAGTGCTCGGTACTAATCCATGGTTCAAGAAGGCGCGGTCTATAGGGGAAAAGGTTGACAGTATCGGGATTATTTTGAAG
>JAFDBG010000011.1 GCA_019313385.1 Deltaproteobacteria bacterium | reverse complement strand
TTATATGGCGGAGGGAGCAGGATTCGAACCCGCGAACCTTTCGGTTAACGGTTTTCAAGACCGCCGCCTTCGACCTCTCGGCCATCCCTCCGATTTTGCATTGTTCACTTTATTTATTCTGGACTATCCTGTCAACCCCATTCATATAAGGTCTCAGCGCTTCAGGAACAATCACCGTTCCGTCCTTCTGCTGGTAGTTTTCCAGTATCGCCACCACTGTCCGTCCTATGGCAAGACCTGAACCGTTGAGTGTGTGAACATACTCAACCTTTGAATTTTCCTCGCGGCGGAACCTGATATTCGCCCTGCGCCCCTGAAAGGCTTCAAAGTTGCTACAGGAGGATATCTCTCTGTAGGTATCCTGTCCGGGCAGCCATGCCTCCAGGTCATAAGTCTTCGCGGAGGAAAACCCCAGATCACCCGTGCACAGATTAACAGTCCGGAAATGGATACCAAGCCTCTTCAAGACCTCCTCGGCATTCGCTGTCAATTTCTCCAGTTCATCATACGATTCTTCCGGTCTGGTGAATTTCACCATCTCCACTTTGTTGAACTGGTGCTGTCTTATCAGCCCCCTCGTGTCCTTTCCATAAGAACCGGCCTCTGCCCGGAAACAGGCTGAATAGGCCACATAACCAACTGGAAGGTTCTTTTCATCCAGTATCTCATCCCTGTGTATATTGGTGACAGGCACCTCCGCCGTGGGAATGAGATAATAGTCTGTGCCTGCTATCTTGAAAAGATCTTCTTCGAATTTGGGAAGCTGTCCCGTCCCCGTCATGCTTTCGCTGTTCACCATGAATGGAGTCAATATTTCTGTGTAGCCATGCTCCATCGTGTGGAGATCAAGCATGAAGTTTATCAGCGCCCTTTCCAGCCGGGCACCCGCGCCCCTGTAAACGGTAAAACGCGCGCCGGCTATCTTGGCACCACAGGCAAAGTCCAGTATATTCAGTTCTTCGCCTATATCCCAGTGGGGTTTGGGCTCAAAATCAAACTGCGGTTTCTCTCCCCACTTTCTTACCACAGGATTGTCTTCGTCCCCTGTCCCACAGACAACCGACTCATGGGGCATGTTGGGTATGGTCATTATCAAAGCGTTCAGCAATGCTTCGGTCTCTTTAAGCGATTCGTCCAGTTTCTTTATCCTGGAGGATACACTGCCCATCTCTGCAATAATCCCGGACGCGTCTTCCCCACTCTTTTTCCTTCTTCCTATCTCCTTTGAAACGCTGTTCCTGTCACTCCTCAGAGTCTCCACTTCCTGGAGGATGTCTCTCCTCTTTCGATCCATCGCGGAGAACTGATCCAGATCAATGGCATCCCCTCTCTCCTTCAGTTTTACCCTGACGAGATCAGTGTTTTCTCTTATAAACTTTATATCAAGCATATCTTAACTTTTCCTGCCTGCATTTTATCTATTATAAAGTGGGCATTCCACTAACATTCTAACCATTTTAAGTCAATATAAAATCCCGCTTCAGCGCAAAAGCTGTTGCAATAATCCGCGCATTGTACTACGAACGGTTTGCGGTTCACAGTTACCGGTTCACGGTTTAAAAAACAGAGAATTGAAAAAGCCAATTGCCGCATAGGTTATCGGGAAAGCTGTGAGCTGTAAGCTGTAAAATGTGAACTGTGAACCGTAAACTGTAAACTGTGAAAGGAGCACTGAATTGTGAAAAAAATTGCGATCCTTCCGGGCGATGGGATAGGCCCGGAGGTAATGAAGGAAGCGGTCAAGGTGATGGACGCTGTACAAAAGAGATTTTTACTTGAAATTCGCTATGACTTTGCGGATGCGGGGGGATGTGCCATAGACAGGCACGGCGAAGCCCTCCCTCCTTCAACGCTGAAATTGTGCGAGGACAGCGACGCGATTCTCTTCGGTTCAGTGGGAGGTCCCAAATGGGAGACACTTCCTCCCGATAAGCAACCTGAGAGGGCGGCCCTGCTTCCCCTCCGGAAACATTTCGGTCTGTTCTGCAATCTCAGACCGGCCAGAATCTTCCCCGCCCTTTCGGCCTCCAGCCCATTGCGTCCCGAAATAGTTGGAGAAGGTTTTGATATACTCTGCGTACGTGAGCTTACCGGGGGCATCTATTTCGGCAAACCCAGCGGGAGAGAGGGGAGCGGTCAGGACGAAACTGCCTTTGACACAATGATATACACAAGGGGTGAGATCGAACGGATAGCGAGAATGGCCTTCAACGCGGCACGATTGAGAAAGAAAAAGGTGACATCTATCGACAAGGCCAATGTCCTCTCCTCAATGGTCCTCTGGAGGGAAGTGGTGAGTGGGATAGGGAAAGAGTATCCCGACATTGAGCTCAATCATATGTATGTCGACAACGCGGCAATGCAGCTCGTCAAAGATCCCCATCAGTTTGATGTCATGCTCTGCGGCAATCTGTTCGGGGATATTATTTCCGATGAATGCGCCATGTTGACCGGATCCATGGGACTTCTGGCATCTGCCAGCCTCAACGAAACGGGATTCGGCCTGTACGAACCCGCTGGTGGATCGGCGCCTGATATTGCGGGGAAGGGAATTGCGAACCCCATCGCGCAAATATTATCGGCCGCCATGCTTTTAAGGCACACTCTGAATCATGAAGATGCCGCCAAAGCCATTGAGGATGCCGTCACAAAAACCATAGAATCCGGGATGCGCACCGTGGATATTGCCGCCGGCACAAGTGACATTATCGGAACAGCTGAAATGGGGAGTGAAATTGTAAAACGTATAGTGAACCCATGATTATCTTACAATCTTTACCTTCCTTATATAATCCACCAGTCCGCCCGCGTCGATCAGCTTCGCCATAAAATCAGGGATGGGACTGGCCTGAAACACCCGGCCATTTCCTTCGATTCTTCCGGCGGCAAGATCGACGATGGCATCTTGACCGTCGGGCAAGCCTATTGAAGCCTCAGCGGACTCCAACAGAGGCAGGCCTATATTGAAGGCATTTCGGTAGAAAATCCTGGCAAAGCTTTTAGCGATAACCACCCTGATACCCGCCGCCTTTATCGCGAGGGGCGCGTGTTCACGCGAAGATCCGCATCCGAAGTTATTTCCAGCGACCAGGATATCGCCCACCGAAACTCCACCAGCGAAATCCGGCCTGATATCGGCAAAACAGTTTTTTGCCAGTTCATCCTCGGCAGACACATTCAGGTATCTCGCGGGAATGATAACGTCCGTGTCAATATCATCGCCAAATTTCCATATTTTCCCATTTATCATCATCTTCTCCATTTTAGAAAAATTAACCTCGTTACAGATCATCGGGTCCGCCAACCCTTCCCAGCACTGCGGATGCCGCCGCCACAAAGGGATTGGCAAGATAGACTTCGCTCTTCGGATGTCCCATTCTCCCTACAAAATTACGATTTGTCGTGGCCACGGCCCTTTCACCAGACGCTAGTATACCCATGTGTCCACCCAGGCAGGGACCGCAGCAGGGCGGACCGATAACAGCCCCCGCTTCCAAAAATGCCTCCAGAATACCTTCCTGCATTGCCAGCTTGTATATCAACGGTGAACCGGGCATGATTATGAGTCTCAGGCCCGGGGAGACTTTTCTTCCCTTCAGGATACTTGCCGCGTCACGGAGATCTTCCAGCGATCCATTCGTGCAGGAACCTATGACCACCTGATCGATCGAGATATTCCCCACTTCTGAAACCGGACGCACGTTCGAAGGAAGGTGAGGAAACGCGACCTGCGGTTCTATCCCATCCACGTTAATATCTATAACCTTTTCATATTGCGCGTCAGGGTCACTCCTGAATATATCGGGTTTTAAAGATGTTCTCTCGGCAACATAGGCAAGCGTTGTTTCATCAGGCGCTATGATACCGTTTTTCCCACCGGCCTCTATGGCCATATTGGACATTGTGAATCTCTGATACATGGGAAGGTTGCTGATCACACTGCCGGTGAATTCCATGGCACAATAGAGAGCTCCTTCCACCCCCAGAAGACCAATAGTGTGCAATATCAGATCTTTTCCTCCCACATGGGGCCCAAGAGAACCTTCATATCTCAACAGGATGGTCGGCGGGACCTTTAGCCATATTTCACCGGTGGCCATCACCGCCCCGAGATCAGTGCTCCCAACGCCGGTGGAAAATGCACCCAAAGCGCCATAGGTGCAGGTATGGCTGTCGGCTCCTATAATGAGCTGCCCAGGAAGAACAAGTCCCTTCTCGGGAAGTATTACATGCTCTATTCCAGACTCGCCCCCCTCAAAGTAGTTTCTCAGGTCCTGCCGCCGGGCAAACTCACGCACAAGCTTGACCTGCTCCGCCGAGGCGATATCCTTGTTGGGAACAAAGTGATCCGCCACCAGGACCACCCTGCCGGCGTCAAATACCTTCTTAACCCCTATCTCACCAAATACCTTGATTGCAAGGGGCGCCGTCACATCATTCGCGAGGGCCACATCAACCTTTGCCTCTATCAGGTCTCCGGGGGAAACCCGGTCCCGCCCGGCATGAGCGGCCAGGATTTTCTCTGTAATGGTCATTGACATATTCGTTATCTCCTGTGTTTCTTGCTTGGGGATTTGCTATTTTTTATCATCACGCATCTGGAACGACTCGATCCTGTTGAGCGCGTTGATGTACGCCTTTGCCGTCGCGACGAGGACGTCGGGGTCCGAACCCCGCCCCGAGACGATCCTTTCTTTGTGCCGGAGCTGAACGGTCACCACACCCTGGGCGTCGGTCCCTTCCGTCACGGCATGCACCTGATATTTAACCAGGCGATGATTCGTATCCGTCATCTTCCTGATGGTGGCAAAGGTGGCGTCGACCGGCCCCACGCCGAAATACGCCTCCTGCGCAACCTCACCGTCTATCTCCATCTTAACGGTCGCGGTCGGGATGGCCGCGTTGCCGCTCACCACGCTGAGGTACAGGAGCTTGTACTTTTCCGCCCTTCGGAATACATCCTCGGCAATGATCGCCTCAATGTCCTCATCGAACATCTCCTTCTTGATGTCCGCGAGCTCCTTGAACCGCTTAAATACCGTATCGACCTCCTCCTTGGCAAGATCGAATCCCATCTTTTTGAGGCGATCCCTGATGGCGGCCCTTCCGGAGTGTTTCCCCAGGACGATATTCGTCTCCGAGACCCCCACCCTCTCCGGGGTCATGATCTCGTAGGTTGTCTTCTCCTTGATGAGGCCGTCCTGGTGGATTCCGGACTCATGAGCGAAGGCGTTCGCTCCGACGATCGCCTTATTGGGCTGAACCTCGACCCCCGTTATCTCGGCCAGGAGCCGTGAGGTGGGATAGATATGTTTCGTTTTGATATTTGTGTGGAGCCCCAGGATGTCCCTTCTCGTCTCGAGGGCCATGACAACCTCTTCCAGCGAGGCGTTCCCCGCCCTCTCGCCGATGCCGTTTACCGCGCACTCCACCTGCCGCGCCCCCGCCTTCAGGCCGGCAAGAGAGGTGGCGACCGCGACGCCGAGGTCGTCATGGGTGTGGACCGATATAACGGCCTTGTGGATGTTGCCCACGGTATCGAACAGGTACGCTATCAGTTCGCCGAATTCTTCCGGCATGGCATACCCCACGGTATCGGGGATATTGACGGTCACGGCCCCCTCGTCTATGACGGCCTCCACGATCTCAGCCAGATACTTCCTGTCGGTCCGCGTGGCGTCTTGGGCCGAAAATTCCACATTCTCCGTGAGACTGCGAGCATGTTTCACCCCCGCGCGCGCCTCCTTCAGGACCTGCGCCCTCGTCATCTTCAACATGTGGTTGAGGTGTATGTCGGATGTCGAGATAAAGGTGTGTATCCGGGGAATGGCCGCACCCTTGATCGCGTCCCACGCCCGGTCGATATCTCCCAGACTGGTCCTGCAGAGTCCGGCAACCTGCGACTTCGTTATCTCACCGGCTATCTGCCTAACCGACTCAAAATCCCCCTCGGATGCGATGGGGAACCCCGCCTCGATAATATCGACGCCCAGCCGTTCGAGCTGCTTCGCAAATCGGAGCTTTTCGGTGGGGTTCATGCTGAACCCGGGGGCCTGCTCCCCGTCACGCAGGGTTGTGTCGAATATATACACCCTGTCTCTTTCTGATTTCATCTATTTCTCCTCCTCAGGGACATGATCAGTTTCGTCATCCTTACTCAATTTGTACTGTATACTGTCGACCAGCGCGTGCCAGCTTGCCTCTATAATATTTTCAGACACCCCGACAGTGGTCCACTCTTCACTGTTATCACGCGATGCCAGCAGGACACGCACCTTTGCCGCAGTTCCATCGGTTCCTTCCAGTATCCTGACCTTAAAGTCTACAAGATTCATTTCGCTGATCCGGGGATAAAATTTGCTCAATGCCTTTCTGAGGGCATTATCCAGGGCATTAACAGGCCCATTCCCCTCGGCGGCGGTAATCTCATATTCTCCACCCACGGATATCTTTATCATAGACTGAGAGTGGGAGGAATTGTCCTTTGTCTTCTCATCTATCACACGAAAGGACTCAAGGAGGAAGGGTTCCCTGAAGCTGCCGATCGCCCTTTTCATCAAGAGTGAAAGAGAGCCGTCAGCAGTGTCAAACTGATATCCTTCATCTTCCATCCTTTTTATATCCCGGACAATTTTTTTGGTCACACTGCTGTCTTTGCCAAGATCAATGCCCAGTTCTTTCGCCTTATGCTCAATATTACCTTTCCCCGAAAGATCCGACACGATCACCCCGCGTTTGTTTCCCACGAGCTCTGGATCTGTGTGTTCGTAGGCCACAGAATTTTTTAAGACAGCGCTTACATGCACGCCCCCTTTGTGGGCAAACGCGTTGCTGCCGACAAAGGGTTTCGACTTGACAGGGGGAGTATTGGCAACATCGCTTACATAATGCGACAGACTGGTGAGACACCGGATTGATGATTCCGGGAGACATTTTTTTCCCATTTTCAGGTCAAGATTACCTATGACAGAGATCAGATCGGCATTCCCGCATCGCTCACCATACCCGTTTACCGTCCCCTGAACCATTTTGGCCCCGAGCATGGCGGCGTAAAGCGAATTGGCTACCGCCAGACCGCAATCATCATGGGCGTGAAGGCCGAGAAGTTTCGGAGGAATCAGGGACGCCACATCTTTAAAAATCTCGCTCAGCTCCCACGTGAGGGTCCCTCCATTGGTATCACAGAGGACTATATTGTCGGCGCCTGCGTCCAAGGCTGCCTGTATCGTCTTGAAAGCGTATTTGGTGTTATTTTTGTAGCCATCAAAAAAATGCTCCGCGTCATAGATTACCTCTTTGCCCTTTGACTTAAGATACCGGATAGAATCACTGATCAGTGACAGGTTTTCGTCCAGCGAAACTCCCAGGATTTCCGTCGCGTGAAGATCCCAGCTCTTTCCAAAAATGGTCACAACCGGTGTATCCGCCTCCAGTAACGCCCGTATATTGGGGCAATCATCAGGTGACAAACCAGGCTTTCTCGTGCTGCCAAACGCTGCAAGCCTCGCGTTTTTGAACTCGATCTCTCTGGCCATCTTGAAAAACCGCATATCCCTGGGGTTTGAACCCGGCCAGCCTCCCTCTATATAGTGGAACCCGGCGTCATCCAGCCTTCTGGCTATGCGCAGTTTGTCCTCCGCAGAAAAGCTTATCTGGTATCCCTGCGTGCCATCCCTCAAAGTGGTATCGTAAATCAACACATCCATGCTCTTCATTGTCTTCTACTCTCCTTAAAACAAAAAATCCGCTATCAGCAGGCCTGATAACGGATTTTGATTTTTTCTCTTTTCGGAAACTTATTCCATCATCAGGTCACAAATATGCGTTCTCCCTATAAGGAGCTCGCTAATTATGATGATGCTAATAAGGTTTCTCGCCGACATCTGTATCCTCTCAAAAAAATGAGAGCCAGTAGTAATACGGAATGAAACCGTTGTCAATAGAAAATTGAAACAATCTGAAAAAATTGGTTGATATCTTGGGAGAATCGTATTACTTCTTTGCGGCATACTCTTAATCATGCGCAGAGCAACCATTCAAAGGGGGCGATAATTTATGTCAGTGAATCTTTCATTTTTAGCGGGAAGAAAAGCACTGAAGATAATCAGGGAGGGTGGTATAAGCCCTGATCAGGTAAAGGTTGTCACCGGGGCGGCCGGCGGCCCGAAATGCCTGATTCTGGGTCATCTCGATGGAGCCATCTTTTCGACCTGGCTCACAGGAAGGAAAGAGCCCCTGTTTTTGCTGGGTTCATCCGCGGCTGCCTGGAGGTTCGCATCTGTTTCACAGAAAAGGCCCCTGGAAGCCATCGATAGATTTCGGACCACATATGTACACCAGCACTACTCCCGGAACCCCTCGCGGGAAGAGATCACCAGCGAAAGTATCGCCTTTCTGGAGACCTTTCTCGGTGATACAGGGGTAGATGAGATACTGAATCATTCATATCTAAGACTGAATATGATGTCGACCAGATGCAGGGGTCTTACGGCAAGCGACCGGATGGGGGCGCTTCTGCCCGGACTGCTTCTCGCCACCCTTTCCAACACCATCAGCCGAAAGTCCCTCAGCTTCTTTTTCGAAAGGACACTGCTGTACGATCAAAGAGAAATTCCTCCATTTTTCAACATGAACGGTTTCCCCATCCGCCAGGTCCCTCTCACTGAGAAAAACCTCCGGCAGGCCCTCCTGGCATCCGGATCGATCCCCGTAGCCATGTCCCGCGTCACCGACATACCGGGCGCCCGGAGGGGCGCTTACAGGGATGGGGGCATAATAGATTACCACATGGACATACCCTTCACGAAAGATGATGGCGGCATCGTGCTCTTCCCTCATTATACGAATCGCGTCATACCGGGATGGTTTGATAAGAAGCTCTCATGGAGGAAGCCGGACCCTTCAAATATGGAAAACGTGCTCCTCCTGCACCCTTCCGAAGAGTTTATAAAACGGCTCCCCTATGGAAAGATACCCGACCGGAAAGATTTTCAGCGTTTCAGCGGAAGAGACAATGAACGCATGGATTACTGGAACAGGGCCATAAAAGAGAGCGAACGACTGGGAGAAGAATTCCTCGACGCCGTTGAGACCGGCAAAATCCGCGAGCTGGTAAGGCCCATGCCGGAGTAAGGGAACCCCCGAAGGTCGAACTGAGCTGTAACCGCATGCGGCGCATTCCTTTTCCCAAATGTGAACTTTTCTCTTGTTTTCCCTTGAAAGCAGCGTAAAAACAACCGTAAGATTTAAATTTGACGCATTCGTAAAAAGTCAGAAAACGCCATTTTTCGTCATTCCGGCCTGCCTGTGCGTCGCACGCAGACAAGCGGAAGCCGGAATCCAGTAAATTCAGCAGTTTATGGATACACCTGTATCAGGTATGGGGCAGGCATATCAAGCCCGTATGACGGTTTTGGGACTTTTTACAACACCATCAATGACATTACGCGAATACAAGTATCTGTGCCGAATCCAAAGTGTCCCGAGGGTTATAAGGCGTATACGTGAAAGAGCTGAGGAGCTTGGCATCTCTACTTGAGCAGGCACAATAATACTTGAAATTAATAAAAATAAAGGTGATAACGTCACTGCGCGGCGTAAGCCGGCGTTACATTGGGGAATCTTATGCTAAAAAACAGGGTTATTTTGCTGATTGCGGTCTGTTACGGTATATTCTCTTTGCTCATATTCGTTTCGCCGAGTCTCTCAGAGCAATCTGAGCAAGGACTGAAACTTATCGAAGCAATAGGAACAACTCTTTCGAACCAGCCATCCATCAAGATACAGGAAGAGGTTGTAGAGATAAGCAAGGGGGCGCTACAACAAGCCCGCGGCGCCTTCGACCCTACCCTTACCACGAATATCAGCCGCACACATGAAAATAAGCCGTTTACCGCAGCCGATCAATTAACCTACGGCACTTCAAAAGATGCTTCGGATGTGACTACCTATACCGTCAGTCTGAATAAAAAGCTTCGCAACGGCATCACAGTGGGTCCCAACGCTCAGATGACGCGTACCGACGATCAAAGCTCAGGGGCCCCCACGATCAATGAAGGAAGCGTTAATTTTGTCATAACCTTGCCCCTCCTGAGCGGAAGAGGGAGGGAATCGGCAGCCGCTGGTGAAGCAGCCGCAAAAAGCCAGGTTGAGGCCTCCGAATTGAGCCTTCGCCATACCTATTCGACCGCCGTCCTGGAAACAGCCAATGCCTACTGGGAGGTAGCGGCGGCCAAAGAAAATCTTGAAATCCTGGAAGAAGCCGAATCCAGATCGATCAAACTACTGCAAGATGTTGAGAAGCTGGTAAATGCGGATGAGCGACCACGGTCCGATCTTGACCAGCTTCGGGCTGATCTGGCATCAAAAACAATGGCTCGCATCATGGGTGAGCAGACCCTTTACGAGGCCCGCCAGCATTTGGGTATCGCGATGGGGCTACAGTTTCATGATGTCACTAAGCTTCCGCTCCCCTCCGATACATTCCCAGGGTCGCTTTCAGGTAAAAGTCTTTCCATCGAAAACAATAAAATGAAATTCATTCAACTGTCTAATAAAAACCGGACTGACCTCCTGGCACTGGAAAAGCTTGAAAAAGAGGCTATGATTCTCCTGACCGCCGCCCGGATCAATATGAAACCTCAACTGGATCTTTCGTTAAGCATGGGATATCAAAGCCTCGATGAAACAGACAGAAAATCCGGCTATTATAATGCCTTTCGCGAAAATGTAGAGGGCTTAAACGGCGGTGCAACCCTCAGTTTGCAATATCCCTTCGGCAACAACACGTCGAGTGGCCTTTTACATCAGAGAAAATCTTCCCACCTAAAAACGCGCATTCAGACGGCTGATTTGGAGAGAAATATCCATTCTTGTGTCGTCGTCGCCATGCACGCGCTCATACAAAAGACGGCGGAACTTGGAGAAGCGCAAAAGGCAGTGTTATATTCTCGTAAGGCACTGGATAATGAAAATATGAAGCTTCATATGGGAATGTCCACCGTGATTGATGTCCTGGATATTAAAGATCGGTTCAGAACTGCCCTGCAGGGAGAGGTCTCCGCACAAACAGAATATGCCCTTGCCGTGCTTCAACTTCGTTTCGCAACAGGCACCCTGCTAGGAGAGAACAAGGGGTGCTATACCGTCACCACGGAACAACTGACAACGATCCCCATTCCATAGGCATCGTCACACTTATTAACAAGGAGGTTTATCGACCATGAGTGGACAGATCTTTAGAAAGGTAGCCTTAGAGCGGCTGTCGTCTCCAGAGCAACTGGATCAGCTCATGAAAATCACCACACCGAAAGGCTGGGTTGCCCTGATTGCGCTTATAGGTCTCTTAATATGTGCCGTCTTCTGGGGATTCTTGGGAATCATACCCGACAGGGTCACGGGTCAAGGAATACTGATGAAATCGGGGGGGGTCTACGCAATTGTTCCTGATACTTCGGGACGTGTCCAATACCGCTACTTCAGTGTGCACGATACCGTTCGCTGTGGACAGGTAGTCGCACGGCTCGAACAGCCTCAACTCCTCGATCAGATAAGAGGCTCCAGGGCTGCTCTCGCAGAGTTTGAGAAGGAACGTGTCCGTATCGCCCAATTCGGAACCCGGGAAATGGTACTGGACAAGGAGTCCAGAAAGGAGCAGAAGGAAAATATCAATAGCGCAATCGAGGCCCTTAAAGAGCAGGTCGGCTGGCTCAACAAAAAGATAGAAGACCAAACGGCCATTATGAACATGGGCTTGATAACGAAACAGCAACTGATAGATACGCAAGAGCAATTAAGCGACACGGAGCAAAAAATCAGAGAACAGTTTAACCAGTTGAAACTTCTTTCCATCAAGGAGATACAGCTCAAAAATCAACAGGGAAACGACCTTTCGGCAATAGATCAGAAAATAAACGAGGCCAAAAGGACCCTCGAACGGTTACAGTATAGTTTTAATGAGGAATCGAAAGTCATCAGTCCCTACACGGGACGCATACTGGAAGTATCTGTCGATGAAGGTTCTCTTGTTTCCGAAGGCCAGCAGATCATGACTGTCGAACTTATGGGCAAGGAGATAAAGAACCTCGAAGCCGTGCTCTATTTTTCACCCCGCGACGGTAAAAAAATTCGACTTGGAATGAATGCCCAGATTTCTCCCTCCACTGTTAAACAAGAACAGTATGGATTTATTCATGGTTTGGTCACAAGCGTTTCGGCGTTCCCTTCCACCCACCGGGGAATGATGAATCAGCTTCAAAACGAAGCGCTGGTGGACAAATTTTCTTTAGGTATGGTGCCCGTCGAAGTGCGGGCCGAACTGATTCCAGATCCCCGAACGGCCAGCGGGTTTAAGTGGTCTTCTTCAAAAGGCCCTCCGATAAAGGTCAATGGGGGAACGCTCTGCAACGCAACAGTAACGGTTTCCGAACAGCGTCCCATAGATCTCGTCATTCCCTTTTTCAAAAAACACGTCCTTGGGGTCGGTGACGATACAACTGAAGGATCTTAAAGATGAACACACCGAAAAAAGCATGGCGTAACAGACGTGTGAAGACACCGACGGTTATCCAGATGGAAGCGGTGGAGTGTGGCGCGGCGGCTCTGGCGATGATTCTCGGCTATTACGGGCGGTTTGTTTCTCTGGAAGAGCTTAGAGTTGAATGCGGGGTTTCGAGGGATGGCAGTAAGGCAAGTAATATTCTGAAAGCCGCGCGCAGGTACGGACTGGAGGCTAAGGGGTACAGCAAAGAGCTGGGAGAATTGAGTGAATTCCCTTTTCCAATGATTGTATTCTGGAATTTCAATCATTTCGTTGTTCTCGAAGGGATTAAAAAAGGGCGCGCTTACCTGAATGATCCCGCCACGGGCCCCAGAGTGGTTTCTAAAGAGGAATTTGATGAATCTTTTACCGGCGTCATTATGGTTTTCAAACCTACTGACGACTTTCGAAAAGGCGGAGAGAAAAAGAGCCTTGTCCGTTCCCTTCGAAAACGCTTTGTGGGGGGCAAGATGGCCCTCATCTACGTGGTCCTGGCCGGTCTTTTTCTGGTTATTCCGGGACTTGTAATCCCGATTTTTACCAAGATCTTTGTGGATTATATTCTGGTTGAAAGGATGGAGGGATGGTTGCAACCTCTTCTCCTGGCGATGGGACTCGCGGCCCTTCTGCGCGCAGCCCTCACCTGGCTGCAGGGACACTATCTCCTGCGGTTTGAAACCAAGCTTGCCCTGTCATCTTCAAGTAAGTTTTTCCAGCATGTCTTCCGGCTGCCTATTGAATTCTTTGCCCAGCGATTCGGGGGAGAAGTGGGCAATCGCGTATTACTTAATGACAAGGTTGCCCATATACTTTCAGGGGAACTGACTACCAATGTCATTAATCTGGTGCTGGTTTTGTTTTATGCGGCTCTTATGATTCAGTACGACGTGGTCCTCACCCTGCTGGGCATTGTTATCGCCCTTCTGAATCTTGCCGTTTTAAAATACGTGTCGCGTAAGCGAAAGAATCTTAATATGCGCCTGCAGCAGGATGCAGGCAAGATGATGGGAACGGCCATGATGGGCCTGCAAATGATTGAGACGCTAAAAGCCACCGGATCGGAATCTGATTTTTTCTCACAATGGTCAGGCTATCAGGCAAAGGTCCTGAATGCGCAGCAACAGCTCGCCCTTTTCACCCAGACACTTACTCTCATACCACCCTTTCTAACGAGTCTGAATATCGTGGCCATACTGGGGGTTGGTGGACTTCGTGTCATGGAAGGCCACTTGAGCATGGGAATGCTGGTGGCTTTTCAAAGCCTCATGATGAGTTTTATGCAGCCGGTCAACCAGATGGTCAATCTGGGAAGCCTCCTGCAGGAAACCCATGCAGACATGGATCGGCTGGATGACGTAGAGCGAAATCCCGTCGATAAGCGTTTTGCAGTCAAGGAAACTGAGCCGGCTGAATCCATGCCCGCAAAACTATCGGGGAAGCTGGAACTCCACAAACTAACCTTTGGGTACAGTCGTCTTGCCCCCCCCCTTATAGAAGATTTCAGTCTGGCCTTGAATCCGGGTATGCGTGTGGCGCTGGTAGGAGGGTCCGGATCGGGAAAATCGACGATCGCGAAACTTATTGCGGGTTTTTACGATCCCTGGGATGGCCGCATCACCCTTGACGGCATGACCATACCCGAGATTCCACGCGATGTATTATATAACTCCCTGGCTATGGTGGATCAGGACATTTTTATGTTCGGTGGAACAATCAAGTCAAATCTCACCATGTGGGATGATACCGTTCGTGAATCCACGATCACGAGGGCCGCACAGGATGCCTCCATCCATTCCGATATCGCGGTGCGGGGGGGATATTCAAGCATAGTAGCGGAAGGGGGAAAAAATTTCAGCGGCGGCCAGCGGCAACGCCTTGAAATAGCCCGAGCCCTGGTGAACAATCCGACTATTCTTATCCTCGATGAAGCTACCAGTTCCCTGGACCCGTATACGGAGAAAATTGTCGATGATAACCTCAGACGAAGGGGATGCACCTGCGTCATTATTGCCCATCGCTTGAGCACGATTCGGGATTGTGATGAGATCATCGTTCTTGACCGTGGAAAGGTTGTACAACGGGGAACCCATGAAGAACTGCTTGATGCGGCAGGGCTCTACGCCGATCTGATAAATGAACAGTGATGTTCCCACGCGGTTGGGAGTATTATCCTGAGGCATAAAAACCGCAGTTGTTGAGGATAAAGACTCTACACAGGAAACTTTTCTTTTATGGAGACAATGAGCGACATATTTGAGACAGAAGGCTCAATCCGGAAGGTGAGCGGAAACAAACCACTTCTCCTTGATGACGAAGAACGGATCTTTGTGGTCCATTCCGGGAATGTCGATGTTTTCTCGGTTCAGATGGATAAGGGAGAACTGAAGGGGCCTCGCGTCCATGTCTTTCGTGCCCATGAAGGAGAGGCACTTTTCGGCATGAGAGCTGACCGAAAAGAGTACGATGCAGTCCTGTTGGCCGTGGGGGGTCCCGATACATCCCTCATGGAATATGCCAGGTCCGCTCTTATTGAGGACGTGGAAGGATCAACCTATCGAAAAAAGATGGGAGACATGATCGACCGGTGGGTCGGCAGGTTATCCGCGGGAATTCGAAAAGAAATACGCTTTCCCAGAGACTTCAGCGACCTTAATGTCGCTTCCGATATTTTCACCCAAGAGGAAACCTATTTCCGAACGCCTGAAAAGACTCTCTGGATCAAGCCCAGCGAGGGAACGTTACAGTGGATGGGCAAAGGTGAATGGCCCGAGATCCTCAAGGGTGAATACTTTCCCCTTTCCACAAACGCATGGATCGTTACAGAAGGAAAAACAACCTTTTCCGTTATCGATGGAGAGACGCTCTTTGGCAAACATCGGGAGTGGAAAGCGCTATGTAATTTCCATCGATATGCCCTGAGGTGCCTTGCCCTGAATCAAAAATTGACCGAAAGGGACGAGCGCGAGCGTATCCATACAAAAGACGAAGCCAGACGTTCACAACTGGCCCAGGCCTTCTATCGTCTGGGTTCTATACTGGAAGAAGAAAAGAAAGTAGTTGCCCCCCAAAAGGACAAAGAAGATCCCCTTTTTGCGGCGTGTCGAATGATTGGAGATTCGCTCGGCATGGCAGTCCGCTCGCCTGCCATAGCCGAGAAAGACAGCGGCAATGGGTTTTCTTTGGAAGATATCGCACGAAGTTCCGGTTTTCGGAGTCGACAAGTTATCCTCAAGGAAACCTGGTGGCGGCGTGACCAGGGCCCGCTTCTGGCCTTTGCCGATAAAGAAAAAAGACCTGTGGCCCTGATTTCAGTTTCGCCGAGAAAGTACGCGATCTATGATCCGGCAATGGGGACACGACAAATGGCGACATCCCGCACCGTCGAATCTCTGGCACCGGAGGCATATTCTTTTTATCGGCCCTTCCCGAACCGGGCGCTGACCGGGCTCGATCTGATAAAGTTTGGCTTTCGTGGGTGCGGTGGCGCTCTTACGTCTGTTATTCTTATGGGGGTCCTCGGAGCCCTTCTGGGCCTTCTTATACCTATTATGACGGGAATCATTTTCGATAGAGTTATTCCCGAGGCCTCTCGGGGCCAGCTCATGCAGATTTCCCTGGTTCTGGCTACAGCCGCCGTCGCAATGCTCATGTTCGATGTAACCAAGAGCATTGCGCTGCTGCGTATTGTTGGTAAGACGGATTCATCCATTCAGGCGGCAATATGGGATCGGCTTCTCTCTCTTCCCGTTCCTTTCTTTCGCGACTATTCGGCCGGAGATCTGGCAAAAAGAGCTATGGGGGTCAACGAGATCAGAGATCTTCTTTCCGGTGTTACCGTAAACGCAATACTGGCCTGCCTGTTTTCCATATTTAGTCTGGCCCTGCTTTTTTACTACGATGTGAGACTCGCCCTCGTCGGAGTGGGATTATCCATGATAGGCATCCTTATCACCGGCATTGCCAGTTATCTGGTTGTCCGCTATCAGAGGAAAATAAACGAAATCGAAGGTAAGATTTCAGGCATGGTTCTACAGTTTATTTCAGGCATTACAAAGCTCCGTGTCTCCGGCACTGAGGACCGTGCATTCGCGGCATGGGCAGGAAACTTCGCCGAGAAGAAAGAACTCGCCTTTAAAGCGGGTACTATTCAAAATATGCTAACCTCATTCAATTCCGCCTTCCCCGTTATCGCTTCTATGTCGATATTTGCCTGGTTAATCTGGAAAACTACCGGAGGAAGATTGAGCACTGGCAACTTTCTGGCCTTTAATGCCGCCTATTGTAATTTTCAGATGGCCATGCTCCAAATGGCTGCGGCTTTGGCGACCTCCCTGAGCATTATTCCACTCTATGAGAGGCTCAAACCAATTATCGAGGCGACCCCCGAAACGAACCAGGGGGAGACTCACCCGGGAGCATTGAGCGGGGCGATTGAGGTCAGCCATATCAATTTCCATTACAGCCACGATGGACCGATCATATTAAAAGATGTCTCTTTGCAGGTTGCGCCAGGACAGTTCATCGCCCTGGTTGGCGGATCTGGATCAGGGAAGTCAACACTTTTGAGACTTTTACTCGGATTTGAGAAACAGGAATCGGGTGCCATTTACTATGACGGACACGATTTAGCATCCCTCGATTTTCGTGAGGTGCGACAGCAAGTCGGTGTCGTATTGCAAAATGCTCAGTTAATGCAGGGAGATATCTTTAGAAATATTATTGGGGCCTCCAATCTGACCATTGATGATGCCTGGGAAGCGGCACGCATGGTGGGTATCGACAAGGATATTGAGGAAATGCCCATGGGTATGCATACGGTGGTAAGCGCCGGGGGAGGAACCCTGTCAGGGGGGCAAAGACAGCGGTTGATCATTGCCCGAGCTATCGTTAAAAAACCCCGAATCCTTTTCTTTGATGAGGCAACCAGCGCTCTGGATAATCATACTCAGGCAATTGTGAGCCACAGCCTGGAAAAGCTTGAGGTGACTCGTGTAGTAATTGCTCACAGACTGAGTACAATAATGAACGCAGATCTTATTTATGTGCTTCAAGATGGAAAAATCATCGAATCAGGTGCATACCATGAACTTATGAGGCAGAAGGGCTTTTTTGCCGAACTGGCAGCACGACAACTGGCGTAGGTTATGAAATATACCTACATGCTACTATCAATCTTAATGATTACCTCTACGACCTTGCGGGCGGTGATTGTTGATTTATGGATTAGAGCACGGCAAAAGGAGACGCTATGGTAAAAAGATATTTAATAGGGCTTGCAGTGTTCCTTTTAGGCATAATGGCCTGTACGGGTGGGGACAACCCCGGTGAAAAAAGGGCCCTACGGGCGGAGAAATCGACTGGCCCGATTGTCATAGGCGCTGCCGCGCCATGGTCGGAGATAAAAAATGGCTTGTGGCAGGGGATAGAGCTTGCCCTGTCAGAGATCAATAATGAAGGAGGGGTTCTTGGCCGAAGGATTCATGTGGTGAAGAGGGATGACGAGGCTTCGGTAACCAAGGGACAGATTGTAGCGCAGCAATTCGCGGAAAATATAGATATGGTCGCGATGATAGGACATTATAATTCATATATATCCTACGCCACATCCATTATTTACGAATACTATGATCTGCTCATGCTTTCCCCAACATCGACAACCCCCAGATTGACCGAACGGGGTTTTAAATGTGTGTTCCGTAATATCCCAAGCGATTCCGTCTTCGGCCGGGAACTGGCCGATTTTTGTGACGGGCAAGGGTATCAAAACATGGTAATATACCATTCCAGTGATGAGTATGGACAGAGATTGGCCGATGCCTTTGAGATGGAGGCTGAAAAAAAAGGAATCGCCATAGTCGATCGGATCGACTATACCTCCTTGAGTGACATAAAAAATTTCCAAAAGGATTTTGCCTACTGGAGCGATAACTTTTCCTTCGATGCCGTTTTCCTTGGCGGTATTACTCCTCAGGCGGGTTATATTATTAAAGAAGCCAGGAGTCTGGGAATCAAGGTCCCCATCATAGGAGGGGAAGGACTGGATTCGCCTGAACTGTTTAAGAGTGCGGGCGAAAGTGCCATCAATGTATTTGTAGGTTCCCCGTTTTATCCGGAACGAAAAGAAAAAAAGGTCCAGCATTTTGTAAAGGCCTTTTCAGATAAATACAATACCATCCCTGATTCCAAGGCCGCCCAAGGTTACGACGCAATGAAGCTCCTTGCCTGGGCTATGGAAAAGGCCCAATCCACTGTGCCCTCACGCATTGCAGATGCCTTGCGCGCCACGAAGGGTTGGGAAGGGGCTACGGGTTTTCATACGTATGCCGAAAACGGTGATATTGTAGAGGATGAGATCTTTATCAAAGAGGCCAGAAATGGCCGCTTTGAATATTACAAAAGTCAGTAAAGGTTGGGGCGTAAGCTTTGAAAGATCAGGATTACAGGGCACATGTGCTCGCATCACTGGGAGCATCAGATTCTGAAACGGATGAGCTCTTACGTTATAATGAGAATACATATGATCACACCGGCCTGTCCCGAATCACTCCCTTGCCCCTGCCTGACGAACCCTTTATTTCCGTCTGGGAGAAGTACGAATCGGAGGCCATCATTAAAGGTGCCTTTGATTCCTTAAAGGGTCACCTGGTACAACTCCGGTTTCTGGTCAGGAAGGGTATCAGCGAAGAGTCGTTTTACCGGTCCGTTACGCTAAGAGGCGTTCCGCCGCAAGACATTCCCCAGGCAACCGGTCTCGAACTGAAGAGGTCTGACCTTCTCCATCTGACCATTCATCCGACCCTTGCCGGGCGCATACCGATCATTTCCACCCCGGTGAGGGAAGAGTTTGTCGCCCTTGTCAGGGCTCTCACCAAAAGGAATGAGCCCGCTCCCATCCCAAAATCCATGGGGTCAGCCATCGTCACAGGGTACAACAACTGGGACAGGATCGTCAGATACCGCGCGCGGTGGGAGACAGAAAATCGCCGTAACTGTTCTGAAGACCAGTGGAAGGAGGAGTTCAGGCGAATTATCCCGCAAAAGAACCTTTACCAGGATCGCTTCATTATTTTGAGCGACGGGCCTTATAGTGCGGTATCGGCTCCTGAAATGGGGCTTTCTGAAGATGAGTGGCAGCGGCTTTCCCTTATCATTCGACGAGAACATGAATGCACTCACTATGCAACACTGCAGCTTTTTTCATCCATGCAAAATCGACTTATTGATGAACTTATAGCCGATTACATAGGGATTGTGGCGGCCACAGGCCGTTACCGGGCGGACTGGTTTTTGCGCTTTCTGGGACTGGAACATTTTCCCGAATACCGGGAAGGAGGGCGGCTCGAGAACTATCGGGGGAAGCCTCCTCTTTCGGACGGCTCCTTTAAAATTCTTCAGACCCTGGCAAAGAAGGCTTCGGAAAATCTTGAGGAATTTGACCGCCAGCATAGAGACAATTTCGAAACAGAACGGTGGAAGGCCATTGCGATCATGATCCTAACCTGTTTTACCATCGAAGAATTGTCCTCTGAGAAAGCCCTCTCGATCCTTCAAAAAGCGTTGAGGTACGCTGAAAGGATATGTGTTTAAAAATTGCGGCTAATTGGTGAAAAATATATCCCCACGCGCAGAATAGTGCTATAAATCCCATCTCAACATGATATTTTTACCTCGATTTTCTTTTTTGTATTGCAAAAAGCAAGATTATAATCTATTCATGGAAACGTATTATTTCTCTTGTAGAAAATATCGTTCACCTTAAAGAGGAGTTTTAAGATGCGGTGGCGAATTGTCCGACGAGGATCTGGACGCCGTGGCCGGTGGCAATTTAATATTTTGCTTTAACCAGTTCGGTTAATTGCCTGTGACGTACGTTACGGGTAATACTATTTAACCTGCTTCAAAAGGAGGAAACAAAATGTCAGTTGAAAGCGCAAAAGAGTTTTTGGCCAAGTATAAGGCGGATGAAGCGTTTGCAAAATCGATCAATGAAGCAAAATCCGTGGAAGAAAAGAAGAAAGTTATTCTGGGAGCGGGATTTGACTTTACCCAGGCAGAGCTCAACAAATGCCGTGGCGGCGAATTGTCGGACGCGGATCTGGATGCTGTAGCCGGCGGCAGTTACATGTGCGTAGCGGATACATGTGCGATGGATTAAGTTATCCAATGACCTTTACGCTGCCTGGAAGATAGTGCAACTTACCTTTAAAAACAGGAGGAGATGAGAAATGCCAGTAGAAAGCGCACAGAAGTTTTTGGCCAAGTATAAGGCGGATGAAGCGTTTGCAAAATCGATCAATGAAGCAAAGTCCGTGGAAGAAAAGAAGAAAGTTATTCTGGGAGCTGGATTTGACTTTACCCAGGCAGAGCTCAACGAATGCCGTGGTGGCGAATTGTCAGACGCGGATCTGGATGCTGTAGCCGGCGGCGGCAGCTACATGTGTGTCGCTGACACCTGCGGAAAAAATTAAGAAGACCTGCCGTTTTCTTGTAGCTTTTTCCTATTTCCATGCACCCCGGCAATTTTCAGATAAAGGATTGTCGGGGTGCAGTAATATTAAGGATTTTTTGACCGCTGATCTCTGTTGCGGTTCTTTTTATTTCGGGTGCATTGAAAGGAAAAAAAACGGTTTTCTGCGTTTCAATCATTTTATTCACATTCAGAATTACCTCACGAGGTTTTTCACTCACTGCTTTCCCACAAAGGATATCCTGTGAAAGAAGCGCATCTTAGTATCATTAAACTAAAAGGTAATCGCCCGACAAGACTAGAATCCGAACGGTTTGATTCGAATTCGGTGTTATCGTCCACAATAGGGAAAGAGGTTTTCCTCTTTGAGGAGGAGGGGAATTATTACCTTCACGCTCCTTTTGCTCGAACCTGTTGCAGGATTAGTCCTTTTTTGCAAAGGGTCTTGGAAAAATTTGATGGCGGTGCAACTGTCCATGACATCATGAGACAGTTTAATCTTCAAGAGGAAGAATTCTTACCCGCCCTCCACCATCTCTGCGATGCGGGGATTATTTCCGATATGGAAACGCCGGCAGATCCCTTTGAGACGGCCATGAAGTCCCCTGTGATTCCTGTACTTACCGTTTATCCTCAAAGCGCCTGCAACCTTCAATGTCAATACTGCCACTCAAACGCACCCGCGCATCTGAAGGAAAAGGCTTTAGACCTTTCGATCTACGAGAAGACACTTGAAAAATTTTTCAGCGACATCTTTGCGACCAGCGCTACGGCCTGTCTCTTTCTTCACGGAGGCGGCGAACCCACCCTTGACAAGAATCTGTTTTGTGAAATCGTGGAAATTTTCGAAGAAAAGTGTCGTCTCAACTGGATAAAACCGCTTGTTAAAGTCACCACAAACGGCACGTTTCACCATTCGGTGAGGCGTTTCATCTGTGATCATGACATTGAGTGCAGATTCAGTCTCGATGGGTCAGAAGAAGTGCAAAACCTGCAGCGGCCCTTTCGCGGCAACCGCGAAAGCTACAAAACCGTCATTGAGAATATCCGCGCCCTTGCAAAAGGGGGGAGAAGAGTCGAGATTCGTTCGACCGTCACAGCCTATTCATTGCCGAAAATGTTGCAAACGGTTGAGCTGGCAGCACGGGAAGGAATACAAACGATACATTTTGAACCTCTTAAAATGTCGGAAAGGGCGATTTCTTCATCCACAAAGGCGCCCGATCCGTCAGCATACAGTGAACAGTTTTATAAGGCGTTCATACATGGAACTATGCATGGTGTCCGTATTAAGGGAAAAGGCGCGTATGCCTTGGGACCGGCAAAACGATTTTATTGCGGCGCCTGCGGCATCAATTTTGTACTGACCTCAGATGGTAATATTACCGCATGCACCGAGATACAGAATGAATCGGAACCTGGATCAGAGCTGTTTCTTTACGGCAAAGTGGACCCTGTGACGGGTCGAGTGAACATAGACAAAGATAAAACCGAATTCCTCGCCCAAAGATCGGTAGAAAACATGCGGGCCTGCGACGACTGCTTTATACGCTATAACTGTGCCGGAGATTGTCCCCTATCTTCCTATGTCGAGTACGGGAGCATGTTTGACGCAAACCAGGAGTGGTGCAGCCAAAAGCGATGGGTTAATAAAAAGGTGATTGCCTGGCTTTTTGAGAACGACGACAGGGGCCTTTTCACGGAAGAACGATTGAATTTTTCCTTCGCTGGAGATTAAAAATTTCAGCGGAGGCTATTGTCGCGTAAGGGTTCATTATGCACTATGCTCAGGTTAAACGATTCATCGAATGCTGGGACGGAGACAACGCGTTTCGCAAAGTCTTCGCCGACAATCCCGCTAAAGCTTTAAGAAACTATGCCCTTAAGGTGGACCCGAAAGAAGTGGCGGCGCTCTGCCGACGCGATAAAAACGACCGCATCAAGATTGCCGATCTAGTAAAAGGGCACCCCGCCTTGAAAGCCTATGGCAAATATGTCGAAGCCATAAATAAATTTTCACTTGAGATCCTGCAAAAACAAATAGAAATATCGAACCCCATCTTTGAGACGTGGAGCGCTCGCCAAAAAGCCCGGTTTTCAACACAGGCGCCTTCGGACTGGAGTGAAAAGAATCCCTTTCTTGCTTTTTCCATCGAACTGTCTGAAGGCTGTTCCGTCGGGTGCAGCTATTGCGCCGGTGCCGCGGAAAAACTGCGAAGCGTTGCCCTTTTCACGCAAGAGAACGAAATGCTGTTTCGCGGAATCCTTGGTGCGCTGACTGAATTTTCAGGTGTAGACTCTATCTACGGCCTGCTGTATTTCTTTACCGAACCCCTGGATAACCCTGATTATGCAAAATATCTTCAGGCATATTATGATGAAGTGGGGGGAATTCCACAAACGACAACAGCGGCCTGGTTTCGGGATATCCCCAGAACCCGCCGTCTGCTTGTGCAATCGGAGTCACTTGAAGGCGGTGTCGAACGGTTTTCAATCAATTCGCTCAAACATTTCAGATTCTGCATGAAAACCTTTACCGCGGATGACCTGAAAAAAGTCCATCTGGTACTGAACTACCCGGAGGCCTTCAGCCATCTCTATAAAAGCGGCAGGGCACTGTCGCTCCACGATGCCATCGACGGAACAACGGCCTGCGTATGCGGTTTTCTGGTTAATCTGGCAACACGTACCGTCAAGCTGGTATCACCCTGCATTGAACCGGATGTCTGGACAAAGGGATATCGCATACTGGCCGAATCGACCTTTGCAGACGTTCCTGATTTCAAAGCATTTTTGACATTCTGTCAAAACACCATCATGAACAGTGTCCTTGCGAGTGACCGGGCGTTAAAGTTCAGGAGAGATTTGGATATTCAGCTTCAACTCGACAACAGGGCAATATTGAAAACCCGTTATCGACAAATGACAATTGAATCGGAGATGGGCATCGCCCTGCTCCGATTGATCGATGGCTCACAGTCACCGGAAGGGATTGTCAGCAGCCTGTCCGGCGAATATTCAGCGACAAAAATTTACGGACTCTTGAACCTCTGGTGGGACAAGGGACTGTTCGAGGACAGTGAAGGACCGGTTCAATTCCGATAAGCAGAAACGTTATTTCACGGAAAACAGGATATTGGTCATAAGGAAGGACTTGCGAAGATGTATCGGTCGGTTATCCACGAAAAATCAAGCGACAGGGCATCGGAGTTTTTGATCGCGGTACAAAATCGTATTCCTCAGGTATTAGTTGACGATAAATCCTATGACAACCTCATAAAAACGGCTTCATCTGTTCCGTTCAACATCGCCTTATCTCCCTTTCTACTCGAGTGCTCTCTCGATGATTCCTCAAGAATGGCGGATCTTTCATTCGGCCTGTTAGCCGATCGTGATTATTCCGATTTTCAGTTCTCAGGTTTCGAAGAAGAGCATAGTGCGCTCCTGAAATCGATATCTTCACTGACAGGACGCAGTGATAACCGGCTCAAAAGCCAGCTTGCCATGATATGGCTGGAATACGATGTCGGTGAGAAGCCCGCCTCCATTCCCAGCCTCTTTCTCACACCGGAAACCGGCACCCCCGCGCAGTCTACTCGGATTTTGACACAGATTCAGAGAGATCTGGGGGAACGATATATAGATGCGCGATATAGTAAAAAGGCCGGCGATATTATCCGGAGATTGCCGGACAAGTCTTCGGTGCGACAGATAGGGATCATGGCCTCGCGAGGCCTGGCACCCCTGAGATTGTGCCTGGCCGGTCTGGATAATTTGGGCTGGCAAAAGATGGGAAGCTTTCTTGGTCATATCGGATACAACCCATCTTGTAAGAATTTCTTCAGCCTTTACAAGAGATTGGAACCTTTTGTCGATATTTGCGATCTCTCTCTTGACGTAACAGAGCGCATCGAGCCGAGGATCGGGCTGGAATTGTTGATCAGGCAGAGAAATCCACGGCGGGAAAAAGCCTGGCATCACGTTCTTAAAGAATTAGAGATGGAAGGGCTCTGCTCTCATGGCAAGATGGATGAACTGCTTAATTTTTACGGCTACGATTCCATTATCGAAAATCAGGAACGCTGGCCCCGGTCCCTTGCGGTTTATTGGGAAGAAAACAGGAAACAGTGCTGTAGCTTTTTGATCCGGTCCGTAAATCACCTTAAGATAAGTTTCGATCCCGCCGAAGGAATGTCTGCAAAGGCCTATCTGAAAATCACCCATCACTGGAAGAATATAAATGGCAGCCTTTGATGTAATTATAGTCGGCGCAGGACCTGCGGGATGTGCCGCCGCTTACGACCTGGGTGCAGCCGGGAAAAAGGTCCTTCTGCTCGACAAGAAAGACTTCCCGCGGAAAAAGTCCTGTGCGGGAATGATTCCGGCCTCGGTTGTCAAAAATCTTCGCTACTCCGTCGCACCGGTTCTTCAGCGAAAAGTGAGCCGAAGCCGTATAATTCTAAATGATGAGAGAAGCGAGTATATTTCAGAGAATATTTCCCTGGCATCACGGGAGGAATTTGACCACTACTGCTTAATGCAAACGTTGCAACAGGGTGTTCTCTTCAAGCGAATCGGAGGGATTGCGAGAATTGACCTTTCCGGTGGCGTCCTGATACGCACAGAAGAGGGCGAAGAACTACGGGCAGATGTGGTTATTGGATGCGATGGCGCCATAAGTACCGTCAGGAAAATTTTCTGGCCTGAAGTACAACCTGCCTATGCCTTTGCCCTGGAAGCCGACGTGCCCCATTGTCCGCATATTCCGCAAGAAGAGATCTGTTTTGATTTTACGGCAATAAAAAACGGCTACGGCTGGATATGTTCCAAAAAGGACCATATCAACGTCGGGATCTATTGTCGTGATCATCGATACATCAAAAAGGCGGACCTGATTTGTTTTATTCGGAAATATGATCTGGAAGAACCGCCTGAAATTTCGGGTGCCCCCATAAATATTGGAAACAATGCGACATCCCCGGCTGCTGACGGCGTTCTTTTGGCAGGAGATGCAGCAGGCTTTACCGATCCATTGACGGGAGGTGGCATTCATGAAGCCTTAATCTCAGGGCAGTATGCGGCCCAGGCTGTTCTCGAGGCCCATTGCGGTCAGTCTTTCCAGAGGTACCTAGAGCTTGTTCTTCCCTTGCAACAGCGCATTGAAAATAAAAGAAGATGCGCCGATTTTCTCTATGCCCGGATTCCTTCAGAACAGGGCTTCGCCGAATTGTTGCACAGTGCGGAGCGCCTTACTTCCTGATAGAGAATTTTGCGGTATCGTAAGTGTCAATCTTTTCAACAACGACGCTCTTTTTGCTGGCCTTTTTCAATTCCTCGGATTGCAAGAACCTTCGAACATCGTCTTCACTACGCCCCTCAATGAACCAGTCCCCCCGATTTGGAAAGATTAGTTGATATCTTACCGGAAAAATCCGCGATTTGGTAAGGCCCATGCCGGAGTAAGGAAATGACAACTTCGTAAAAAGCTCCGCTATGGCAACACGTCAGCATTATAATGAAAAGTAACTTGTTTTAAGAAGCATAGCGCGGAGCCTCTGTGCCCCCACAGAGCGGGGACGCTACGATCGTGCGGGATTGGATTGAAACGTGGTGTGCTCACCTTATTGTTCTTTATATTCTCGAAAGCCGGTCAGTAAATCCGCAAACGATTTCGGTTCATATTTTTTAAAACTCTCTTCGTCCACGTAAACAAAATCGTACCTCACTTCCGTTTGAGCTCGATTGATGTCCTCGCACCACTGACGGAGCCGAGTCATCTTCTGCGGCACATCCAAATCTTCCCGTCCTTTGGTTTCGACAATGACAATCCGCTTGTCCGACAGCTTGACCATAAAATCCGGGTAATAGTTGGAGATGTCACCATCGGAGTTCACATAGTCCAGCTTGAAATGCACGGCCATGTAATTTTTAGCGAAAGAAACCACGTCGCCGCAACCTTCCAGGAAGTTGGCGAATTGCAGCTCCAGTTGGCTGTCACCAATGATTCGGTTGAAGACGCTTTTCTTCGGGATCAGGTAACCCTGATCTTTGGCTACAAACGGGCGGGTCTGGCGGAGCTTGATAGTATCGCGGATTTCGGCGTTGCCTTTGTCTTGCACGGTAAGAGCGTTTATTGCCTTCTTAAAAGTTTCTATAACCATCCTGGTAGCCGGCAATTCGGAAAGGTTGCGCAGGGTGTTAGGACTTTCAAGCTCTACCGGGCGGTCAAACAACTCATCCCGTACAAATGCTTTGACTTTGCCATAGAGAACGTCGTAGCCGCCGACCAACCGCAGATCCTTCATGATGGTTTGCGCAAAATAGCCGATCACGCTGCGATAATCGGCGACACCGACCGTGTCGAGGATCGTCGTATGGGTGACCTCACCGTTGGTGATGTCCTTGAATACGATTTCCCGCTGTTCTTCCTCACTGAATTGCAGATATGCCACGCTTTGATGGTCCAGCGCGGCCACGTTCAGGTCGCCCAGGTTTTTATATTCGCGGTAGACACGTGGTGTAAGAACAGGGATTTCAATATCCAGCGCATCAATGTCTTTTTTGTCATTTTCTTTGTCAATCTCAACTACCAGAGGCGTTTTGGGTGCAGTTCCTTCCCCCATCGCCTTACGTTCCAGGACAACTCCTTCGGCCTGGATGGATTCTACGAACTCCATAAAGGCATTCGTGCCGACTACACTGACTTGCTCGGGCACATCCCCCGGATACATCTTCCGAAGTCCACGACCCAGCGTCTGTTCCGGGAGAATGTTGCTCTTGGCAGAATAGGCGCGCAAGCCCACGATGGTGGTGACATTCTTAACATCCCACCCCTCTTTGAGCATCATCACGGAGATTATGGCCTTGAACTGATTATCGGCGTTGTCAATCTCATTGGCCTGCTTGCGTAAGCCTTCCAATACTTCTTTGGCTTTACCTGACTGCACCTCGGAAACCTCGCCGTTGTTCTTTGTATGGATAACCAGGACAGCGTCCTTTAAGTCGGGATAGTGACCCTCCAGATACTCAGCGACGTCATCACAGTTCCGTGTGTCATCGGTCATTACAAAAAGTATTGCCTTTTTGCCCACCTTTTCGTGCTCGGCATACGCCTTGCGCCATTCGATCACGCCCAGATCAATATAATCTGCGTACTTTTCGGTGTATTTCGCACTTTGCCGCTCGGAGAGCTTGGCACGACTGGGCGCGTCGGGCAGTACCGGGTGTTTGACTACGTTCTGAGAAATCGCTTCCACCAGTGGATAATCGGCGATGGTCTGCACGAAGATAGCGCCGTTGTTGTGTTTGGGTGTGGCCGTCGTATCCACCTGCAGGGCAAGCGATCCACCTTTTTGAAGTAGCCGGTTGTGAATGTCTTCGATGGATTTAAACCAGGCCATGCGCGGATCGTGGATGTGGTGTGCCTCGTCATTCAAGATCATAAGCTCGTCGATATCCCGGACAATCATACCCAGATCCACCTTGGAATCCGTGGTCGCCCCGGTGGGCCGTTTGCCCAGAAAATAGTCCATGGTATTTTCATCGTCCGGCGACGGCGGGATATCCTCGCCCGAATAAACCCTGTGAATATTGGTGAGGAAGATATTACCGGTGGGTCTGGTGATGGTGACCTCGTCTTGCTTGTGAAGGGTGAGTTGAAAATCATCGCGCCAGTTGTGACCATCCACACCGTTGTCTGGAAGCACCGGGTCTTCAAAGAAAATACGCTGTCCTTGAAAATCCTTATAGATACGATCCAGCACGATGATGTTGGGCGTGATTACCAGGAAGTTGCGTGCCAGTTGAGAGTCCGGCTCGTAGAGTTTGTGGAAGAAACTCCACGCAAGCGCAAGACTTAGCACCTTTGTCTTGCCGCTTCCGGTGGCCATCTTGATTACAAAGCGCCGCCATGTCTCGTCGAACATGCTTCCAGATACAAGGCCGGTCGCGTCGAAGCGCATCATGTCGTGCTTATCCTGAACACCTGCAACGTCATACATATAAATGATTGTTTCCAATGCCTCGCGCTGGGCAAAATAGTACTCAAACTGGGTCATGATCCCGCCTGCCTGCTCCAGCATGTGCGGAGTATTGAACCACCAGTTGAGAAGACTCTTGCTGGTATCGGTCGCGCCGACGTAACCGCCGTCACGGAACTCCTTAACTTTCTTTCGTAGTTGCGACACCAGAGGCGGCATGAGTTTTTCCATACTCGTTTCCCGCAAGGCCTCATCGGCAGGGAACCAGCGGATGTCTGGATCGAGAATAGCGTGCGGCGAATCGGGGAAGTCCTTGTGTAGCGCCATTATTCCCCTCCTTCCAGATTATTAATACCATGATCGAGGGAAAAACTGTTCAATCCCGCCTGTTTTTTAATTCCATCGAATTCGATGGAATTAAAACCGGGGTTGTTCAGCTGCTCCCATATACCGAGAAATTCGATGGTATTCCGGTTTCGCATCCAGTTCTGGATGATGTAGTCACCACGCTCCGCATCACGATATCGGGCAATATCCGTCAGAGAAATAAAATCTTCCTCGCGATGCTGATACAACGACACTTCCCGACTCAAGGCTTCGATCTTTTTCGTTTTACTCATACCATCACCTCAACAATGGTCATCGTGTTGTTGCCGAAGATATCCACCATCTTCACCGCGAGCTTACTGCGAATCAGGGAAGTCCTTGTGTAAAGCCATAATATGTCAGGAAAGCAATCGTTTGTTTGCGGTGATGATGGGAATGCCCTGTCCCTTGAAATCTGCATCGTCTGTTACCATCGTTAACCCCTTATTTTTACACAGAGCGGTTAGAATCTGGTCGTTAAAATCTGAATCACCCGCCGCATATTCGTCAACCAGGGTATCGATCGCAAGTGACTCAAAACCGCTTTCTACTCGTGTACAATGTTGCAACATACGTTTGACATCAGCGGCAATGTCTCGAGCAACAGGGTTAAACTCCGTGCTCTTGCGAAATTGTTTGAAATATATGGGCCGGGACGACTCCGGTAGAAGCCTCCACTTCAATCTGGCGTAAGTGTTCACAAATTCGGAAACAATCAGCACATCAATGTAAATGCAACTCTTAGCTGCGAGAATCTTTGCTAAGGCTTCAGAGTAGGTAGTTACCCTCGTGTCAGTCGGTTTCTGTGGGCCATAGACAAACAACCAGATATTGGCATCCAGCAATAATGCCTCCGAAGACTTGAAATCATAAGTGGAGATTTCCTCAGTCCTGTGAGTCATCGTTATCGTCCTCCATCGTTTCCCGAAGAGCCTGATCAAATTTCTGTGGGTCTTTAAAGTACTGCTTGGCCGTTTCAACCACGCGTTTCAAAAGCGCAATATCATCTTGCTGCATATCTTCTACCGTGAGCAAGGCGCGTATTTGATCTTCGCTGAATACGCCATATAATTGACCAATCGCCGCATTAAGAAAGGCTGATGTCAGCGTGGTGACATTGCGAAATGAAAGCGTGACATTTCGCCCTTCTTTCAGAGCAGCCATAACGCGATCATAAACCTTCTGTCCATCGCTGGAGGCAACGCAAAGCGGGTTGCCTACGACTTCAAATATGGAAAGTTCCAAGTTCTTACTCATAATGATTACCTCAAAATATGTCGGTTTCCGATAATTCGTAAGTGAGTGCATAGGATTGCTTGTCAGCAGTATTAATTTCAACGCTTACCACTGTTCCAGGGAAGGGCAGACTTAATCTGGCGGTAGAAATTTCACCTCTTTCCCGCCTCCAATAACCGGCATCCGAAACAATTTGAATACACCCGCCATTCAAATCAATAAACTCACCAAGCAACTTCAAACCTAGCCCGCCAGGAATTTGCCCGCGTTTCGTAGTATTTTGCCCTTCCGTAGCCCATCTGATGGCTTTTTCTGGTGAGAGATCAAGTTTGGTGCTATCGTTTACATTCTGACGGATGCCAATTCCCAGGTCCGTGACAGAGAAATCAAGCCTGTCTCGTTTTGGGAAAAACTGCCCGCAACTGAAAATTCCCATCTCTGTCTTCGAGTGCAACACTGCATTGCTGAAAATTTCAAAAATGCTCTCTCGGAACTTCTTCTGCAACCCTGGCGACATGGCTGGGATTTCCGAGCGCTGCATGAATTCGTTCTCTATATAACCAGCAAAATAACGATCGTCTTTAACATCAAAACGCTGATAGGGAATTCATAACTGCTCATAAATCCATTTTTTGACAGAATACTTACAACATTTTTCTCGACATTTGTCAATTTTACCGTGTTCAAGTTTTTGCTTAAACGGTAAAGGATCGCGCCAAATGACGCACACATATCAGCATCGAACCAACTTGTTGCGCTCATGTCAACGTCAATGTCATCAAAAAGACAATCTCTGGTTTGCCCATACAGGGAAATAAGGGCTTCAAAACCTGCCTTATCGTGACGAATCTCCGGTAAAGGTAAAGAAAAGTTCACACGTTCACCTCAACAATGGTCATTGTGTCGTTGCCGAAGATATCCACCACCTTGACCGCGATCTTGCGCCTCCCCGGCGGGCATTCGTGGAAAACGCTCTTCAGTTCCAGCGACCGGTCTTTCTTCGTGCGGAAGGACTGCCACTCGTTCTCAAAGATAAAATCTCCCGTCCACCGTTCTTCCCACTCGCCGCTGTCTTCGTCCTTCACACGGATGATCTCGCGCTTGCTCTCGAAGTCGAAGTCCACCGACCAGTAATCAATCCAGTCGGTCCAGTTCTTTGTGAGCACTTCACGGTTGACGATACCGTCCTTATCCTTGCTCACCTTCACGATCTGTCCCTTCTCCACAACTATGCGATTGCCCTTATTCTTGATGGTCGCCTCGGCGTTGGCGATAGAGTCCTGCGAATAGAAAACCGAAAAATCGGTCAATTCCACTGCCGCGCTTTTCTTCTTCACATGCGGCTTGACCTCGATAAACGCCACATCATGAAATACCACCTGGTTCTTATCAACCGCCCGTTTGTCGAACACATCGGCCGGGATATATTTCGGCGCGATGTCGATCCCCTTGGCGCGTGCTTCGTCCAGGACGTTCGGGAACAACCCCATCTCAAATTCAAAGCCCAAGATATCGACCTTCGTAATGTGCTTCTTGCGGCATTCCAGGATGATCTCTTCGACGAAGAGGCGCGTCACGGGCAGATTCACCGGGCCGACGGCGACGAGCCGTCCGGCCTTCTTGCCGTTGAAACAGGCGAAATTCTCCACCTTTTCCGCCCGGTAGGCGCGCAGGATCAGGTCGAGAAACGCAGCCTCCTTTTCTTCTATTTGTTTCTGCTGTTCTTCCTCACGCAGGTTCGGGTTGGCGCCGATATAATGCTGCCGCTCGTACTTGCCCAGGTTGAGAATCTCAAAGGCGCGGTAGTCTGTGCCATCATCCTTGAGCGATCGTTGAACACCGATCATGCGCTTGCGGGTGGTGTGTATGGCGAACTTCCCCAGGTCGGATACGATCCACTTGCGGCCAAGTTTTTCGGCGACGGCGGCCGTGGTGCCGGAGCCGCAGAAGAAGTCGGCAACAAGATCGCCTTCGTTGGATGAAGCTTTGATGATACGTTCGAGAAGGGCTTCTGGTTTTTGGGTTGGGTAGTTCAATCGTTCATTGGCTATTTGATTTATCGGGTTAATGTCGTCCCACAACTCCCCAACTGTTAAGCCAGACACTTCATCCAAAAATCGGATAAGTTGCCGTCCCCCATTCCTAGTTACATATATTCTTCCCTGTCGTTCAAACTCCTTAATGCTTTCCTCGCTATAATCACCTAAAGGTGTATCCCTACTATATATTCTTCCGTCTTTGTCTTTATGAACAAATTTATTATTCTTGCTCCCCAGGTCATGCTGTTTGTACACATTGTTAAATAAGTAGCTTTCAGATTTTGCATACAGATATAGATAGTCCACTAACTTACCAAATTTTTTTGATTTCCCCCTGGCGCCTTTAATGACACCACTTTTCCAAACTATCTCACTCACGTAACCTGTGCTGCCAAACACCTCATCCAACGCCAAACGAATATAGCTATTCACTCTCCAATCGCAATGCACATAAATACTCCCGTCTACCGCCAGCAGATCGCGCATCAGTACAAGCCGTTCGTAGATCATGGCAATAAAGGAATCAGCTCCCTTGCCCCAGGTGTCGCGGTAAGCGATCTCTTCGAGGATATTGGGTTTCTTGGTAAAGGTGTCGCCGCCGATTTCGATGTCCATAGAAAAATCCGCGCCCACGTCGAAGGGCGGATCGATGTAGATCAGTTTCAGCCCGCCCTGGGCTTCGATCTCCTCGCGCAGCGGCCCGTTTTTCAGTGACGCGAGAATCAGCTTGTTGTCGCCCCAGATAAGTTTATTTGTCCAGCCCTTGAGCTGACGTCCACGATTGTCCAGGGAGATACCAGCCCATTCGAAGAGGGGCTCGGCTGGTTTTGTGTCCTCCGGCTTCTCGGCCCGCGGTTCATCCACCTGCTCAATCACCTGAAACGGTAGAACGATGTTGCACACCTCGCTTGTCTTCCCATTCCAGACCAGTTCCACCTCGCGCTTATCCTCGAATAAGAGGAAACGGTATTTGTCCGGCAGCGGTTTACCCGCCTCGATAAAGCGGATAATCTCCTGTTGTTCCTGTTCGGTCAGTCTTGCCATTGAATTATCCTTTTTCCATCATTCTGCTTGTACGTCTGGAGTGCCGAGCTTGATTGAAAACATAACCGGGCCAACAGGCTGGTAATGAGTGCCCGCAAATTGCCAGTCATAGTCCAGCCGCTTAAGCGTGAAGTTTCGGGGATAGTACATGCTCCAGAGTTTCCTTCAATTCTTCTTCAAGTTTCCGTCCTCCAGTTGCGCTGTTTTCATATTCAATTCTGCGTATATGTGCTAAATTGAATGGAAACTCAATTTCTTTTACAGAATGCTGGTATATTAATATCC
This sequence comes from Deltaproteobacteria bacterium, assembly GCA_019313385.1. GTDB lineage: Bacteria > Desulfobacterota > Syntrophia > Syntrophales > UBA2210 > UBA2210. Next base: position 17,118 of record JAFDBG010000011.1, on the reverse strand, counting down.
TTTCTTCTCCATTGTATACGCATGTATACGCACCCGTATATTTTTTGAAGTGTCCGTTAAACTGGGGGAGGTTCATACTGTCCCCCTTTACTCTCGGCTTTCGCCGGAATGACATCACAAATCAATTAACGCCAAGAATATCAATGGGAAAATACCTTCGGATCAATTGTCCTTATTTATGAGATTGATAATTATCTTCGCTATGACGTCCTTTTCCTTCGGATCGCTCATGGCAATCATCAACGTCAACGCGATCAAAGCGTTGTCCGCTATGCGTTTTGTTCCGTCAGTTCTGTAGAGCAAGCCATTCCGTTCAAGAAACCAGGTAAAAATAGCGGCGGCGATACGTTTGTTCCCGTCTACGAATGAGTGATTTTTCACAATGAAATACAGAAGATGTGCTGCCTTTTCTTCGATACTGGGATAGAGATCCTTGCCGTCGAAAGTCTGGTAAAGCGTGTCCAGAGAGCTTCTGAACGAATTATCCTTTTCACGTCCAAACAGGGCGGAATCACCAAACTTTCCCAGCATTTTCTTAATCGCGCCTTTAGCTTCTTCATATGAAATTCGTTTCGCTGTACGTTCAGATACGCGAGCCAGTTCCAGCTTGCCGTAATCGTATCGATCGAGTGTATCCAGGGCATAGCTGAAATCACCAATAACCCTCAGGAGGCCTTCGGATATTCAGACGTGGAGAGCAGTTTGCGATCAACGATATCATCAATAAGACTGATCGATTGTTTAAGCGCTTCGTATTTTTCGATCTGTGACTGCAACCTTTTTTCATTCAGGGCATAACCAGTGACAAGGTACTCTTTGAGTATTCTGTTGGCCCAGACACGAAACTGGGTGCCTCGCAATGAATTGACACGATAACCTACAGAAATTCATTACCCTTTTTTTGCCGTCCTGGGCAACCTGTGCAATTTTTGCACAGGTTGGATCGTGCAACAATTCACCGGTTTTATAGATATTTCTTACGTGCCTGAGAATAACGGTTCTGTCCCTTTGAAAAAGTCCCGCCATCTGATGAGCATCAAGCCATACAGTATCCTCCGCCAGATTAACATCGAAAGATGTCTGACCATCTTCCGTTTGATATATGACTATCTCACCTGTATTTATTTGTTTATTCATATGTCAGTATTACCGTCCGGAGCGCGAAACCGGATTGAAAGCACACCACATTTTTCGTCCCGGCAACCGCAATAATAGTTTGATCCGGTCACAAGCACGCTTTATACATTAAAAACCTGACAGAATCTGCTAACCGGTTAAACCTATTACCGTTATATGTCAAGAAGTATTGCCGCTGGTGCCGATGGGTAAGGCTTCGATGGTATGTCCTTCAATGATACCGATGCCACCCTTACACGTCCAATAATTGCTAATGCGCTTGTTGACTCCGTTTGCAGACAGACACTCGGCAGAATAGCTAAACCGATATGGCCTCCGCGATACTGCATGCAAGATCGAAAGCTTCATCCAGGCTGAACCTGATAAAATCTGCTGAACGAAGCACCGGCTTTAACTGACCTTTTAATTGCCGATCAAGCTCATGTTTGCGATCCGCAGAAACGTTAACGGGGAAATTGCCCGGTACTCTGAGTTTAGCCCTCACCATGCCCAGAAAGTCAGGATCAGAGAAGTCCAGCCCCATTTCACGAACAGCATATGAAAGATCGAAGAAGTCCCGGATCGCAGGCTCTTTTCTCGTCAGAGCCGCCCGAACCTTTTCTGCGTAAGCCTCTCTAACTGCCATTGCACGAATAGTAAAAACTGGGAGGAGAGGTTGACCACTAAATGGATTTACAGCAATTGTGCGTGCAGGACTGGAGACCGGCGTTTTAAGCAGAGGTTCACGTACTCCGACTTCAATCTTAATCCTTTCCTGCTTATCAATCACCGATGACCAATATTCAAGCTGCCCGATATATTGGCGAGATTCGTTATGACCTCTGAATGCTTCTGAAATCGCAAGCCCGGGAATTACTGCCGGCAGTTCATCAAACAGTCGCTTAATCGGTTTTGTCTCGGCACGTCTCTGCTCGCGGGATGTATCTGGAGTAACCGGGATAATTAAGTCCAAATCCTCACTGAGCCTGTAGAATCCTGCGTAAACCTTGCTGAGACAGGTTCCTCCTTTAAACACCAGCGATGTGTCACCATCAAAAAGGTATTGAAGAACCAAAGAGCAATAGTAATCCTTTTCAATCAGGGTTGCTGTAAATCCTGTAGTAGCTTCAGAATGTGCCAGGGACTCTCGAAAAATGTCGCCATCTGTGTTGTGGGGATATGGAAAATTCACCTCATCCATTAACAATCACCCCCCATTTGCGGTTTGCTGTTCCCTTTGGGGGATTGACAGGAATCCAGGGAATCAAGGCTTTAGAATCACTTAGCCGACATTGGAGCTTATTTATGGTTCTCGAATTTTGGACAAGAGTATCTAACAAATACCCTATTCGCCGGACTGTGGCCTGATTACCGTACTGAACGGTAGTCTCGACCAATTCAGCTGCAAATTTAAGATCTCCTTTAACTTCCTGGCTGATCCAGTCATACCCTCGGGGCAAACTATTGAAGCGGGACCAGTCGTAGACGGCATCCATAAGGGTCCTCGCTTTTGAAGAATAATTAACTTCAACGCCTTCGGGGGTACGCAGAATATTGATTGATCCAAGGCGTTCATCAGAGATTTTTATGAATTGAAACGCTAAGTTCCCGATTGAACGACTTCCTGAAATACGGTTATTGTAAACATAAGTAACGTTTGTAATCTGTTCATCAAAGCCATAGAAATTGAACGCCGTTGGTCCGCAAATCTGATATTTACCACCAGTTTCCTCCATTAGCTTCTTAAGAATCAAGGCGGTGCCGGGACTATACTTGCCACCGGCCGGTATGCGGGAAGGCACAAGATATACTCCGCGTTTCAGCCTGACAATCCAGCCGGAGCGTGACAGACGACGGAGCAGGTCACGTTCCTGTGAGTCAGTGATACCTAATACTGGTGATAGTTCTCCGGTGCGAATGCTATCCCTCTTCTTAAGCTGGGTGTAAGCGAAGAATCTTGACGAAAGATTCCCTATTTCCGGCCCTTGTTGTTTCACGATGTTTTCCTTAAGTGGGTTAATAACCCATTATCAAGAAATATAATAAAAATCAACTAATAGTCGTAGGTTGGGCTGAGGAACGAAACCCAACAAAAACCTACAGCAATATGGTAGCAGGTCTGCATTCTCACCCAAGCGCGTGGAAACGAGGAAAAGTATTAAGATTTCTCGCTCTGCTCGAAATGACAAAAAAGGAATTGCGACACAGCCTCCGTGTCGGGAATGACAAGTTACATGAAAGGACTACTTCAGCCACTGTTCTATTTCCAGGGATGCCTGTGAGATGAGATCAGCTCGGGTCTTTTCGTATTTGCCGGCAAGAATAAAGGGCATCGCGTAAACCGGGACATTGAAGACACTTTTCAGCAGGTCGATGGTCTTGCGCTTTCTATTCTTCACCTTTTGATGATCCGCATAGCTGTCACCCGCTTCTTCATTAATTCCGATAGCTGTCACCCGCTTCTTCATTAATTCCGAAGTCATCAACAATCAGGACACTCTTGATTGCACCCAGTTTCAAACCAGTTCTTACCATCTCCCAGAATGCCGGATCGACCTTGTACGCACCCATATCAGCGGAATTGGCGACGACAAATCCCGGAGATACAGTCGCGCCGGACACCTCTTTCAGCGATATCGTCCCGATGCCCATTTCCTTGAGAAATCCAACGATATAATCTGTGGCCTCGGCGTAATGATCGGTGGCAATAACGGTAACAACAGAAGGATCTCCACTCAATTTTTGCAGGATGGAGTGCCACCGGTCGTCGATGGGGGAGTGCGCGAGGTAGCTGTCGACAAAGCGCGCGGCGCTCAGGCGTATTTCTTCGTCGGAGACCGCCGGGAAGAACACCTCTTTAATCCTCCGAAAGATGACCTCCCTGTAGCCGATGGCTGTGGAACTCCCCTCTTCCCAGGTGGGGTTGACTATCTCTTCCCAGAATGTCTCCGGGTCCGCTATTCCCAGACCCACAAGACCGCTCTGTTCCAGTTCGCCTGTCAGATTGTCACCTTCCGCGAACCGGACAGCATCCAGACTCAGGGTGCCTGAATAATCAAATATGACGAGTTTCTCAAACATCACGCACGATCCATTCTTTCCCTCGCATCCGCTATCATACCAACCAGTTCCTCTGACGCGGCTTCGGGATCAGGCGCGGCGCATATACCCGAGACCACGGCAAGGCAATCGGCGCCCGCCTTTATCACATCCGCAGCGTTGGAGGAGTTCAGTCCCCCGATGGCAACGAGCTGGTGGCGTGAAAAGGCTCTGATTCTGGTTAGTCCATCCAGCCCCCACGCTCCCTTTGTGTCGGTTTTCGTAGGTGTGTCAAAGACGGGACTAATACCGATGTAATCACAGTCAAGGGCCTCGGCCTCCTCGACATCTTTCCATGTCTCCACTGACAGGCCGATAATAGCACCGGGGCCCATTAGCGAGCGCGCCATCGTATACGGCATATCGTCCTGTCCCACATGCACGCCATCCGCTTTCACCGCAAGCGCCACATCAACACGGTCATTTATGATCAGGGGCACGCTAAAGGGCTTGAGAATCTCCTTGATCCTCACGGCCTCTTCGATGAAATCCCGTGTGGACTGATCCTTTTCCCGTATCTGCACATAACGCGCGCCCCCTTTTACAGATCGCGATATCACATCTTCAAGTGATCTGTCGCCACACAGATCACGGTCGGTAACAAGGTACAAACCCTTCATTTTTGTCCTCCTATCCTGATACGATTGGTCAGGTCATCTTCGGACAAGCCAAAAAGGGCGTCAAGAAAATCGACCTGCATGCTGGCTGGCCCCTTGGAACTTTCAGCTGCAATCTCTCCGGCAATACCCATCACTGCCATGGCCCCCGCGGCCGCGGCCGGAAAAGAGGGATTGACGGCGGCAAAGGCTCCGCAGAGAGCGGTGGCCGTGCAGCCCAAGCCGGTAACTTTTCCCATCATCGGGTGCCCATTTTCAATTGTTATCACACTCTCTCCTCCCACGACATAATCGATCTCTCCGCTCACGCAAACGGTACTGCCCGCATTTTTGTTCAGGAGCTTTGCCGCCTCCAGCGCGGCGACTGAAGAATCGGAGCTATCCACTCCCTTTGTCTTTGTCTCTCCCATTGCGAGCGCCATGATCTCGGAGGCATTTCCACGAATAACAGCAGGAGCGACGGCATCTATGAGGTCATGACAAGTCTTTGTTCGATAGGATGTGGCCCCGGCCCCTACCGGATCCAGAATAGCCGGTATCCCGAGATCACCGGCCCGTTTGACGGCAAGAAACATCGCCCTCACCCATGATTCGCTCAGGGTACCTATATTGATAACCAGGGCACGGGCAATGCCTGTCATCTCCTCCACCTCTTCCTCTGCGTGCGCCATAACCGGAGACGCCCCTATCGCAAGAAGCGCGTTGGCAGTGATGTTCATCACCACGTAATTGGTGATGTTGTGGATCAGGGGAGATGTCTCCCTGATCTTTTCAACATCCGTATAGATACTTTTTGCTGTAATCTCCATGAAGCTTCTCCTATCTTCCCAGTATCGTCGTCACATCCACCTTCTTTTCAATGAGACCGTGACGAAGGGCAAAATCCGCGAACTTCTGCCATTCCCCCGTGTCACACATCTGACTGTGGGCGTAAAGGGGACGGGTAATCTCAAACGCCTTGGATTCCATGTCACGCGGTGCTTCAGGCACAGCGCTGAAATAGGTCTCAAGTGCCTTCCCGGGGGTTTTCCTCGTCCGGGAAATGGCACGATCTATAGCTCGGGCAAAACCTCTGAGGACCTCCGCCCTCTCCTTCGCCGTCCGCTCTCCGCTTATAAAGACCAGTTCGTCGTAGTCCGGGATGCCCCACTCGCTTAGCTCAAAATAGCCGGGTGCGTACCCCTTCTCTTTAAGCTCCACCGCCTCATAATTCTTATATGGACCCATAATCGCGTCCACCTTGCCCGATACCAGAGACTGTACGATAGAAAACCCGACATTGATCGGCTCGTAGTTCTTGATTCCGTTGATCTTCGCGAATGCCTCCATAATCACATCCATCATGCCCGGAACGGTGTAACCGATTGTTTTGCCTTCCAGGTCCGCCGGGGTTTTGATTCCCTTTCCATCAAGAAAGAGGAGGACACTGAGCGGATGTTCCACCAGTCTCCCAACAACCTGTATATTAAGACCGGCCGAGGCGCCGATAATCACCTGTGGTTCGTATGAAACGGCGATGTCGACATTACCGGAAGCGGCAAGTTTCATGGCGTCTGTAGTCGAGGAAGGTGTAAGTATCGTGACATCAAGACCCTCATCACCAAAAAATCCTTCCTGCTGCGCCACATAGATGGGAAGGTGATCCACGTTGGGAAACCAGTCCAGCATGATAGTAAGCTTTTGTGCGGCACAGACAGAAACCGCCGTCAGCAGAAAAAACGACACCAGAACGATTGAAACGAATACCTTGAATTTGCTTTTCATAAACATATTTTCCTTTCCTTATCTTCAGTAAGTAACTACTCATGTAGTCAGGCTGTTCCGACGAGTCGGGATTAGGCTGAAGCTATTTAGACTGAAGGCTATTAGTTTTTAACCTAAATGCCTTCAGCCTTCAGCCTAAACAACCTGGGTAATTACTATTTCCAGTAAATGACTTTCCTTTCCAGAAAGCCGACAAATACCCACAGGGCAAGTCCCATAGCGGACAGCCACACGATCGCCGCGAATACCAGCGACACCTGCAACCTCGCGTTGGCCTGTATCATCAGATAGCCAAGGCCCCTTTGCGCGCCCACCCACTCTCCGATGACCGCCCCGATCGTGGCGACGGTGACCCCAACCCTCAGCCCGGAAAAGAAATATGGGAGGGCCCATGGCCAGTAGAGAAGCCGTAGCTTCTTCCAGGATCCGGCGCCCATCAGATCGAAGAAAACCGCGTATTCACGATCACAGTTCTTATATCCCTCAAGCAGGCTGACTGTTATGGGAAAGAAGATGATAATTGCCGCCATCAGGACTTTGCTGGCAAGACCATATCCAAGCCATATCACCAGGAGGGGAGCCAGGGCGAACACGGGCACCGCCTGAGATGCCACGAGAAAAGGAGACAGGGCACGTTCGATTGAAGGACAGGCAAACATGACCGTCGCAAGTGGCACCGCGACCAGCAGGGACAGGAATATTCCCATTATTATCTCCAGCGCGGTCACACCCGCGTGCGGCAGGAGGAGAGATGTCTTAAGTACCGTCGTCTTTAATATCTCGCTGGGGGCAGGAAGGATGAAATCAGGGACAGAAAACCACCCGCAGGCAAATTCCCAGATTGCAATAAAAGTCAAAGCAATCAGCAGAGAAATCCAGTTAGATCGTTCCATCCAGATCCCCCTCCAGTTCTTCAAGCACGTGCTCTTTTATCTTCAGCAGTTCAGGATTACTGCTCCTTCCGGGTTTCGGCATTTCCAGGACAAAGCGTTCTCTTATCCGCATCGGCATAGGCGTCAGTACCAGCAGTTCATCAGACATCAGAAGGGCCTCCTCTATGTCGTGCGTGATCATCAGTATAGTCTTGTTAAACTCACTTTGGAGCAACAGGAGCAAGCCTTGAAGACTTCTTCGGGTTATGGCGTCAAGGGAAGAGATGGGTTCGTCCAGGAGAACCAGTTCATGCTCGAACATCAGGGTTCTCACAAGCGCGCAGCGCTGGCGCATGCCTCCAGACACTTTCTGCGGCATATAATCCTCAAAATCGTGCAGCCCCAGACGGTTGAACAGGGCCGATGCCTTTTCCCGTGACCAGTTCTCACTATCTCCGGCAATCTTTGCCGGAAGCAGGGCATTATCGATCAGGGAAAACCACGGGAGAAGCAGGTCTTTCTGCTGCATGTAAGCCGCCCTGCCCATCAGATCGGGAACATCTTCTCCAAGCCAGGATATCCTGCCGCCATCCCTTGGAAAAACACCGGTCAGCACATCGAAAAGGGTGCTCTTGCCGCAACCGGACGGACCTATAAGAGTGGTAAACCCTCCCCTGCGCACGGTCAGGTCAAACCCTTCCATAACAGTGAGATCTTCAAATTTCTTTGTCAGGCCCGAGACTGAAAGCATAATGGTCTCTATTCCTTAAAGCCACTTTCGGGCATACCACCGTTCCTAAACAGATAGGCCATGTGATTGGTCGGGCCGTGTCCTTTGCCTATACGGAGAGAATGTTTGATGGCCTCGGTTATGTACTCTTTCGCCCTTTTTACCGCCTCATACACATCCATCCCCTGCGCGAGTCCCGTTGCGATAGCGGCGGAGGTGGTGCATCCGGTACCGTGCGTATTCTTCGTGTCCACTCTCTCTGAGGTAAATTCATGGAAATTTCCGCCATCATACAGGATATCGAGGGCGTCCCCCGACATGTGCCCCCCTTTTACAAAGACATTTTTTGCACCCATCCGGTTTATGACTCCGGCCGCTTCTTTCATGTCTTCAACGGTTACAATCTTCATCCCGGTCAGCTCTTCGGCCTCGGGGATATTCGGGGTGATCACAAATGCCAGCGGCAAAAGTTTGTCGATCAGTGTCTGTTTCGCATCCTGCCGTATCAACATCGCGCCGCCTTTTGCTACCATCACGGGGTCGACAACGAGTTTTTCTATACCGTACTGTTCGACCTTTTCCGCGACGGTTACCATTATCTCCGAGCTGGAAAGCATCCCGGTCTTCGCTGCATCAGCACCGATATCGGTCGCCACCGCGTCGAACTGCTTTTCAATAAAATCGGTCGGGACCTCGTAAATCCCATGCACCCCCAGCGTGTTCTGAGCCGTCAAGGCCGTGATCACGCTCATACCGAACCCGCCAAGCGCCGTAATGGTTTTGAGATCCGCCTGTATCCCGGCTCCGCCGCCGGAATCCGATCCTGCTATAGTCAACACTCTCTTTATCGTCATATTGTACCCCTCTAAATTCCAAACTGCCGTATAACCAGCAGATATCCTGACTTCACTGAAATTGTTCCTCTTGTCCCGGCCAGCCTGTTGCTGATACCGTAGGGCGTTCCGATCTCCATTGTCCCATCGGTCAGCGGGTAGCGGAAACCCTCCAGCGTGATTCCTTTTACATCCGAAGAAAGGGGCAGCAGTGAAACAGTGTCCCCTTCCCTGCCGTCTATCACGCATGACCCGGTTACGATAAAAAGTTCGCAGTCACTGTCTACTATCTTTGTTTCGACCCCATGCTTCGCGCACATGACAAGTAATGAGATGTTCGCCAGCGCGTGGTCGATCCTCCCCCCGAGGGCTCCGAATATGCGTATCTCCTCCGGGTCCATTTCAAAGGCGCACTCAAGCGCGAGCTGCGTGTCGGTCTCGTCCTTGTCGATACTGTGCCTGATGATCCGGCTTCCCTTTGCCTCGAAGTATTGCAGGGTTTTCTCGTCGACGGAATCCATGTCCCCCACGATACAATCGGGCACGACATCAAGCTCTTTCAATCTCTGTGCCGCTCCGTCGGCGCAGATAATCACCGGATCTCCGGCGATTCTGATCTCATCATATAAAAACCGGATATCATCCATGACACCACCCGATATGACAAAGATTGTCTTATTCATGACGTCCACTCCCGGTCAAAAACAAAAAAGGCATACCCGTTTGGGGGTATGCCTTAAAAAGATAAAGATGCTTAATTCTATCTCCCTGCGCTGGCATTACCCAGATCCGGTTCAAAGGGTATCATCTCAGCCCGGGATCAATATGTCCCGAGCACCCCTGAATTCTATGGCCGCTACTCTATTCCAGATGCCGACTATAATCAAGTAAAAAAGCTTCGCAGTACTACCGGCAGAAGAGATCTATGGCACCGAATGTCTCGACGTCGAACAGCCCTTTATCACTCATCTTTATCCTCGGGATTACAAGGAGTGCCATAAATGAGAGGGTCATAAAGGGTGCCCGGAGTTTTGATCCCATAGCCTTGGCCATTTTATCGAGCCGTATATATCCGTCGGCCACGGTGGCGTAATCCTTATCACTCATGATTCCGGCTGTCGGCAGCGGGAGTATCTCCTCCCTGTTCCCCGAGACAGCCACAATACCACCACTGTTGCTGATAATCAGATTGACAGCCCTGCATATATCCTCATCAGAGACCCCGACGGCCACAATGTTGTGGGAATCATGCGCCACGCTGGACGCGATAGCCCCGGTTTGTATACCAAAGCTGCCAGCAAAACCCACTGCCGGTTTTGTGTCTTTATACCGGTTCACGACTGCCAGCTTGAGAATATCCCTGTCTGTGTCCGACACCGCGCAGCCGTTTTTCACCTTTGGAATTTCAATTAATTTGTCCGTAAACAAAGTTCCGTCAGTGGCCCTTATAATGTTTATCCTGCTCCCTCCACAGGGGATCGCAAATGAAGCGGGCTCTTTGGGGGCCGAGCGAAAGTTGTTGACAATCTTTGAAGCCCTTCCGGGTATCAGCGAAACACCATCACGTGCCACTGCCCTGCCATTTATATACGTTTCCAGTATATTGAGGTCGGCAAGGTTATCAACCCTGATAAAGTCAGCCGGGTCACCCTTGCGAAGCAGACCCACATTCAGACGATAGTGCAATACAGGATTCACCGACGCGATCCTCAGAACCTTCATGACATCAACGCCATAATCGATCGCCCCTTTCACCATATCATTGATGTGGCCCTTCAGCAGGTCGTTGGGGTGTTTGTCATCACTGCAAAACATACAGCTTTTGTAGTACTCGTCAAGGATAGGGAGACACTCTTCAAAGATATCAGCCGCGGACCCTTTTCTGATTTGAACCTTAACGCCCTTTTCGATGTTCTCCAGCGCCTCTTCACACGAAAGGCATTCATGATTTGTCGATATCCCGGCGTTTATGTATCTCTCCAGCTCACATCCGCGCAGGCCTGGAGCATGGCCGTCCACCGGTTTAAAGTATTCTGCGGCAATGTATATTTTGTCCATGATCTCCTTGTCGCCGTTTAGAACTCCAGGGAAATTCATGACTTCACTCAGATATCCAATCTCATCCAGTTTGAGCAGTTCTTCCACTTCTTCCACTCCCAGCATGGCGCCCGCTGTCTCAAAGGGCGTTGCCGGAACGCAGGAAGGCGCTCCAAAACAAATCTTCACCGAGGACATCTTCGCGTCTTCTATCATATACTTCACGCCTTCAATACCCAGCACATTCGCGATCTCATGCGGATCTGATACCGTGGCGACCGTGCCATGCACGGTCGCTATCCTGGAGAATTCAGTGGGTGTCAGCATCGAGCTTTCAATATGGATATGGGCATCTACAAAACCGGGCATGATGTACGTATCATTACCTGTTTCTTCCCGGATAATGTCGGCTATCCTGCCCTCCGAAATCACCAGCGTCCCCGGGTAGATTTCGGAATGCACCACATCAACAATGTTTCCTGAAATTCTTTTCATATTCCTTTTCACCTGGGAATTTAAACCCGAATCTTCGATATGTCGGCATATGGGAAAGGATAATGACGCTTTCCTCAACCCCGCATAAGCGGAATTAAGGAAAAGTTTTATTCGCTTGCCAACCCACCGCAAGCTGCCTGTGCGTCGCACGCAGACAGGCAGAGGGGAATGCGATAGCTGTTCAGTTCAACGTCTGTTTATTTAAAGAAATCATACAGCTTGCCTACTATGCCACCTTTTTTAGCGGAGTCCCGCTCTTCCTCAGCCCGCACTTTCTCAGGGGGTACTTTCGCAGGAGGCACTTCCTCAGTAGGTACTTTCTCAGTAGGTACTTTCTCAGGGGGTACTTTCTTAGGAGGTACTTTTTCAGGAGGTACTGTATGCGATTCCGTTACACCCGGTTTATCCGCTCCGCCGGCCTCAGATGATACGGCATCTTTATCGGAAGCTCCGGAATGTTTAGAATTTCCGGGTGTTGTATGTCGAGGTCTTCTTCTCCTCCGGGCCGGCTTGCTGACGACCGGTTTCGTTTCCTCTTCGTCCCTTTTCACCGTCTTGACATGAAATTCGCCCCACAGCAGATCGGAGTCTCCTGAGATGGTCACGGAAACACCATGAAGGGCCTCCAGTTTGCTTAACTGGCCTCTCTTCTGGTTGAGGAGATACGCGGTTACCTCCGGTGGAAGTGTAACATCAATCTCCGAAGACTGCTCTTTTGCCGCCTCGGCTTTAATCCTCCGGAGCGCGCTGATCGCCAGATATTCCACGGACGGTCTGACACCATTTCCTCTGCAATAGGGACAGACCGAATAGCTGATTTCCTGTATTGTGGACTGTTTCTTCTGTCGTGATAATTCCAGCATGCCGAATCTGGATATCTTTGCCATCTGTATCCTGGATCTGTCCACCTTCAGTGCGTCCCGGAATGCCTTCTCCACCTGACTAATGTGCTTCTTGTCCATCATGTCGATAAAATCGACCACGATGAGTCCTCCAAGGTCTCTCAGGCGTAGTTGCCTCGCTATCTCTACAGCCGCTTCCATGTTTGTTGTGTACGCGGTCTCTTCCACGTCACGCTTTTTCAAACGGCCTGAGTTTACGTCGATGGTTATCCCCGCTTCGGTGGAGTCTATTACGATGGAAACACCCGATTTAAGCATCACGCGCGGCTGATATATCTCATTTATCTGGTCTTCGATATCATATCGGTCGAACAGCGGCGTCTCTTCCTTATAAAACTTTATCATCCTTACATTTCTTGGCGAGACAGCCTTGCAGTAGGCCCTCATCTTCCGGGCAGTTTCTGAGTCATCAACCAGTATCTCATTGATATCTGATGTATAATAATCCCGGAATGCCCTGACAGCAAAATCGGTCTCCTGGTATATCAATTCGGGCGCTGTAGTCTTTTCAGATTTTCCTTTCATGTCTTTCCACAGCCTCAGCAGCATCTGGTAGTCCCGGATAAGCTCCTGTTTTGTCCTGCTCATGCCGGCGGTGCGAACGATAAATCCCATATTCTCCTGTTCGGTTATCTGCCCCATTACCTCCTTGAGCTTCCTTCTGTCCGCTTCATTCTCTATCTTGCGGGAAATTCCACCACTACCCCGCCTGTTAGGCATGAGGACAAGGTATCGACCGGGAAGCGAGATATGTGTTGTCAGCATGGCGCCTTTGGATCCTTTTTCTTCTCTTACAACCTGCACCAGTAGTTTTTTTCCTATTTGTAACTTCCTGTCCTCGCTGAAGTATTCCGGCGCTACATCACGCAGCGGCAGAAAACCGCTCTTGCCGGTGCCATAATCCACAAAGGCCGCCCGCAGTCCCTGCTGCACATTTTGCACACTTCCATTGTATATATTACCGGTTGTCGGTTCCTTGACCGACATTCTTATATTATATTCCACCAGATTGCCGTCTTCAATAATGGCCATCCGGCTTTCTTCTTCATCTATTGTATTTATAAGCATTTTTTTAGTCATCATAATCCTCTTTCGTAATCACTCAAAGTACATCAATTTTCAAGGTTACCTGCGAACAGTGAACCGTTTTTGTATACATGTCAAAATACATCTGGATCGCCCTTCCCTTCTCTGACTATCTCAGGTGTATCATTAGCAAGATTCACAACCGTTGATAGCTCAGGGGGCAGGATATCTCCATCTATAATCAGATCTATGCAATGTCCAAGTTTCTCTTCTATTATGTCTGGATCTGTTATTATCTCATCCTCACTCGATTTTACTGTGGTGCTGATTATCGGACCCCCGAATTCTCTGACAAGAGAAAGACATATCTCGTTGTCCGGGATCCTTATTCCTACTTCCTTCCTCCTCGGCAGCAGAATCTTCGGAACCAGCCTGGATGCCCCCAGTATGAAGGTATAGGGACCGGGCAGCAGCCGCCTCATGATTTTATACGCGTAATTGGTCACCACCGCATAGTTGCTTATATCACCAAGATCGGCACAGATAAAGCTGAAGGGCTGCTTTTTGCTCCTCTTTTTTATCTCATATATCTTCTCGATACCCCGTTTATTGAACAGATCACACCCCATTCCATAAGATGTATCTGTGGGATAAACCACGATACCTCCGTCATTCAGCACCTGAGCGGCCCTTTTTATAAGCCGAGTCTGGGGATTTTTGCTATTTATCTTCAGCAGCATAGTCTTTATCCATTTTTCATTCTGAGCAAAGATTTCATCTCGGAGCTTCCCAGGATAAGCGAACTCATAGCAAATACAGCAAGCCCGACAGTCACCGCGACTGTCAGGAACAACAACCTTTCGCCGAAAGCCCCTTCGCCGTTCCATCCGAGAGTATAGTTTACTGCAATTATTGACAACCCCATGACCCCGGATGCCAGCGTGGTCTTGAACACAGATATCCAGAAACTCTTTTTAAGAAACCTTCCCACTTTCCTTTTCAATATCACGGCAAGGATAACAACATTGACCGCGGAGGCAATTGATGTGGCAAGCGCGAGTCCGGCGTGTTTCATAGGGAACATCAGCACAACGCTCATTATAACATTTACAAGGAGCGCAGCAACCGCAATCTTTACAGGAGTCCTGGTATCCTGCAGGGCGTAAAACGCGGACACTATAACCCTTATGCACGAAAATGCCCACAGGCCTACGGCATAATAAAACAGTGCCTGGGCGGTAAAAAGCGTTGACGAAACATCGAACTTCCCACGCTGGAAGAGCACAGATATGATAGGTACACGCAGGACAATCAGGGCAATCATTGCCGGTATAGTAACAAACAGGATCAACCTCAGTGAAAATGAGATTGTATCCTTCAATCCTTCATAATTTCCTCCGGCCATCTGTTCTGAAAAACTGGGGAGCGATGCCGTCCCCACCGCAATCGCGAACACACCGAGCGGAAGCTGCACCACCCTGTCGGCATAGTACAGGTATGACACGCTGCCTTCAGGAAGAAGCGATGCCAGGATGGTGTTTATGAATATGCTTGCCTGATAGACAGCGGCGCCGAATACCGCCGGAAGCATCAGTACCCCTATCCTCTTTATTCCCGGATGATCAAAGTGGAAATTCGGTCTCAACCTCGCGCCCACCCTGATCAGAAACGGGAATTGCATGGCAAGCTGAAGAACTCCTCCCGCCATAACACCCACAGCGAGGGATATTATCGGCTCTCTGAAACAGTCTTTCAGGAGAAACGCGGCGGCTATCATGCATATATTAAGCATTACCGGAGCGAGGGCAGGCGCCGCAAAGTGCCTGAAGGAATTGAGAATGCCCATGCACAGTGCTACCAGGGATATAAAAAAAATATAGGGGAACATCAGGCGGGTTAGAAATACTGTGAGCGCGTATTTATCCGGAACGTCAGCAAACCCGGGCGCCATAATTCTGACAATCCAGGGAGAAAGCAATACCCCTACAACCGAGACCAGCACAAGAATAATGGAGAGAAGCGTAAAGGCGATACCTGCAAGCTCAACGGCCTGTTTTTTTGATCGTTTGAGGTATCCGGTAAAAACTGGAATAAAGGCTATGGTGAGAGAGCCTTCCGCAAACAAACGGCGGAGAAGATTGGGAATCCTGAAGGCGACGAAAAAGGCATCTGTAGCCGGTCCCGCCCCGAAGAATCCAGCTATTACCACGTCCCGGATAAAGCCGAACACCCTGCTTAGCAGAGTTGCAAGTCCGACAACCCACGCCGCTTTCACCACACGGGTGTTTTCTGTTTCTTTCTTTGGGGTCAAATCTCTGACTTTATCTATTTTTCCACCCTGTACTCATCAATAACGGTGTACCCGGCGGCTTTAAGAACCCTGCAAAGATCACTCGTATCATCCGTATCAACCCTAACAAGCGTGGGGCGAAAACCGTTGTTGTCTTTGTCTATAGTAGAGACCATAGACACTATCTTCAACCCCATACCGTTTATGATACTCGCTATCTTCGCTATTTCGCCTATATTGCTTGAAAGCTTGAGTTCCACTCGACCGCTCGGCGCGCTGTGCACCCCTATGAATTCAAGGAGAATATTCAGAAGGTCACAGGTAGTAATCAGACCAACCAGTTCATCATCGACCACAACCGGCAGACTGTTGACATGTTTTTCATTTATCAACCTGGCTGCTTCTTCAATGGTAGTTCCGGGCGTAGTTGTGAATACCTTTTTGGTCATGGCACTCTCTGTCTTAATCTCCGAGAGAAGATAATTAAGCTCGTGAACAGAAAGTGTGCTCGCCGGAGATGGCAAATTAACTCTGATATCTCTGTCTGTAATAATACCCACCAGCTTCTTCCCCTCCACCACGGGAATCTGATCGATACTATGCTCCTTTAAGATATTTTTTACCTTGAGGATGCTTGTATCTCTGGTTACGGTTATAAGATCTCTCGTCATCCTTTTTCCTACAAACATAACTCAACCTCCGGTATTATATTTTTAAGAGGCAGCTCTTGCCACTATCCTTGTCCTTTTCTTGAGCCTGTTTATCCTTCTCCTGAGACGGTCAGTTCCCATCCTGTCTCCCTTCTCCAGTTCATCCTTTTTCTGTTTGAGCATTCCCATCTTTTCTTTCAGGGACAATACTGTCACCTCGGATTTTTCGGGCGCCTTTCCAGCTTTCTTTTTAGGCTTTTCTTTGGCAGGTTCAGAAGAAACATCTTTTTCCACTGTCTCCACAATCTCATCCCGCGCAGCCTCGATAGCGCTTATTAGATCAGCCTTTTTCATGGCGCTGAGGCTCTCAATCTTCCCGGTGCCTTGTGCAATCTCCTTCAGCTCTGCCACTGTGTATTCTTCCAAAGTCTTTTCATCTGTCATGCTGTTCTTCTCCCTTCATACCTGAATTATCGTTGGACTTATAGCACAAGGAGTCTTTCAAAATCAAACCAAATCAGATGGTTGAAACGGGGAGAAATCACAAAAGGCTAATTAGGGGGTTAATTAGAGGTTAATTAGTTATTCCTTTTAAAGTCAACAGTAAAAATTGACATTTTTTATATCAATTTGGTTAGAGAGCTGCTCTTTGAAAATTTGGTAAAACCTGGACAATTTCTCCTGCGT
>JAFDBG010000068.1 GCA_019313385.1 Deltaproteobacteria bacterium | reverse complement strand
GTCAGGAACTTGACCGCACGATGGCTCATAACCACCACCTTTTCGGCCTTTTCACCGATCTCATGGATGATGGCCCTTTCGTTATAGGAAGGCTTCTCGAGGATCGTATGCAGGGTTGCAACAAGGGGAATCCTCAGCCTATGGATTAACGGAAGGATGTAAATGCCGCTGTCACCGCCGAAGATCCCGAATTCATGTTCCAGTACACAGGCATCGGCGTCACTGTAATTGATAAATTTGACCGCCCTGAGATAATCCCGTTGATGATTCTGCCGGATGACATGCCGAACCTTTTCGGGATACGGATAGCCTTGGTCCTGATCATTCATCGCGACAACGGTACACTCGACCCGATCGGTTTTTTCCATCGATTCGACCAGATCCCTCGTAAAGGTTGCAATCCCGCATTCCCGCGGGGGGTAATTCCCGATACACGTAATTTTGATCTTGTTCATCCTGATCCCCCCCCAATTGTCTGTTTTGTTTCGTTTGCTGGCAACGCCAGTATGAGTGAAAGCGTACGGCAGGATAATCGGCATTCGCCTCGTCCGCTTCTCTTGCAGATTTCTGTGCCTTTTCTTCTCATCTATAATTTCTTCTCAAGATTTTGTTTTATATGATCTATGAAATCTTCCGTGTAGACCCGCCTGTTATTCGGATCGGGATCGGCGACCAGCATAAGATCGCCGGTCATGATCCCGCTTTCAATGGTCTCTAATGCGGCATCTTCTACTTTCCGGGCAAATTCACCAACCTCGGGGGTATCGTCAAGTTCCGCTCTCTTTTTCAGGCATCCTGTCCAGGCAAATATAAGCGCCATGGAGTTTGTGGATGTCTTCTCTCCGGCAAGATGCTTATAGTAGTGTTTCTGAACGGTTCCATGGGCTGCTTCATACTCAAAATAGCCGTGCGGTGATACAAGAACCGATGTCATCATGGCCAGGCTCCCATTCGCGGAGGCAAGCATGTCCGACATGACGTCTCCGTCATAATTCTTGCAGGTCCACAGGATACCGCCTCCCGATTTCATGACTCTTGCAACAGCGTCATCTATAAGAGTGTAAAAATATTCAATTCCAGCCTCTTTAAATTTATCCTTCCAGTTTGCTTCATATTCCTCATCGAATATTTTGCGAAATTCCGCATCATAGATCTTCGAAACAGTATCCTTCGTGCCGAACCAGCAGTCTATCTTCTGGTCCATGGCATAGGTAAAACAGGAAGCGGCAAAGCTCCTGATGGAGGGAACTGTATTATGAATTCCCTGAAGTATCCCAGGGTCCTCAAATTCATGAATCACCTTCCTGATCGGTTCACCCCCTCCACGGGGAGTAAAAACGAGCTCGCCTGTCCCCGGGCCCGGAACTTTAATCTCCTGGTTTTTATATACGTCGCCATAGGCATGTCTCCCTATGTGTATAGGTCTCTTCCAGGTCTTCACGGAGGGACGAATATTGTTTACCAGGATGGGTGCCCTGAAAACAGTACCGTCCAGGATTCCCCTTATGGTCCCGTTGGGACTGGACCACTGTTTCTTAAGTCCATATTCCTCAACCCTGCCTGAATTGGGGGTGATTGTGGCACATTTGACGCCTACCTTATACTTCATGATTGCGTGGGCCGCATCGATAGTAATCTGATCGTTTGTTTCATTCCTGTTTTTCAGCCCGAGATCATAATATTCGGAGTGTATATCCATATATGGAAAAAGTAGCTTCTCCTTGACCATCTGCCACATAATCCTCGTCATCTCATCGCCGTCAATCTCCACTATTGGTGTCTTTACTCTGATCTTTTCACTCATCAACCCTTTTTCTCCTTATCAGATACTCTTTTTATTCTTGATATATGAAAGCATCCCACCTGAAAGTACAATTCCTTTGGCCCTTTCCGAGAGATCACAGTCAACCTCAAATTGTAATCCCCTGGTTCTGTTTTTGACGATCAATGTCTCACCGGTCCTGATTTTTTCGCCTATATCCGGAAGTTCCAGTTCGTCTCCCTGATCGACTTTTCCGTAGTCCTCCTCATTTTTAAAGGTGATGGGGACTATACCGAAGTTTATCAGGTTGGCCGTGTGAATCCTCTCAAAGGATTTCGCAATCACGGCCTTCACTCCCATATACATGGGGCAAAGCGCCGCGTGTTCCCTCGATGATCCCTGCCCGTAGCTGAGTCCTCCTACGATTATGTTGTGCCTGCCGGAATCTCTTATCTCCCTTGCCCTTCCATAAAACAGGGGATCTACTACCTCGAAGAGGAATTCGGAATACTTTGGTACATTTGATCTGTACTTCATCCGGGCGCCAGCCGGTATAATGTGGTCTGTCGTGGTATTGTCCTCCACCTTTATGGTTACGACGCCGGCCACATTTCCGGGCAGCGGGTCATTGCTCGGCGGTTCTCCTATGTTAGGTCCCCTGTATATCTCAATGCCCGCCGGATCGTCGGATGGGGGAATAATCATCGAATCATCGACTATAAATTCCCCGGGCATCGCCACCTCGGGACAGGAAAAATCAAGATCTCTCGGATCGGTAATTTTTCCGGTAATGATAGCGGCGGCGGCGGTTTCTGGACTTACCAGATAAACACTCGCGCTCTTCGTTCCCGATCTGGCCAGAAAGTTTCTGTTGCTCGTCCTCAGAGATACTGCATCGGTCTGCGGTGACTGGCTGTTACCGATGCAGAACCCGCAGGCATTCTCTTCTAGCCTCACACCCGTCTCCAAAAGGTCCGCCAGAGCGCCTTCCCTCGCCAGCATATCCACTACCTGTTTTGAACCCGGTGCCAGGATAAAGCTTACATTCGGGTGCACTTTTTTACCCTTCAGGATTTTCGCAACCATCATAAGGTCTCTGTAGGAAGAATTGGTGCACGAGCCCACGCACACCTGGTTAACCTCCATGCCCTCAAGCTCTCTTACTGTAGATATGTTACCGGGACTGTGGGGGGTCGCCGCCAGAGGAACCAGTTCCGACAGGTTGATTTCCATAACCTTAAAGTATTCGGCATTCGGGTCCGCATCCATTTTTTCCCACTCTTCTTCCCTGGCCTGTGCCCTGAGGAAATCCCTGGTTTGTTCGTCGCTCGGAAATATGGATGTGGTAACACCGCACTCGGCACCCATGTTCGTAATGGTGGCCCTTTCAGGCACGGTCAGGGTTTTGACCCCCGGGCCACTGTATTCGAATATGCACCCCACATTCCCCTTCGTTCCAAATATCTCCAAGATCTTGAGAATCACATCCTTCGCGCTTATCCAGGAACTGAGTCTGCCGACGAGGTTGATTCTGATGACCCTCGGGCAGGTAAGATAGAAGGGCTCTCCCGCCATGGCGAGTGCCACGTCCAGACCACCCGCGCCGATGGCAATCTGTCCGATTCCTCCGCCTGTTGGCGTATGACTGTCGGAGCCGAGAAGAGTAGTCCCGGGCCTGCCGAACCTCTCCAGATGAACCTGATGGCAAATCCCATTTCCAGCCCTGGAATAGTCTATCCCGTATTTTGCCGCTATTGTCTGAAGATACCTGTGGTCATCGGCATTCTCGAACCCTATCTGTATTGTATTATGATCGACAAAACTTACCGAATGGTCCGTCCTTACCCTGTCAATCCCCATAGCCTCGAACTGCAGACAGGCCATGGTTCCCGTCGCATCCTGGGTCAGTGTCTGATCTATACGGACCCCGATTTCATTTCCCGGTTCGTACACACCCTTGACAAGGTGCCTCTCCAGTATTTTTTGAGTTAGTGTCTTTGACATATAAGTTCCCCTTGCTTAAAATTTGAATATACGCACAGTGGTGATAAAAATTCCTCCAATTGTTGATGCGTGTATGAATCCATTATACCTGACACCTTTATCTGTAACTCAAAAATCGTTAAATCGATACTCAGTGTCACCGCCGCATAACATCTCGCATATCATCAAGAATCTTCCTTGACATAGCTTTCTTCCTGCCTTATTGTTTTTTCGTGATCAAGAAGAATATACTATACTGCTTGTTGAAAACAAGCAAATTTGCCTGTTTGTCGGTTCAATATCAGGATATCAGGCAAAATTGCCTTATATGTAAATGTTAGGACGGAGCGCTCCGAGCTCTCTCCTAACGTCCGCCGGATACTTCATCCGGCGGCGTTATACTCTAGAAGGAGGCATAATGGTCGAAATTGATGTAAAAAGGCTGTCTGTTGATGTCGTAAATCTGTGGATGAATCGCTGGCTATTGCTAACGTCAGGCACCTATGATGATTGCAATATGATGACTGTGGCGTGGGGGAGTGTTGGTTTTATGTGGTCAAAACCTTTTGCTCAAGTTGTCGTAAGACCACAACGACATACACGCAAATACATGGATCAATTAGATTCATTCACGCTATGCGCTTTCCCAGAAGAGTACCGCAAGGATTTAAAAACGCTAGGCACGCTTTCTGGAAGAGATGGCGACAAACTATCCCGAGCAAGGCTCACATTGACAGCTTCCAGAAGCGTATCTGCCCCCTCATACAATGAGGCTAATCTCATACTTGAATGTCGGACAATATACTACCAAGACATGGATCCAGGGGGTTTCATAGACAGGACAATTCAAGATAACTACCCGACAAATGACTACCATAGGATTTACTATGGCGAGATTCTGGCGGCGTTCTGTGAGAAATAATTTCTAATCGGGTAGCCGGGGGGGGTTCTCCCCCAGCCCCCACACCACCCGGCATGCGGGTCCGCACCGGGCGGTTCACGAAGATACCGGGCCGTAGCCGGGTATATGGTCCAAAGACAGTTCTTTGAAAAGCTGACGGCAACTGCCTTTTGATCATCAGGGGCACGATTTCCCATGACGCGCCTGTTTAGTTGCTCCCCCGTTCGGGTTCATTGCATTTCAGAGCTCATGGTATATGCCTCTGTTCTTCGCGTTTGGCCCTTCAGTGGGATGAGACTTCCGTGATGTCCTCCACATTGTGGGTCACGGCTCGTTTCCAATCGCCATTCCGCCGATGGCGACTTCCAACACCTACTATGGCCTCTGCTGACTTCTGTCCGATCACCCTGCATGTTGCCACATAGGGCGCTTTCGCATAGTGCGAACGCATGCCGGGCGTACACCAGCGGTTCCACAGGGATTCGGGCCAAAAAGCGGCCCTCACCCGTGAGCCGGAGCGTTATTCCCAAAAATAAAATAATGAAGGATTATAAATGAGCAAAGATAAGCACTTTATGGCTCTAGAAAATATGTATTTGGCGGCACCAATAAATGATTTCTATAAACCCCGAATAGATGTATCTGAGGGTCAGTCTGAAATAGAGATTGAATTAAATGAAAATTATTATCATGCGGCAGGCGCTGTGCATGGTTCAGTCTATTTTAAAATGCTCGATGATTCTGCGTTCTTTGCGGCAAATTCTCTTGAGATAGAAGTATTCGTATTAACGACATCATTTACAATCTATCTGACACGTCCAGTTTCTTCGGGAATTATGAGGGCCGTTGGTAAAGTAGTTAATAGTACCGAGTCTCAGTTTACAGCGAAGTCAGTAGGATACAATTCAGAGGGCAAAGAAATCGCGCGCGGAAGCGGCATTTTTGTTAGAAGTAAATTCAAATTAGCAGAAGCATTGGGGTACAAGGCATTTGAGAAACGGGGGCCAGGTCTGCCCTTGACTCATCTTCGCTGATAGTGGAAAAATAAACTTTTAATTCGAGCGGACGGCGGTAGCACGATCAGGAAGTAGATTTGTGCCCTGTCGGCAAACTCAAAGTACACAGAGGAGAATTTATATGAAAACGGGTGCGTCTAGCCTTGTTTACACCGCGCTGAACGCGGGAGTGGAAATCTGTTTCTCAAATCCTGGCACCACTGAGATGCCGATTGTCATGGCGCTCGATCGAGTGCCGGGAATGCGTGTCGCGCTCGGACTGTTTGAAGGCGTTTGCACTGGTGCTGCCGACGGTTGGGCCCGCATGACGGGAAGGCCCGCCGCGACGCTGTTACACCTCGGACCCGGTCTTTCCAACGGTCTGGCCAACCTGCACAACGCGCGAAAAGCACGCACACCCGTTGTCAACTGGATCGGCGATCACGCTACCCGACATCTCGCTTTCGAAGCGCCGCTCAAATCGGACATCGCGGCACTCACCGGCAACGTGGGATGGACACGAACCGTTAAGTCTCCACACGAGATGGCCGAGGCGAGTCTCGCCGCAGTCGAAGCGGCACTTGGCCCTCCTGGACGCGTGGCGTCGCTGATTATCCCGGCTGACTGCCAATGGGAACCCGGACCTGAACCGCTCTCATCAACTCCGGTTCCGGCGCTGCGCGAAGCCCCTGACACCACAGTCCAAGATACTGCGCGCCTCCTGCGTAAGGGTCGTGGCGGTATCCTGCTAGGTGACAACGCGCTTACTGTGCGTGGTCTGAATGCCGCGGCACGAGTGGCAGCCGTGACAAGTTGCGGAGTATGGATCGAGACTTTTCCGTCGCGCCAGGAGTGTGGCCGTAATGTGCCCCGATTTCCCGCTCTGCCCTACTTTCCTGAGCAGGCCACCGAGGCGCTCGCGAATTGCGCAAGTCTGGTGCTCGCGGGCGCTCGCGATCCGATCGCCTTTTTTGCTTATCCAGATCAGCCTTCGCGGTTAGCTCCCGACAGCGCGGAGGTTTACACGCTCGCGGACCCGGACGCGGGCATCGACGCAACGCTTGCGCTTGAGGCACTCGCGCAGGAGTTAGACGCGCCAGAGGTCGTCATCCCGCCGCGGACCGTCCCAGTCTTCACGCCAAGCGACCGACCGCTGACCCCTGATACCTTGTGTCTCACGATGTCAGCGTTTACGCCTGAGAATGCGATTGTCGTGAATGAAGCGCTCACTACCGGCTTAGCCTGGAGCGCTTTGTACGCTCACAATACGGCGCCGCACACCATGTTATCCCTCACAGGCGGCGCAATCGGCCAAGGTCTGCCCAATGCGCTCGGGGCCGCTCTCGCATGCCCGGACCGGCGCGTTATTGCGTTCCAAGCCGACGGAAGTGGTCTGTACACTCTACAGGCGCTCTGGTCTATGGCGCGCGAGAGCGCGGATGTTACCATCGTGGTGTGCGCTAATCGCTGCTACCGCATACTGCAGAACGAGCTTGCGCGCGCTGGTGTCGCGCAGCCGGGACCCAAAGCGCAGGATCTCACCGATCTCAAGCGACCAGAGATCGACTGGGTTGCGCTGGCGAAGGGATTTGGTGTTCCGGGTTGCAGCGTGAGCACTGACGGAGAGCTTGCCAACGCGCTCATGCGTTCGTTCTCGGAACGCGGCCCCAACCTGATCGAGGCTGTGCTTACCTGATGTTCACTTTTCCCGGGAAATATGCCTACGGAAATTAGGGAAGTGTTCCTAATGAACTACCCCGCCGCAAGCAGCGGGGTATCTTTAAAAGCATTGAGCTCCCCAAGGGGCGGGGAATAAAACCCTTAGGAGGGGAAAATCTAATGCCAGATCTTAAACCCCGAATAGATATTTTAATTGTTGATGCTGATCTAGTTTCCTCTGCAAGCATTGCCGCGGCGTTCGAGAATAATACCGCAGCAACCTCTGTTTTGGCTGTACATAATGTAAACGATGCTAAAGCGAAACTAAATACAGGTGAAATAAATGCTCTTGTCGTTGATATTTTCAGTATAGGAGTTGATAATGGTTTACGTCTCATTGAACTCGTAAGGAAAGAGCATCCAAGTTTTCCTATCTGCCTTTTAGGCACCACCTCTTATCTTCATGAATTCCCAGATGTTCCTCGATCTTGGAAAGCACGCTTCATCCATTATTACAAAATAGCAAAAGATCTTCAACCGGATCAATTACAAAAAAGCTCTGAGGCAATGGCCTACAAACTCTTTACATACTGGTTTGCTATATCTGCAAAGGTCAAGCTGTCGGATCTTCGAGATCTACTTCTCAAAATGGAGGCGAAGTCAATCCCTTTTTCTGTCGATACAACTCAAGAGATATACAACACGATTGATTTTGCCCAGAAAGCTATTGAGGCACAGATTATTCAGCAAGATCGTATGACGGATATCGTCCCTGGTTTCCAAGGGCAAGATATGTAAGCCTTAGTTGCTAACTTTGCTATAAAAGCGTACCCCGAAGTTCCCCCGAAATGATGGACACACCGAAAAGTTAGAGATAAAGCAAGAAGGACTTGGAGGTGTTGCAGTGGAAAACAAGAGAGAGCGAAGAAGTTTTGACAAAGAATTTAAGAAAGAAGTGGCCTGTTTAGTTACAGAGGGGGGGGGGGGCAATTTTGGGCTGCCGTTTGCCCTACAGGTGGGTCAATTTTAGAGTACCAAACCTAAATAAATGACCAATATCGAATTTGTTTCAAATGGTAAAAAGAAAATCCTGATGTAATCCCCCCAAAACCGATAAAAATCACTTTTATACACTCCCCTGACGATAATCATGCGTCAAAAGAGTCAAGTTGTGGTATAGTCCGCCGCGTGACCCCTGATAAAGGGATAAAAACTATCACATAGAGAAGGATGACGTGCATGGAATTTGATATATTAAAAGGCCTGAAATTTTTTATAAACTTAATTTTAGGTAAGAATGAACAACGAAACAAAGTTGAGAAGAAAAAAATACACCCAGTCGAGAAAAGAGAAGAGATATCAGCAGAAGGGAATAGGAAAAATCCGGTAGAAAAAAGTCCGGTAGAGAAAGGTTCCGTAGAGAAAGAGGAAAAACACACGAAGTTCCGGGAACTTGGTCTTCCCTCAAAAGTCCTCGAATCGATCGAGAAGATGGGATACAGAGAGATGACCCCCATTCAGGAGGCTACCTATTCCATCATTACCTCAGGACAGGATCTCTGTGCCCTCGCGGAGACGGGATCGGGGAAAACGGCGGCCTGCGCGATTCCCCTTGTTCAAAAAGTCGATATCTCACAGAATGCCATCCAGGGTCTGGTAATCGTCCCGACGCGTGAATTATGTCTTCAGTATGTGGATGAAATCGAGAAAATCGGTGCGGGAGCCGGGGTGGTATCGTTTGCCGTCTTCGGCGGATTCAGCAAGGATATTCAGATCGCCAAGATAAAACACGAGGTGCATATCCTCGTCGCGACTCCGGGGCGGCTCATTGATCTTTTGTATGACGGGGTCGTCAGCCTATCGAACGTGAAATGCGTCGTTCTCGATGAAGCGGACGAACTCTTAAAGGAAGGGTTCCTCGAGGACATTGAGTTTATCATGTCCTGCATGATCAATAGGCATCAGACGCTCCTTTTCGCCGCGACAATGGGGGATGACACCACAAAGCTTTCTCATCATTATCTGCTGGACCCCGAATACATCTCTCTTATCAAAAAGCGGGCTGCGCCAGTAAGCATCGAACACTATTTCACCTATCTCCGCCCGAACAGCAAGGAGGCGGAACTCATAAAATATCTTGAGAAAGAAAATGTCAGTCAGGCAATAATCTTCTGCAACGCCCGCCACAGGGTTGACACTCTATTCCGCGATATGCGGAAACACTACAAAGACGTCGAGTATATACACGCCGGACTCAGTCAAAACAAGCGTTCTTCCATATTCAGGCATTTCAAAACAGGAAAACTGCGTTACCTCATTGCAACAGATGTTGCCGGAAGGGGACTTGATTTTACACGTGTGTCCCATATCGTAAACTGGGATTTACCATGGGATGAAGCACAATATACTCATCGTACCGGCCGTTCCGGGCGAATGGGGAGAAGGGGCCAGGCCTTTACACTTGTGACCAAACGTGATCTTACCAAGCTTCGTGAAATTATCCGGAAGCAAAAGATTATCCCCCGCTGGATAGGGGAAGACCCGCTTCAGGAAAACAACACGCCACAGGAAGAGAAAAGCCCCAAAAGAAAAAGGCCCTACCAACGTCACAGAAGTGTCAAAGGAAGTGTGTCAGGTCAGAAGCAAACAGAAGGAAAGAGCGTTACTTAAAATCTGTTTTGCCTTGACTCTAAAATAGTTGTCTGCCTGAAAGATCTTCAGGCAGACTCCGTTTAAAACAAATTCCTCAATATCAGAATTTTCTGGACACAAGGGCTATCTTCTCCCTGGCCTCTTTCATCTATCTGACCTCTCCTTCATTTTGGGTGAAAGACGGGATATAAATGAACTTCAATGTTTCTTTAACCATGACAATATATTCCTTCTTCCGAAGATTGACCATCGGCATAAAGAAGTTCGCTCCTGATATAAAGCCGTAGATTGAATTCATAATAGTCAAGATTTCCAGCATGGAGCGGGACGAGGCTGGTTCTCCGTCTCTGCTGAGCCCCATCGAACGCACGATATCAGAAATGAATTCCGGAACTATGAAATCGAGGCCTTCCTTGTCTCGCGTACGACCGAAATAGCGAAACAGGATAATATTTGGTATCTCGGGATGGTTGAATAGATAATCGGTTAACTGGTCGATGGATATCGCAATCCTCTCATCAAGAGGACGGCCATGTATTGTTTTTTCCACCCGCTTGAGTTTCTGCCTGAGGTCGTAATTAATGTCCAGTATAACGGCCTCATAAAGGTCCTTCTTACCCCCCCAGTGGTAGTGGAGCGTGGAAATATCAATTCCGACCTTCGTGGCAATCATTCTTGTGGTCGTGCCGTGAAAGCCATATTCACCAAACATCC
>JAFDBG010000067.1 GCA_019313385.1 Deltaproteobacteria bacterium | reverse complement strand
CAATCACCGGTTTGATGGCCGAATATGGTCAGGGAGGAAATTGCGGTTTCCGGCACAAACTCTTCTACCACAACAGTTTTCTGATAGCAGATCCCGATGAGGCATGGGTTCTCGAAACGGCGGGTCGCCACTGGGCCGCCAAAAAAGTGAGCGGAATATATGCGATCTCAAACGGAATAACCATTGGAAATGACTGGGATCTTGCCTCGCCAGAGCTTGTCGATCACGCAATCGAAAAGGGATGGTGTAAGAATCCGGGCGATTTTCACTTTGCCCGCTGTTATTCGGATTTTCTCTACACCAGCTTCAGCTGCTGTCGCGAACGCCGTGCAAGAGCCACCAGGCTGCTTGGCTCTAAAATGGGCAACCTGACGGCCCCCGATTTCATGTCCATCCTGAGGGATCATGGTTACAGAGGCAGCAAAACGCGGCTTCCCGATAAGGGGATTACAGGTTCCACCATATGCATGCACGCGGGATTCGGACCAATCAGGGGAAGCCAGACGACAGGTTCAATGGTGTCACACCTGCGACCTGATCAGGCCACCCACTTTGTCACTGGGACGGCGGCCCCGTGCACCGGTATCTTCAAGCCTGTATGGATTGATGCCGGGATGCCGAATATCGGTCCCACGCCATCGGGAACATATGACGCTACGACCCTTTACTGGAGACATGAACTGCTTCACAGAAGAGTGACGCACGACTTTTCAACATTCCTCGAAATTTATGGATCGGATAGGGATGAACTCGAAGGGAAATTAGTTTCAGAAGCCCTCGATTTTGCCGATCATACAGATTCCGAACGCCGCGACTTTTCAGTCCGGTGTTTCACCGAAGCGGACAGGGCTGAGAAAGAGTGGCTGGATAGAATCGCCGGAACCGGCGTAAAGCGAACGTCCCGTCTTCTTTACAGAACTGCCTGGAATGGTTTTAACAGGATCGCAGAGATGCCCGGCATTTAACTCCCCCAGTACAAAAATCTTACAACATAACCAGATATTTCTGTAATCTACGTCTCTCTACTGGCTGACAGTTTCCACTTTCGTCAGTTTCGCCCCAATCAAAGAAGCGATGACAACCAGTGTTGTGGAGATGAAAATCATAATAATCCCCAGAGCGGACAGCTGCCCCCACAAACCGTCTTCCGCGAAACGGAAGATCTGCACAGCCAGGACTTCCGTTCCCGGTCTGGAGAGCACGACTGAGAGTGTCAATTCCCGGACAAACATGGTGGCCATCAGAATCCATCCCGACACAACGCCTGGAATCAACAACGGTATGACAATCCGGCGCAGGGTATAGAGGGTTCCCCCGCCACAGACCCTTGACGATTCTTCCAGATGACTGTGGATTTGAACGAATGCGCTGGTGAGCGGTCGAATCCCGTAGGGAAGATATGTGGCAATATACCCTATCAAGAGCGCCCAGATCGTGGCATACAGGGGTGTCTGGACAAAAAACCACATAAAGCCGACTCCCACAACAATCCCCGGAAAAGAGAAGGAAAGAAAGCTTAAAGATTCGAGAAAGCCAGACGCGCGGCTGCGGATCTTAACAATAACGTAGGCAACGAAGACGGAAAGGGTGACACCCAGCGATGATCCCACTACGCCCAGAAAAACACTGTTTCTCAAAGATAGCAGCGATATGGGATCTTTCAGCACTTCTATCCAGTGCCTCCAGCTCATCATGGAGAAGGCCTTCGCGCTCGGCACCATGGAGTAGGGAACAAGGGATGTATAGAACAGTACCAGGACCGGCAGCACAATCAGAATAAATGAAAGAATGCCAACGATTACGAAAAGGGGATATCTGTTGTTCTTAAGGTCGATCACAGAGGGTTTGTATCCTCTGCTTGAGATCGTCACATATTTCTCACTTGCCGAGGTCAGGTATCGATACAGGTAAATGAGTGTGATCGACGCTGCCAGGGCGCTCATCCCCACTGCTGCCGCCATGCCATAGTCCGCGGCAAAACCGGTAGCGACAATCCGGTAGATGTGAGTTGCCAAAACATATATCCGTCCCGGCATGCCGATAACGGAGGGAACAGCGAAGGATGCCAGGCTCCGGACAATGACCAGTATGAAGGATGCGAGAATCGCGGGCCTGAGAATCGGCAGGGTCACCCTGGTCAGTGTTCGCAGGTTTGATGCTCCGCAGACCTTGGAGGATTCTTCGAAAGAAACATCAAAGGACGCCATGGCGGGAGCAAGGATCAGATAGGCGATGGGCAGATCCAGCAATCCTTCTACCATGATCATCCCCTGCAGCGTGTAAATATTGAAGGGAGAACCCTCCAGTGAGAATATTTCCTGCAGGAACAGGTTGATCATACCGTTGGAGGGATTAAGGAGAAGAACCCAGCTGACGGAGAAAAGAATGTGAGGAATCATCATCGGGATGATTGAGATGATCCGAAACAGGAATTTGAACGGGATGTTGGTTCGGGTATTCAGGTAGGCCAGGAACAGTGCCAGACCGGTAGCGACAAAAGCGGAGCCAATGGTAAATATGACGGTATTGATAATGATCCCGGCAAAAGCTGGGTCGGTGTAAGCCTGCGTGTACTTTTCCAGCGTAAAACTGCCGAATGCCCCCAGACCTTCGGAAAAGCTTCCGATAATAAGCATGACGACAGGGCATACTGTCAGAAAACCGACAATTACAATCAGGGTTGGCGTCAATGCCGCTCTTGTATTAAGCGTCCTGTTCATTTCGATAGCACAAAACAATGATCCGGGTCGAAGAAAAGGGTAATCTCATTTCCCTTGCTGATGTCAAGAGTTGATTCTATTCTGGTGAATAGACGGGTATCTCCTATAATTATATCGCCCTCGTAGGCATCTCCTACAAAAACCAGGGAATCCACCTTTCCCCTGAAGATGTTGCGCTTCTCCCGGGTATCTTTTTCCATCACCTTGATAAACTCCGGACGAACGCAGATCGACACGGCACTTCCAGGTGCCGTATCAGGACCTTTGGGGCAGGTTATGGTGCCGATTTGAGAATCTATAATAGCGTAAGATTCCTCAACAACTCTCACTTTGCCTTCGATCAGATTTGCCCGACCGATAAAATCCGCCACGAATTGATGATCGGAATTGAAATAGATTTTTTTGGGAGACCCTGTTTCAATGATCTTTCCGGACTTCATAACCGCTATGGCGTCCGACAGTGCCAGGGCTTCAACCCGATCATGGGTTACATAGACCGCTGTGATCTTCAACTCGGTCAGAAAGTTTCTCAATTCTTTCCGCGTTTCTTCTCTCAGTTTGGCGTCCAGATTACTCAGAGGTTCGTCAAACAGGATCACCTTGGGTTCGGCAACCAGAGCTCGTGCCAGCGCGACGCGCTGTTGCTGCCCACCGCTCAATTTCGTAGCCGGACGGTTTTCAAAACCTTCAAGCTGTACAAACCGCAGGGTTTTTTCGACTTTTTTTATGATGTCCTTTTTAGGTTCCTTCCGGGTTTGCAAAGGGTAAGCCACGTTATCGAACACGTTCATATGGGGCCAGATCGCATAGGTTTGGAAAACCATGTTCAGACCCCGTTTTTCCGGAGGAACAAAGATACCCTTTTTACTTGACCAGACGACCTCCCCACCGATTGTTATCTCTCCAGAATCCGGGGTTTCCAATCCAACAATACATCTGAGGAGAGTGGTCTTTCCGCATCCACTCGGACCTAAAAGGGTAAAGATCTGTTTCGAGGGAATGGTAATATTAACATCATCCAATGCCCTGATTCTCTTGCCTTCTGAGAAATAATCCTTGTTTAAACCTTCAATGCTGATACCCATAGATAAACACCGAATAGGTTCTGAAACCGGGAGCATCCGGTCTCAGAACCTTGAAGCAGTCGAGGTAAATACCAGGGAAACATCCTTACGGCATGGCAAAGATCTTCTTGAATTCATCTCCCCAGTGACGGATTTCCTTATCCGATAACACCCGAACGGGCAGAACCGTTGCTTTGTCGATGCCGGCTATGGGGGGATAAACACCGGGACAGAGGACATACTCGCCCACCTTATCCGCCAGTATCTGCATGGCATCTTTGGACAGCCAGTAATCCACGAACAGTTTGGCGGCATTGGGGTGTTTAGCGGTAGCGGCGATAGATATTCCCCGGGGAGTTCCCAGCAGCGGTTGCTCAACTCTCGCCCAGTCCAGAGGTGCAGGCGCCTTGGTGATAATATATTTCGGCATAGAGATGGCTATCAGCTTCTCACCACTCTCCACCGGTGCGGGAGTCGGGCCGAACGATCTTACGAACATCGGCTTATTGGCCGCGAGACCTTTCAGGAAATTCATCCAGGCCTTTTCAGATCTAAAAACATTCTCTTTCAGCCCTATGAGCCAGGAAATAGTCGTTGCATGGCTGGAAGGGTTGGCCATAACAATCTTTCCCTTCCATTTGGGGTCCGTCAGGTCTTCGTACCTTTTGGGGACATCCTCCGGCTTTACAAGCTCCTTGTTGTAGATCAGCGCGACATATTCAATGCCGAAAATCTGAATCTTATCGTCCTTTCTTGTCCACTCGGGGTAGATGACAGCCGCAGGTGACCTGTATGAGCTCAGAACGCCTCTGTCTTTTAGAAGTTCCATGATAGGAAGGGGTGACTGGAGCACATCGGCAATCAATTTCCCTGCCTTATACTCGGTCAATACCGTAGCGAAGAATTTCGAGGTGGAAATTCTCGTATATTCTCCCTTGACTCCCTTATCCCTGGTGAATTCCTGCATGATGGGCTGGATGGCCGTTATGTTGGCATAAAATGATACTTTTCCCTCCGCCTTTGCTTTCTCAAGCAGGACTTGATCCGCTGAGTACGCGGAAGGAACCACAAATAAAACAGCCACCAACAGAATCATGATCTTCTTCATAACTACACCTCCCTTAGCGCTATTATGTGTTATTACTTATCTCGGCTGGATAAGCCGAGCCATCGGAATCAGATCATGCCAATCTGGCAATTTATAGTCACTAGGTTTCCTATACTCCTCAAATATTTTATATACAATATAAATTAATGACCCTTGGACGCATCCGAATAAGGATTTGTTTTAAGGAGTCTTTTGCCCTGCTTGATCCGGCTTTTTGATCAGGTAATGAAAAGATTTTTTGTAGAAAAATCAGGGTCGCTTGTAAGATTGACTCCAATGCGCCTCAGGCCTGCCTCATCACCCGGCGTGGGAATGTGGGTCATGTGTACTTCACAATCCATGAGATCTTTCAGCTTCTCTATGGCGAGCTGGGCCGCTGGGTTTGTCGTTGCGCTTATGCCCAGGGCAATGAGCGTTTCATTCAGATCGAGGCTGACCGATTTTTCACCAAGGATTTCCGTTTTCAGATTGCTCACCGAATCGGTTATGTTCTTTGGTAACAGCTTTATCTTTTTAGGAATTTCTGCCAGATGTTTTATGGCATGGATAACGAGACTGGATGATGCGTGCATAAGGGGTGAGTTGTTGCCGGTAATGATGGTGCCGTCCTTCAGCTCTATGGCGGCTCCGCAATAGATTCCTTCGTTTCCCTTGTCTTTTTTCTGTGCCTCACCGGCGGCATCGCGAGACGGTGTTACTACCGTTCTATCCTCAGGTTCAAGCTGAAAGTCTTTAACAAAGAGTTCTACCCGCTGGACTGTTTTCCTGTCGGCGAGGCCTACCGCGTATTCACACCTGTATCTGAAGTACCGTCTGATTACTTCCTGCTTCGCAGCCTCCTTCGCGACTTCGTCGTCTATTATCGCAAAACCGCAACGATTCACTCCCATGTCAGTGGGAGATTTGTAAAACGATTCTCCTCCCGTGATTTTTTCGAGAATCCTCTTGAGAACCGGAAATGTCTCCACATCACGGTTATAGTTTACCGCCTTCTGGTCATAGGCTTCGAGGTGAAAGGGGTCGATGAGATTAAAATCACCAAGGTCCGCTGCTGCCGCTTCATAGGCTACATTGACCGGGTGCTTCAGTGGTATATTCCAGATCGGAAAGGTCTCGAATTTTGCATACCCCGCTTGTATTCCCCTCCTGTATTCATGATACAACTGGGAAAGACATGTCGCCAGTTTGCCGCTTCCAGGGCCCGGACCGGTAACGATGACGAGGGGCTTTTCCGTTTCGATATATGAATTGACGCCATAGCCCTCATCGCTTACGATGGTGTCCACTTCCGTAGGGTATCCCTTTGTGTAGCTGTGTGTGTATACTTTTACTCCCCGACGTTCCAGTTTATTCTTAAATTGTATGGCCGATGGTTGATTTTCAAAACGGGTTATTATGATACCCAGGACGTCGAGCCCCCAGCTCCTCAAGTCGTCTATCAGCCTCATAGCGTCCGAATCATAGGTGATTCCGAAATCCGCCCTTATTTTCTTTCTTTCAATATCGCCGGCATAAATGCAGAGGAGGATGGCGGCCTTGTCACCGAGTTCCCGCAGAAGTCTAACTTTCACGTTCGGGTCGTATCCGGGCAAAACCCGTGCAGCGTGATAGTCGTAAAAGAGCTTGCCTCCAAATTCAAGGTACAGCTTGTTGTTAAATTTTTCGACCCTGTCCAGGATAGCCGCTGTCTGTTCTTCAAGATATTTCTCGTTGTCAAAGGCGATTGTCTCTGTCATGTTTCCCCGCTTTTTTGTTTTATTCTTCGGAATGAATCAGGTTCTCGGCCGTATCCATATTGTTTTCGAAAGGAATTTCAACAAGCGAGAGGATAGTAGATTGCCCTGTAGAAGTAAAGGTTTTTAATGGCACCAATCAGCGCTTTATCTTACCGGAAAGAATATAAACGTAAGGATTTCTAAGGATATTTGTATGTAGAGGGCGGTCGAGTTTTCGCAGGTTGAGATATAAACTTCAGGTCAGGGCTTCTTCCCGGTAGTATGAGCGAGCCTCTTTCTGAGGAATAGGAACTAGCTTGCCCTTTTGTAATTGTTGGAATAGAAGCTGAGAATACCGTGCAGGTTATATCTCCGAGTATTAATTCCGCGAGTCTCTCCGCGAGAATGGCACGTTGTTTACTGATAAGGTGGTGATTCCCTATATCCATTTCATCAAAACTCTTCTTAAGAGCGTTGATAATCTTTTGATTTCTGTGTCCCCGGTTGAAGACGCCACCGTTGCAGTGACAGTTGATGAGGCGTTTTTCTGAGGTTGCATCCCGAATCCTGAGCATCCCGTTAATCCTGTCAAACTCTCTTTAATTCTCTTCCCATTTCTGCAAGAACTTTACAACCAGGGGACTATCGTATATATGATATCCTATTATAAATTATCGCAGGAAATTTATCTATGACAGGCAATGAAACAACAGATATGGCGCTTTTTGTCAGGACGTCAGGAGAAGATATAACCGGTTGGGACAGGCGGAAGATTGTTGACGCCCTGATTCGCGAGGCCGAGGTGGATCTTAATACGGCCGAGGAGATAAGCAGGGAGGTAGAGGATCGGATAGCGGCGTCAGGGATAGATATCCTTACCGCCTCGCTGATAAGGGAACTGGTGGACGCGAGGCTTCTCGAGAGAGGTATGAAAAATGCGACGAGGTTGCATGCCCGCCTGGGATTTCCCCTCTATGACGTGGGGCAGCTCATACTGTACCGCAATAAGGAAAACGCCAATATACCCCATAGTCCGGAGGGCACAAATCTCACCCTTGCCCAAGGGATCAAAAAAGAATTTGCCATCCTTAATGTCTTTTCGGATGATGTTGGATATGCCCACATGACGGGGGATGTGCATATACATAACCTTGGATATGTGGACAGACCTTACTGTTCCTGCCAGTCTCTCGAATATATAAAGAAATTCGGTCTGAATCTCCCCAATTCACTCGCCGTCGCCCAGCCGGCCAGACACGCGGAGGTGCTGCTGTCGCACATGGTAAGGTTTGCCGCCGCCCTTCAGGGAAACTTTGCCGGGGCCATAGGGTGGGATGCCGTCAATCTGTTCTTCGCCCCCTATCTTGAGGAGTTGTCCGACCGGGAAGTGCTGCAGCTGGCGCAAAGGCTGATCTATGAATTTGCCCAGCAGGCTGTCGGCAGAGGGGGGCAGACGATATTTACCGATGTACACCTCTATTGGGAAGTCCCCCGGCATTTTGAGGATGTTCCCGCCATAGGGCCGGGCGGAGGATACACCGGCAAGACATACCAGGAGTATGAGGCGGACGCCCAGAGATTTATCCGGGCAATATTTGAGGCATTCAGGAAGGGAGACGCCGCGGGCCAACCCTTTGTTTTTCCCAGACCGTTGTTGCATATAACAAAGAAGTTTTTTCAGACACCCGGACATGAGGAGTTCCTTAGCTCTGTCTGTGATGTTGTAGCGGAGAAGGGGAATCCCCACTTTATCTTTGACAGGAATGACACCCTTAATCTGTCCGAATGTTGTAATCTAAACATGAGCGTCAGAGAAGAGAAAGATGACGTGGCCGAGCCGTGGAAGATGCGATATTTTGCCATTCAGAATGTGTCAATAAATCTGCCCAGGCTGGGATATAAGGCCCAGGGAGATGACAAGAAACTCTTTTCCATGATTTCCGATGTAATGGAGCTTGCCGCGAAGGCCCATCTGCAGAAGAGGGCTTTTATTGAGAGACTTCTGTCACACGGCAATGAAGGACCTTTGTCGCTCCTCACAATGGATTATGATCATACGCCATACCTGAGGATGAACGGGTGCACATATCTTATGGGCATGATTGGCCTCAATGAACTGGTCTGGGCGCACAAGGGCTGTCAGCTTCACGAATCAGAGGATGCACGCAAGTTTGGCCGCAGTGTTATCGCGTATATGAAAGACGTTGCGGACAGCCTGACAAAGAAGCATGGAATAAGATTTATCCTGGAGCAGTCCCCCGCGGAGAGCACGCCTTACAGGCTGGCCCGGTTGGATCTGAAACATTTTTCTCCGGCAGCGGGACATTTCGTGAGAGGTGACATATCGAGGGGAGATATATACTACACCAACTCGACATTTCTTGCGGTATCCTCTCCCACGGATCCATTTGAGAGGGTGGCTCTTGAAGGTGAGATTCACCCTTTCATAGAGGGAAATGCCGTGACCTGTATATGGCTGGGCGACACGAAACCGGACAAAGAAGCCCTGGCCGGGTTTGTCACGAGGGTTTTCAGAGAGACCAAAAATCAGCAGGTGGTATTTTCACCCGAATTTACCACCTGCCTGGACTGTAACAGGACATCCCGGGGCATCAAAGATTCCTGTACTTACTGCGGTTCGGATAATGTGGAGGGGATCACGAGAGCCGCGGGATATTTTTCCAGGGTATCGAGTTGGAACAGAGGAAAACTGGCAGAACTGAGGGATAGAAGAAGCAGGAACCATGTTTTTGGTGGTTCTCCGGAAATATAAAAAAATGGGTGGAGACAATAACTTTTCTTGACAGTGTGATCAGTCTGATATATAAGCCACCACCCGAGTGAGAGATATGAAGAAGATCAAAACCGTAAACATCCAGGTAACAATCATAATTATAGGCATACTTATAATTACCTCCTTTGCATATGGGGGCGGGATGGTGTTTTGATTTTTTTGCATAAGTTTAGCATCAAAAACCGTTGCCGGCCATGGCAACGGTTTTTTTTTGGAGAATCAAAAATATAAAGGAGGTATCAGAGTGAAATTAACAGGAGCTCGCATTCTCATGCGAATATTGGCTGAGGAGGGGGTGGACACTATCTTCGGCTATCCCGGTGGTTCGGTCCTCGACATCTATGATGAATTGTACAAATCTCCGATCAAACATATCCTGGTTCGCCACGAACAGGCTGCCGCCCACGCGGCCGATGGCTATGCCAGGGCATCGGGAAAAGTGGGTGTATGTCTTGTGACATCCGGGCCGGGGGCCACCAATACCGTTACAGGCATAGCAACGGCATATATGGATTCCGTTCCTGTGGTGATATTTACCGGGCAGGTTCCCACATCACATATAGGCACCGACGCCTTTCAGGAGGCCGACATTACCGGGATAACGAGACCCTGCACTAAGCACAATTTCCTGGTCAGAGATGTTGAAGACCTCGCTGGAACAATAAGGGACGCATTTCAGATAGCGCGGTCCGGACGTCCAGGGCCGGTGCTGGTTGATTTGCCCAAGGATGTTATGCAGGCGGAAACAGAGTTTGCAGAAGCAATCTCCCCCAGACATAATCCCCAGGATTCAGTCGTTCCGGATACTGATCAATTACGCCAGGCGCTTGCGCTTATAAAGGAAGCGAAAAAACCCCTCGTACTTACGGGCGGAGGCGTCATTCTGGGTGGTGCTTCTGAAGATATGAAAGAATTTGCCAGGACACTGCGTGCCCCTGTTGCCTCCACCCTTATGGGTATCGGCGGTTTTCCGGGAACTGATCCGTTATGGCTCGGCATATTGGGAATGCATGGAACATTTTACGCGAATATGGCAATCAGCCACTGCGATCTTCTGATTGCTTTCGGTGTACGCTTTTCAGATCGGATCACGGGAAGACTGTCGGAATTTGCCCCAAATGCAAAGATTGTCCAGGTTGACATTGACGCCGCGTCAATCAACAAGGTTGTGCCCGCGCATATACCGATAGTTGGTGACTGCCGGCCCGCCATTCAGTGGTTTAATCAACAGATGAGGCAGGACGGCAGCGCAGTCTCAGACAAAGAGAGAAAA
>JAFDBG010000066.1 GCA_019313385.1 Deltaproteobacteria bacterium | reverse complement strand
AGGAGAACGAGCGAAACAACAAGGGCGTAAATGGCAATTGATTCCGCCATAGCCATCCCAACCAGCATTGTCATCATGATCTTTCCCTGAACACCGGGATTCCTTCCAACCGCACTACAGGCTCCATTCGCGGCATTACCGATACCGGCACCGGCTCCTATCGCTCCGAGACCGATTGCCAGACCGGCTCCTATCATCGCGCCTACGGCAAAGATAACCTTTATTAGAGCTCCCCCTTCATCTGGAAGGGCCTCAGCTGCAAATACCACCGGTGAAGACAACAACAGGGCCACCGACACCATCAGCAGGGTTGATATCCATTTTACTGATTTTCTAAACATTTCTTTCTCCTTTCATCTTTGACACTTAGTTTTATTGGTACATACTATCACTACAACCTTTTAGCATGGCCCCTTTCGGAACTGCCTGTACTTCTGCAACAGACATGCCAGTTATGCCTTCACAAATATTTTTCTGTTTAACATAACGGGATCATTGTTTATGTAGTATATCTTTCATGCGGTGCCCGTCAAAAGCCAAGGTCGCCCAGTTTAACATTTCATTCAATTGAACAGACAAATTGAACGAAAAGTGGAATAACAGAGAACACAGATCATGGGCCACAAAGAAACAGCTCTTTTTTATACTCTCAGGCAGATAAAGTCAATAAAAGTTCAAAAGCTTACTGACTATTTTTATGATTTTTATTGAAAATCAGCATCTAAATCTGTAGTATGGGCGGGGTTAGTGGGTTTCGGAGTTTATAAATCAAAGGAGACATTGACAATGCAGGAGATACTGACGGTGATAACCTATCTGGTTGTCTGGTTGATCTGCAAAGAGGTTGTGGGTATTCAGAGCGGACTTATTACACTTGTTGTTTCTCTTGGAGCAGCCGTGTCCGTTTATGTGATTTTCGCCGTCAAGTGGTATGAAGACAGAAAGAATGATGACAAATAACCATGAACAAAACGGGCGATGACAACAGCTACAAACCTTTCCTGATCAATATAAGGATTCCCATCTGGCTGACCGTAGCAGCTGTCACTGCATTTATCCTTATCCTGGCTTTCACCGTCAATCATGCGCGTGAAAAGGACATAGTTGAACAGTTCAGCCAGCAGCAAATAGCCATTGCCAGAGCAACAGCCACCGGGATAGAAAATCTTGTCTCCAGCGTCGAAAAGAGCATGATAATCCTTTCCAGACTGCCTCCATGCTCATACGTCACGGAAATCACGCCCGAAGCCACCAGACAGAGTATAAAGGTAATCTACGACGATCTGGATGGAGCAGTTGAGTTTATAGTAGTAAAAAATAAGGATGGCGTTGTGACAGCCGAATATCCCCCCTCCATTTTTGAAGGGATAACAGATGAAAGCCTCAAAAACATTTCTTATTTCCAGGAGATAAAGAAAACTGGGAAAGCGTACATAGGTGACCTGCAGCTGGCATGGAAGGGAGAGGCAAACGGCAGGGCCCAATCTTTGGTCGTCGCCGTTCCCAAATACGATTCAGAGGACAGGTTCTCCGGAGCAGTGATGACTGTCCTTTCTCTTTCCGCCATTATTGACCGCTATATCAAAGTCAAGAGCGAGCCATCGGGCTTCTGCTGGATAATCAACAGCAGCGGAACCATACTCGTACGCCCCGACAAGACCAATGCCTGCACGGAACTGGAGACAGTGGGAAACGCAAAAACCCTCGATGGAACATCCCTGAAAAATGCCCTGGCTGAGGGAAAAGAGGGTTACAGCGAGTGCGTGCTCCCCTTGAAGGGGGGGAGGCCAAAAAAAAGTATTATAGCCTACGCCCCGGTTAATGCAGACTCGGGACGCTGGTTCGTCGCAATTGCCACACCTTACAACGAAATAGTCCTGCTGGCGCGAAAGGGTTTTACAGACATCATATTCTGGACCCTCGGGCTTATTCTTGTGGTTGTCATCGCAGGCTTCTCGGTAGCTTCCCTCAGCGCAAAGCAACTACGCCTCAAAGAAGAACTGAAGCGACTCAGGGAAAGGGAGGAGTGGCAGGAAAAGCTGTTAAAAGAGCAGCATACAACGGAAGGCATTATTGAAGGATCGCCGATTCCCACCTTTGTGTTGAACAGGGAACACCGTGTCATCCTCTGGAACAGGGCATGCTCGGAATTGACGGGCGTTGACGCCAGCAATATGATAGGCACAGATCAGCACCCCATCCCCCTTTATAAGAGCAAACGGCCCATGATCGCCGACATAATCGTCGACTCCGATATGGATACCCTCAAAAAATATTATGGTACCAAGAATGTACAGAGATCGACAACAGTTAAAGGGGCCTACGAGGCCACGGACTACATCGAAAATCTTGGAGGCAAGGACCGTCACATATATTTTCTGGCGGCCCCGATATACGATGAGAGCGGGGAAGTCATTGCCGCAATTGAAACTATTCAGGATGTAACGCAGCAAAGAGAAACGGATATCAGTCTGAGGGAATATGCCGAAACGCTTCAGAACGAACTGAATGAAAACATTAAACTACGCAGGGAAATAGAAGACCTGTATAATTATCTCCAGTCTATCCTGAACAGCCTGCCGGAGAAGATATTCGACCTCGACAGTGAAGGGATCCTCAACTATGTGAGCCTGGGTGTAAAAAAAGATAGAAAGATCATATCTCAAAAGTTTGAAGGGAAACACTTCGCGGATTTTGTTGACCCGGAAAACAGGCAATTCGTCCTAGGCATATGGGAGAATGCGAAAAAGGGAATATTCACACCTTACGAACTGACAGCAACCGCAAAAGACGGTTCAAGGAGAAACCTGCTGATAACTCCGCGGCAGGTGAAGAAGACTAACCATTATATACTCGTTCAGAGAGACATCACGGAATTAAAGATCTTGGAGAAAAAATTCTACGAAAGCCAGAAACTTGCCGCTATTGGCCAGCTGTCAGCTGGCATAGCCCACGAGGTCAGGAATCCGCTTTCCTCAATAAAGATGAGCCTTCAGATCCTTGAAAAACGCATGCAACCGGAGGGAAACAATTCGAAAAGATTCAAGATCGCCAGGAGAGAAGTCGAACATCTTGAAAAACTTGTTAATGACATACTCATTTACGCCAGGCCTTCCGATCCCATAAAAAAACCTTTGGATATAGAAAAGATCATCGACCATGCCCTCGCGATGACCGAAAAGGCTGTAACGGACAAACACATCCGGGTAGAAAAGGCCTTTGCAAAAGACCTTCCCCCTCTGAACGCAGACCCGACGATGCTGGAACAGGCGTTTCTGAATATCTACATTAACGCCATGGACGCCATGGAAGAGGGCGGAGAACTTTCAATATCCACCAGGAAAACAGACGGCGGGGTGCTTGTCGAGGTCAAAGACAACGGATGTGGAATCTCCGGTGAAAACATGCCCCATATCTTCAACCCTTTCTTCACCAGAAAGAAACATGGCACGGGGCTCGGGCTCACGCAGATTAAGAAGATCATAGATCTGCACCAGGGTACTATAGAAATCTCG
Source organism: Deltaproteobacteria bacterium (assembly GCA_019313385.1). Lineage (GTDB taxonomy): Bacteria > Desulfobacterota > Syntrophia > Syntrophales > UBA2210 > UBA2210. The sequence goes on along the minus strand of JAFDBG010000066.1, from coordinate 7,207 downwards.
AGCAAAGAGGGAAAGGGAACCAGTGTCGCCATAACCTTTCCGGCAAAAGCTCCTCAACAGAATGGATAAACATGATATGTCCAAGATTCTTGTAATTGACGACGACAGTTCTATCTGCGAAAGCCTGGAACTCTACCTTACCGAAGAGGGGTATGAAGTGCACACCGCCCCTACCGGTACGGAAGGTCTGAACAAATTTGTACGAATACTGCCGGACGTGGTAATCCTTGATATAAGGCTCCCCGACATAGATGGCTTCACCGTTCTCGAGGATCTGCGGGAAGATGAAGAAAACGTAAAGGTAATCATGATAACCGCCCATCACGACATGGACACAACAATTAAAGCGATGAAGGAAGGCGCCTTCGACTACATCCACAAACCCATCAACGTTGATGAACTGGACATAGCCATCAAAAAGGCGCTGAACACCATAGAGCTGGAAAAGAAAATAAGCGGTCTGCTTATGGAACCATCGCGCGATTTTAAGGTGGGAGACATTATAGGCACCGGAAATGAGATGAAGGAAGTATTCAAAACCATTGGCGTTGCCTCCCAGAACAAGACAACCATACTGATACAGGGCGAGAGCGGCACGGGAAAGGAGCTGATCGCCAAGAGCATACACTACAACACGTCAAGAGATGAGCCCTACATAGCGGTCAACTGTTCCGCCATTGTGGAGACCCTCCTGGAATCCGAACTGTTCGGCCACGAAAAAGGCTCCTTCACCGGCGCGATAGCCAGAAAACAGGGAAAGTTCGAACTTGCCCGCTATGGCACGGTATTTCTGGATGAGATAAGCGAGATGTCCATCAACCTCCAGGCCAAGCTCCTCAGAGTGCTTCAGGAGATGGAGTTTGAACGGGTCGGAGGAAAAGACAGTGTCAAGGTAAACGCAAGGATTATAGCCGCAACCAACAAGAACCTCCGAACGATGGTGAAGGAAGGGAAGTTCCGGGATGATCTTTTCTACCGCCTGAACATCGTGTCCATACACATCCCGCCGCTGAGAAAAAGGCGCGAAGATATAGCACCGCTTGTCGATTACCTGCTCAACAAGATAAACAGGGAACTTCACAAACGGATTGCCGGCATTTCCGATAAGATGATGGGCGCCTTTCTCAAATACGGATGGCCCGGAAATATCAGAGAACTGGAAAACCTGCTGGTCAGGGCTGCCGTTGTCTCGAAGGGACAGATCCTCGGGAAGGAAGACTTCCCAAGCCTTATGGAAAACACAAACAGCGGGGAAACAGATGAGGATATCGCCGTGGATGAACCGGAAAGGCCTATGACCCTCGACGAAATAGAAGAGCTGCACATCAAGAAGGTAATCAGAGAAAACGACAGGAACAAGGGAGAAATCTGCGAAATCCTCGGAATCTCCCGCCCTACCTTTGAGAGAAAACTGGAAAAATACAACATTACCTTTGAATAAAAACAAAGGGGGCCATCCTGATACACGTCAGGCTAGACCCCCCATTTAAAATTCAACATTCAACATTCATGATTAGAAAAACAGGAAAGATTACCTCTTCTTCTAATGTGCATCTGCCATCGCCAGTTGTATATAGATCATCGACAGCATGATAAATACCAGGGTCTGGATGGCGGATGTAAAGATCATTAGCACAAAGACCGGAAGCGGAACGAGGAAGGGAACCAGCATAAGGACGATTGCCAGCACGAGATCCTCACCCATAATGTTCCCGAACAGACGCACCGAGAGAGAAATCGGGCGTGCTAGGTGACTCACGAGTTCTATGGGCAGCATAATGGGAGTCATCCACCAGACAGGCCCCATGAACTGCTTCACATACTTGAAACCGTGCACCCAAACTCCCACTATATGTGTCAAGACAAACACGACAAGCGCCATCGAAACGGTGGTATTGAGATTGACTGTCGGCGACTCAAACCCGGGGATAATACCCAGCAGGTTGGCGGTTAGAATAAAGAGGGCAATTGTCGCTATCAGGGGGAAAAACTTGAGGCCGGTAGGTCCCATGACATCAAGCATCAGATCTCTTATGCCCCCCAGAATTACTTCAAACACATGTTGCACTCTTCCTGGATATATGCTGAGTCTCCGCGTCGCCAGGAAAGAAAGCAGGGCCAGCAACAGCATAACAACCCAAGTATAGGTCACATGAGGTGGGAATGGAAGTTTACCTAAAAATAAAAAAGGATGCATTGTTCTTTCTGAACCTCCTTAGTGGATTTTTTAAATTCGCGCCTATAACCATTAATATGACATTTATCACAACCAGTGAAAGGCCGAGTAGAAGCCCTGGGACATCGACCGGAGCCTTGGTTATCACAAAAAAAAGCACAATTCCAGTAACAATAAAACGTGTATAATACTTTACCATCATAAAGGGCTTTGCCCTGTCCGCATGCTTCAGAAAGGAACCCCGAAGGTCTCTGGAGAGCCAGTGAAAATTTACTATGCTTATAAGGCCTCCCAGCAGCACCCCAAGCGTAAACCTACCCGGCAGAAACAGAGCACTAAGAATAAGGAGTACACCGAGCATCACCCAGTTCCCTAACTCAATATTTTTCTGCATGATGGTTTTCTTAATGTCGACCATTGTCTACGGCCTTGTCCAATCCTTTCTCCTTATCGGGAAAGGTACTTTTTACAAAAACATAGAAATTCCTGAAGCCAGCGACAACACCTATCAACAAAAACAGGGGGGTAAAGATATTATCCGTCCCCAGCTTTTTATCGAGATACACCCCGATCATGAGGCAACCAAAGATTGCGACAATCATGGCAATTCCAAGGCTCGAAGCATATCCCATCTGGAACATCATCTTCTTGCTGATCTTCTTGCCGGGCTTCTTCTTGCTGATCTTCTTGCCGGTCTTCGTCATCGTCGGGCTGCCTATAGCATAGTGGTTTTGTGAAGTCAATTAATATTGATTGAAGGATTCGAACTTCCTGTTACAGTCTAAATCTCGCGTCGATCTTAAACCTGCGTTTGACCGGCATACTGATAATATTGCTGATGTCAGTCTCCCTCGAAATATCCGCCAGCGACTTTTCAATCTCATTCTTAGTGGGCGCTATAAAGGTAAACCACACATTATATTCATAGTTCCTCAGGTAATTATGGGTAACACCCCTGTACGAGTTTACAATATCCACAAACCTTTCAAGCCTGTCCCCGGGTACCCTCGCGGCACATAACGTACTTGCGTAACCAAGATTCCCGGCATCAAAGACAGCGCCTATCCTGCGGATAGTGCCTTCATTTTTAAGCCTTCTGACACGTTCCAAGGCATCATCCTCATCGATACCAACACGCGCTCCCAGAGTCTTGAAAGGCCTCGCGTCGAGGGGAAGGCCCTCCTGTACTATATTGAGAATTTCCCTGTCTATATGATCCACAATAATTTCAATCTCCACTTTTTCATAACCCGCCACCTGGCGTTATGTAAATCGGTCTATTTTACTGTAATCACGTCCCTGTTTACTTCCAACGTCTTAGCCCCAATTCCCTTCACCATCACGATGTCTTCCACCTTCACAAAAGGGCCGTTGGTTTCTCTGTACTGCACTATCCTTTCAGCGTACTTCGGGCCAATCCTGTCCAGATTAACCAGCTCTTCCACTGTGGCAGTATTGATGTTGATCTTTTTCCCCTCATCCGCCAGTACAAGAGGGACCATTGATATCACAAACAAAACAACAAACAGAACTACCAGGATTCTTTTATAATTCTTCATACACACACCTCCTTAGGTCAAGTGACGGGTTATAAAAAATGTGGATTATACTGTGGGGGATTAGGGTCACATCTCAAATATTAACTATTCACAATGATTGTCTCTGGACATCCTTGATATAAAACGTAAATATTTAAGACGTGACACTTTTATCCTCTCTAAAATATTGTATTGTTTTTTTGAGGCCTTCTTCCAAGTCGGTTTCCGGTTCCCATCCAAGTTTTTTTCTGGCCAGGGTAATGTCCGGCTGGCGTTGCCTGGGGTCGTCCTGCGGGAGGAGGCCGTACACAATTTTTGATTGTGAATTTGTCAGGTCTATGATTTTTTCGGCCAGCTCGAGCATGCTGAATTCGCCGGGGTTTCCCAGGTTTACAGGACCGATAAAGTCGTCGGGGCCGTTCATCATCAGGATCATTCCCTCTATCAGGTCGTCGACGTAGCAGAAGGATCGCGTCTGGGCTCCGTCGCCAAAGATGGTGATGTCCCGATTGTTAAGGGCCTGGACGATGAAGTTGCTGACAACCCGGCCGTCGTTCGGGTGCATTCTCGGTCCATAGGTGTTGAATATCCGGATTACCCTGATGTCGACGTTGTTCTGCCGGTGGTAGTCGAAGAAGAGGGTCTCTGCGCAGCGTTTACCCTCATCATAGCAGGATCTTATGCCGATGGCATTGACGTTGCCCCAGTAGCTTTCGATTTGGGGGTGGACGACGGGGTCTCCATAAATCTCGCTGGTGGAAGCCTGAAGGATCCTTGCTCTTACCCTTTTTGCCAGCCCAAGCATGTGGATGGCGCCCATGACGCTGGTTTTGACGGTCTTCACCGGGTTGTACTGGTAATGAATGGGCGAGGCAGGGCAGGCCAAGTTGTATATCTGATCCACTTCGAGGAAGATTGGTTCCACCAGATCGTGGCGTATCAGCTCAAAGTTGGGCTTCCCAAAAAGATGAGCCACATTCTGTTTTCTCCCGGTGAAGAAATTATCCAGGCACAAAACATCATGGCCATCCGCGACCAGCCGGTCACAGAGATGTGAACCAAGAAACCCGGCACCACCGGTAACTAAAATACGATGTTTCATAATTTTATTCCTAAGGCGGCAAAGCCGCAAAGTTATCAGGGATCAGGTGTCGGGGGTCAGCGCTGATCCCTAGACACCAACATCTGCGCAAAAAACACAGTCGTTGAGGATAAAGACTATAAAGGGCTAACGTTATTAATATACCACTTATATGTTTTTTCTATGCCTTTCTCAAGGGAAGTTTTAGCAATCCAGCCTTTGTTTTGGATTCTGGAGATATCGAGCAGGTTTTCCGGGGTGCCATCCGGTTTTGTGTTGTCCCACCCTATTGACCCGCCGTAGCCCACGATTTCCGATATCATCTTCGCAAGTTCCTTTATGGCGATGTCTTTACCGGCTCCGATATTGATAAATTCTCCTGTGTTTTTCGCGTCATAATTTTCCATGAGAAGGACGGCGGCAGCAGCCAGATCGTCCGCGTAGAGGAATTCTCTCCGCGGCGCTCCGGTTCCCCACAGGGTTACTTTGTCGGGGTGGATGCCGAATCCCGCGAGGTGCTTCGTGATCAGCTCCGGGTCATCGGGTGAATCCGCTGGCAGATTGTTCCCTAATCTCTCAAGGTCACGCGCGATGGCGCCATAATCTTCCCGGAAAAGGAGCCCGGCCAGGTGGAATCTGCGTATCAGGGCCGGCAGGACGTGCGAGGTCTCAAGATCGAAGTTGTCTTCCAGACCGTAGAGGTTTGTAGGCATGACGGACATGAAATTTGTCCCGTACTGTTCGTTGTAATACCGGCACAGTTTTATCGCGGCTATTTTCGCTATGGCATAGGGTTCGTTCGTCGGCTCCAGTTCCGATGTCAGGAGATATTCTTCCTTCAGGGGCTGCGGAGCGCTTCTGGGATAGATGCAGGAGGAACCGAGGTTTAGAAGTTTTTTGACTCCATACGCGCGGGAGGCGTGGATAACGTTGGCCGCTATCATTATGTTTTCATAGATGAACTGTGCCTTGTATGTACTGTTGGCAAGAATTCCGCCTACTTTTGCCGCGCACAGGAAAACGTATTCGGGCCGCTCCTTTTCAAAGAAGTCTTCAACATCCTGCTGCCTCGTGAGGTCAAGCTCTTCGTGGGACCGGGAAATGATATTTTTGCACCCGTTCGCTTCAATACTTCTTTTGATAGCGGAACCCACCATGCCGCGATGGCCGGCGATGTAGATCTTGTGGCCTGTCTGATTCATTTGGTGCATCTCCCCACCATAATAATTTTCTGTTTTGTTCAATATGACACGCTTTTTAGATTTTTAACGTGAATGTTTTCAGGGGTCATAACCCCTCCCTTCAAATTGTCAATAATTCAGTATTGCGTCCCCGGAATTATCCCATCAGTAATGATAACGCCCCTGCACAAAATCGATTCTGCCATGCCCCACGACAGAAATCAACCGATGCTCTTGTGTGATTCGACGAGACCAGACACCTGGTCCGAGAGATTTCAAAGGCTCCGGTTTACCGATACCCTGAAACGGATCTCGCATCACCGCCTCGATTAATTTGAAAATTCGAAGCGCTGTCCGACGATTAGTCTCAACCCAGTAACGTAAATCCTCTCTAAACTCAGGCTGAAATATGGCTTCTCGCTGTTCAATATTTCGGGGTGTTTTGGTATTACGCCTACTCAAGGCCGACCTCGTCACGAAGCTCATCGATGGTTTGCGGTGTTCCGGTTCCCTTCCGGACTCTTTCAAGTGCGGAGAGAAGTCTCGCTGCATTGGCCGGGGACCGAAGCAAATGAGCCGTCTCAAGAATACCGGCCAACTCGTCAGCCGCTATCATGGCGACATCTTCGCTGCCACGCCGCTGTATAATTACCACTTCCCGGTTTTTTGCAACCTCATCAATTAACGAAGCCAGACGCGCACGGGCATTAGTATAGGTTGTTTGAATTGTCATAATAACCTCCTTAACATATGTACAGATAAACTGTACAACCTATAAGGCTATATGTCAACCTCTGTAAACAATTATTTCTTAAGTTAATGCGAGGTAATGTGGGTAAAATTAGTGAAATTGGTGAAATATCCCCAAATATTTCTTGAAAATAAATGAGAACCCGTCCCTGATGATTTCTATCATGTGTTCATAAAGTGTCAATAATTTAGTATCGTCCCCGAAATAGAGCTGGTCTGGGAAAACGGTACAGGTGCATAAGTGTTGAAGCTGCTCTACAATGGAGCCGAGCAGGAGCTTTATATGAGTAAAAGACCAAGAAGGAATCATGCACCGGCATTTAAGGCCAAAGTGGCATTAGAGGCGCTGAAAGGCGAGCAGACGCTAGTTGAGCTATCCCAGCGTTACCAGGTTCATCCGAGCCAGGTTACAGAGTGGAAGAAACAACTTCTGGCACATGCAGCAGACGTTTTTTCAAAAGGCAGCAAGTCCGAAACAGGG
>JAFDBG010000065.1 GCA_019313385.1 Deltaproteobacteria bacterium | reverse complement strand
CTGAAATAAATCCGTGTCTCTCATGATGATCTGTATCAACCTCCTTCATCTCTTGATCACGGATATCTATCACGTCCTAAATCACATTACCCATACTTTTTAGCGAGGAGCCAATAAAGTTGTTCTCTTTATGTTTTCCAGCGATAGCCGCAGCCAGATCATCCAGAGCCTTAAAATCATCTTCTGAAGGCACCCCCTTGCAAAGCACTGGAGCTATGACCTCTACCTTGAGATTGGGGATCATTCCGGCGAGTGTTTCCACGGTTTTGCCTCCCCATCCATAAGAGCCTATAATGGAAAGAAATTTTGTTTCGGGCCGAAGGGCATTGGCAAGGAATGCGGCATAAGCGGCGTAAGGATGAGGACCTGCCAGGATCGTGGGGGTTCCAATGACGACTGTAGCCGCATCAACTAGGGCCATGGCAAGCTTTCCTATATCGGTTACTTCCAGGTTGAACTGTTTGACCCCTACGCCTCTTTCCACAAGAGCCGAGACAAGATAATTGACCATCTGCCTTGTGCTTTCATGCATTGATACATAAGGCAGGACCACCGTGTTCCGGGGAGGGCCGAGGATCCAGTCACGATAGGCATCAATAATAAATGCGGGGCGAGGATATATTTGTCCATGACTCGGGGCTATCATTTCTATATCGTAAGGCGCGAGTTTCTCCAGGTTCTTTGCGATCACGTTCCGGAAGGGCATCATGATCTCGGCAAAGTACCGCTTGGCGGCCTCATAAATGCGTTCTTCGTCGGTGACAAAAAGATCGGTTGTCGCGATATGGGAACCGAAAAAATCACAGCTGAAAAGAATCCGGTCTTCTTCCAGCCAGGTTACCATAGTCTCAGGCCAGTGAGCCCAGGGAGTATAGATAAACTTCAGGGTTTTATCACCAAGAGACAGGGTCTCACCATCCTTGACGGTTATGAAGGATTCCTCGGGTATTTGGAGAAGATCGACAAGCATCCCCTTTGCTTTGGGTGTAGATATCAGCTTTGCGTCGGGATATTTTTTAAGAACCTGCGGGATTGTTCCGGAGTGATCCTGCTCGGCATGGTGCGAAATGATGTAATCGACTTTAGAGACGCCCTCAAGCTTTCCCAGAAGTTCATCGGCCATGGCTGGGTCAACTGAATCCAGAAGAACGGTCTTTTCGCTCCCCTCAACAAGATAGGCGTTATAACTCGTTCCGTCCGGGAGGGGGATAAGAGAGTCGAACAGGCGTCTGTCCCAGTCCACAGAACCCATCCAGTAAATACGGTCTTTAATCTTCCTTGCTTTCATGATTTTGCCTCCTTCAAGTCTCAAGAGTTAAAAAATCACCCAGCATATTCCAGGTCACTAGAATAACATATGTATTTATATTGTCAAAGATTTTATATTGTCTGCCCCCGTGTTCCAACATCCGGATTATCTTCACCAAAGTTTTTCAGCAGGTTCACTATGATATTTTTCCTGGAGATGTTCTGTCCTTCCTGTAATTTAATTAATTGATAGGCGGCAAAGAGCTGTGAAGGTCCGATCTCTGACGCGAAATGGCCAGCACCCTGATTCCATACGAAAAGAGAGAAAAGCTCATCGAGCTCACCAACTGTTGTGCCTGCCGCGTATGCCTTCACCAGTTCCCTCGTTGCCTGTCTGTATCGACTGCCACCCACAGCATTCGAAAGCGAAAGCAAATATTTTGTTTTCTGATCAATGGCCGGATTGTCATTCCCCCATACGAGTTTCCAGAAATTACCGATGATATTTGAAAGCTGGCTGTCAGTCTTCTTGAAATTGACAAGGGCGGTAGGTTTCAATGGCGGGCTGTTCTTTTTCATAAATTTCTCCTCCTGCTTTATAGGTATATAGTCTTCACGATTTATCGAAACTTTATGTCAGCATGGAAAGCTCTGCCTTGACTTATGTTAAGGGTGAGTAATATTTTTTGATAGTGAATCTAATCAAACAGCCTTGCCGCGTCAAAGTAATAACGCGCTCTGAATTCGATGCGGTAGTCAGTCTGTTTCTCACCGAATTCGGAGTTGTCAGGCCCTGCGAGAAAGGCGGCCTTCAGCCGCAATTCGAGGTTTGTAATTCCTGTATAAAGAATCTCGGGAGAAAGAGAGTAACTTTTATCATTAATGTTGTAGATGCACGTAATTGACGGTGTGAAATAGAGGATGTCAAATGGTTCTTTCTGTGAGACGCGCAGGTATGTATAGTCTCTCATGGGATTCGGCCTTCCGTAGCTGCCTTCGGTCATTGTATTGGCCTTCTTTAAGAGTGTTTCATTGCCTGACGTAACGTACGCATTATAACCGTTATCCACGAGTCCGAAAAATCCCTCCATCTCTTCACTGGTTAATCCCGTCCCGTTCCGGGAATATTCGCAGATAAAGGTGGCTTCAGATTCCGTAAGATACCTGATGCCTAAAAGATAGCTTTTTGCATCATAGATAGTCTGTGTTGTTTTGCCGGCACTGTCAACGGTTTTTTTTGTGATGTCGTCGATATATGCGAACTCACCGTGAACTTCAAAGTTTGGGGTTATATTCCTGGAAAAGTCCGCTCCGAAGTGATCCGGCCTGCTGTTACCTTTCAGAAACATGAAATCGATGTCCGTATCATAGAGGAGAACATAGACCTTGCCCGCATAATTTGTGTTGTTCCGCACGCCGAATTCGCTGTTGACATGCTCATACACAGGAATCACAACCGGAGTGACGGATATGGTCTGCAGCGGTCCGGAGAAGCTCTTTATGTAATCCGCCGACGCCATGATATATCCTTCAAGAGAAAGGTCTGGATCATCAGGATTCTTCGGCCGGCCGGCAAATGCCACGGGATTCCACGCGTAACCCTTTCCCCACTTCAGGGCTTTTTTGCCGATGCTGATGTTGAAACTGGAGGATGGTTTGACGGACAGATATCCTTCGTCGATGGCAACATCCGTCCCGGGTTTGATATCCGACTCCGTTTTATTTATATTCGCCCGGATATAGACCTCTGAAATCCCCTTTTTGTATCCCCCGTTCATCGACAGCTTGAAGTTGTATTCATCCAGGTAATCTTTTTCCGGCCGGTTGTAGAAATTGAGTTTGTAAAAGGCGGTATCATGATCAAGCCGGAAAATCTTCGGCATAAACTCCAGGTAGCCCCCGAGGGTGTACGGCTTTTTCTCTATCTCCTTTTCTATTTCGGAAAGGTCGAAGGAATAGTCATCCTGGGCGAAGGCAAACAACGGCACAAGGAACAGGATTAGTGTTAGAAATTTAACGACCTTGTAAAAAATTGAATTTTCTTTCCCCTCATGCACATGGTTACACGTATCTGTTTGCAGAGTGGCCTGTTCTGCACATAGCTCCCTCTCCCCTGGGGGAGAGGGATGGGGTGGGGGGGATTGAGTTAATGCATCGTAAATTTTTTGCATTACCGCATCAGTATTGATTAATACATCGTTATTCCAGAATCGGATAACAACAAATCCTTTCGATTTAAGAAATTCAGTACGTTTTGCATCATATTTGGCAGTTTCAACATGTTGACCTCCATCGACCTCAACAATTAACTTACGAGATAGACAGACAAAATCAACTATATAAGAACCTATTACATGCTGTCGACGAAACTTGCAGCCGGCAACCTCTCGATTTCTGAGATGTTGCCATATCTTCTTCTCAGCTTCTGTCTGCTTTTTTCGTAAGTTTCTGGCTCGGCGTTTCATTACATTATTTCACCCTCACCCCAGCCCTCTCCCATCAAGGGAGAGGGAGGATTGTGACTTTCAAGTAACTTGGCGAATGTGTTGTATGTAGCGTGCCCTCTCTGTGGGGCACAGAGGCCCCACGCTACTTTTAATCCATCGAAGTTGTCCCCCCGCGGCCTATCGGAGTGAGTCGAGGTTCGGCATGAAGGTTATCGTAAAGACCTCGTCATCCAGCTCCCGCGCCTTTATCTTCGCGAAGATCATGACGGACTTGTATCCCTTGTAGAGGGGGCTGTCGGTTTCGATTACCGACGGTCGCACGATTCCGCCACCGAAATCCTTGATATTTTTATAGTAGATGGTTTTCACTAACATGGAGGTCTCGGTAAGGCATTCGATCCTGACGGGGACGAGTTTTTCCTTATGCACCCACATTGTAAGTTTGTCATAGGCGACGGTCTTTGTCTTTGCCTTCAGGTGCAGGATGTATTCACCGCCGGTATCCTCCATCTTTTCGACTTTGTATTCAGACGTGTAATCGAGCCGCAGAATGTCGGAGTTGTTGAATACGCCGCCGACCACGGACTGGAGACTGGTGATGCGGATCGGCTTTCCCACATTCGGGATATAGAGCCACATATTTTCACCCAGGCGGAGAGTGCTCCTTCCCTTCTCGCTTGCCGGTGAGAGGAACATGGCGGTCACCTTGTCTTTTCCCTTCTTCACAGTGAACAGTATGAATTCCTTTTCTTTGCCGTTCGGCTCGATATTGATCAGTTTTTTATATGATTCATATGAATCGGGGTTCAGGTTTCTGTCAACCTGCAGGAGAAGATCGTTTCCGTTCACCGCCAGTGCCGGAGAGGCAAGAAGCAGCAGCAATACGGCTGTTATGATTTTTCGCATGGTAATAGCTCCTTTTTATACATGTCTTAGTGCTTCAATAGGCTCCATCCGCGATGCCTTGAAGGCGGGCTGAAGGCTTGCCGCTACGGATACGACAATGACGGTCGCCGAAACCATGAGGATATCGGCTACACCGATGTGGGGCGCCAGCAGCAGCCCTGTCTGTCGGCCGAAGTTAAAGGTGATATGGGAGATGTTCAATATGTATATTATTATGCATCCTATCGCATCCCCTATGAGCGCTCCGAAAATGCCGAGGGAAAGCCCTTCCAGAACAAACATGGAAAGAATCTTGCCCGGCATCGTTCCTATGGCTGAGATTGTTCCTATTTCACGCATTCGTTCATAAACCGCCATGATCATGACATTCATGATGCTGACGAGAACCATTGCGATAAGCATGATCTTGATAAACAACGTCATAATGTCTATCATCTGCGCGATATTGTAGAAAGGAGAGAGTTTTTCCCATGTATGGACCTCGAATATGGGTTTTCCCGCTTCATTTTTTTCCTGGGAAAGTGTACCCATGAGTGATTCGTAAACGTTCTGCAGCGTGCCGAAGTCCTTGAGTCTCAGCACTATCTCGCTTATTTCCATCTGATCCATTCTCAGAACTTCCATGGCATCTTCAATGTGGATATAGCCGTCACGTCCACCCGGCCCTGTAACGCTTTCCAGTATGCCGCTGACCTTGAACTGTCTCCCGTTAACGGAACCGTCCTTGTTGGTGGCAATTACCACGACCGTGTCGCCCACTGTTACTTTCATTCCCTTGGCCAGAAGTTCCGGTATGAGGATGTCTCCTTTTTTCAGCGTCTTTTCACCCTTGATAATTCTTGTAGGCAGGAGGGGCACCGTCTTTAACTCCATCTCCGGGACTACGCCATTCAGGCGGATATTGGTCGTCTCCACAAAATTGCTGAACAGACCGCCGAATTTGATTCGAGTAGAATATGCCTCGATTTCGGGAATTTCCTTAATTGTCTTATCGATCTTCTGCATGGCCTTTGGCGTCAGCGTTATGGTGAGCGGGAGATTGTCAATGGACGCGACGTATCCCTTTTTGTGAACCTGAAGGTGGCCTAACATGGAGTCCGTAATCTGTCCGATGAGAAGGCTCTTGACAGACCCCGTAACTGCCATGAAGACCAGAACAAAGACAACACCGATCATGATGAGCGATGCCGTCAGAAGAGTTCTTCTGCGATATCTCAGAAGATTTCTTAAGGCTATCTTTAGGAGATTATACATGGGCATTCCCTCCTGTATCCTTCCTGTCGACGATCATTCCGTCCTCCAGGGTATAGATTATCTCCGCGGCGCCGACTATCTTCTGATCATGGGTGGAAAAGATGAAGGTGGTTCCCGACTTTCTCTGCATCTCTTTCATCAGTTCGATAATCATATAGGCCGTTTTACTGTCTAAATTAGCTGTCGGCTCATCGGCAAGCACAAGCTCAGGTTCGGTAACCAACGCCCTTGCGACGGCAACTCTCTGTTTCTGCCCCCCTGAAATCTGATCGGGATACTTGTCCTTCTGCTCCGTCATTTCGACTGATTCCAGGAGACTCAGGACACGCCGCCCCCTCTCTTCCGGCGGAACGTTCTGAACCATGATGAGAGGGTATTCAATGTTTTCATACACGGTAAGGACAGGAATAAGATTAAAATCCTGGAAGATGAATCCCATGTGCCTGCCCCGGAATGCCGCCCGCTGTTTCCTGTCGAGGCTGACCACATCCGTGCCAGATACGGTCAGTGTGCCGTCCGTAGGTGTATCGAGACAGCCGATAAGATTCAAAAGAGTGGTCTTGCCGCTGCCGGAAGGCCCGACAAAGGAAAGAAAAGAAGCGGGTTCAATCTCGAAATTCAGGTCATTCAGCGCCCTCAGGCTGACCTCTCCAACCTGATAATCCTTATAGATGTTATGTGCCGTTATTAATCCCATATTGCCCCCCTTTACATCAATTTCCTTTTTGGGTTTCTCGTGGCGATAGACGAACAAACCAACATACTTGTTTACAAATTTTTATCTGTTACAAATGTAACCGATACCAATTTTACCTGTGCTACTACTTTATGCCGCCAAATTCCGCCGCCGCTTTGTCATTTCCGACGAGTCGGGATTAAATAGTCATACGCTTCTGGATTCCCGCCTGCGCGGGAATGACAGACTTTCTTTTACGAGCGCATCAATATTGTTTATTCCATATCATGGAATAAAATTGCTTGACTTTACTTGACTTATATTAGGATTGTACGATAATTTTGATATAAGGGGCAAGCACTTAAAAAAGTGTGTTGACAAAATTCAAAACTCTCCATACATACATAAATGAACTGAGTTACCTACAGGAGATTGACAATGAATTTGTTGAAAGTTGATAGACAATCATGCAATCAGAAAGGAGTGTGTTCATGGAGATGAATTCAGAGATGCAGCAGTATATTCAACCCTCACCGACCGTCGACAGCGACAACCCCGCAGTCGCAAAATTTGCCAGGGAGAACTCTGGTGATTCCACTGATCCGAGGGAGCAGGCGATCAGTTTTTATTACGCCGTACGGGATGGTATTCTCTACGACCCATATATCATTGATTTGTCAATTGACGGACTCCGGGCGAGCACCACGTTACGTATTGGCCGGGGTTGGTGTGTAGCCAAGTCAATCCTTCTCGCGGCCTGTTGCCGGTTATCAGGCATTCCGGCCAGGCTGGGTTTTGCTGACATTAGAAACCACCTGTCTACCGCACGCATGCGTGAGGCGATGAAAACCGATATCTTTTTCTGGCACGGTTATACCTCTATTTACCTTGACGGGGTCTGGGTTAAGGCGACCCCCGCCTTTAATGTTGAACTCTGTGAGCGATTCCGAATAAAACCTCTCGATTTCGACGGGCGCAACGACTCAATATATCACCCGTTTGATCTTGATGGGAACAGGCACATGGAATACCTGGGGTATCACGGAGAATTTACCGATGTTCCCCTGGATCAGATGAATGAGACGTTCCGTCGTGAATACGCTCCAGACTTGTTATCCTCCTGGCAGAAAGCAGATTTTACCCGCGATGTCGATCAGGAGACGAGAGAATATCAGGATTAATATGGGATATCGGGAAATATCATTAAAACTGCCCACAGATTATGTTGAGGAACAGCTCAGAAAAAAACTGGAAAAAGAGCTGAGAATCAGGGAATTTTCATATCAGATAGAGAACAAGAGCCTTGATGCAAGGAAAAGGAACGACATTCACTGGCTGGTTCGAGTTGGTATCCTGTCAGAAGAGATCAAGGGAGGCGAACCCGCCGAGCCTTCCCCTTTAAACATTCCATACATAAAAAGAAAAGAGAAGGCCGTGGTTGTCGGAAGCGGCCCAGCCGGATTTTTTTCAGCATTCGTGCTTCAGAAGGCGGGAATCGATACAACGCTGATTGAAAGGGGATCAGAGGTTGATAAAAGAGCCGAGGGAATCATAAAGTTTGAAACAACCGGCATATTCAACTCCGTCAGCAATTATGCCTTTGGCGAAGGCGGCGCGGGAACATTCTCTGATGGAAAGTTAACCTCAAGAACCAAACATATCTCAAAAGAAAAGCAGTTCATGATATCCAGCTATGTCCACGCGGGAGCGCCGGAAGAGATAGGATACATGGCGCATCCCCATCTTGGAAGCGATAATCTAAAAAAAGTTGTAAAGAATCTAAGAGAAGAATTTCTGAATATCGGTGGAAGCGTGCTTTTTGAAACACTGCTGGAAGATTTGAAGATTAAAGATGGAAAAGTTCATGAAGCGATAACAACCGCAGGTGGAATCGAGGCAGATTATTTTATTATCGCGCCGGGGCATTCGGCATATGAAACATACCGTATGCTGATCGGAAACGGGGTAGAGTTCCGAACAAAAAACTTTGCCATTGGCTGCCGGGTTGAACACCCTCAGGAACTTATCAATATCGCGCAATGGGGTCGGGAAACCCTGCCCGGGGTTAAGGCCGCCCAATATCGGCTTACATCGAAAGGTGACGGGAATCTTCCCGTGTATACATTCTGCATGTGTCCCGGCGGGGTTGTTATCCCCGCGTCCGCGTATAAAAACGCGAACATAGTAAATGGGATGAGCCGGTATAAGCGAAATGGAAAATTTGCCAACGCGGCCTGTGTCGCGGGCATAAATCCGGATAAACTGCTCGGCAGAAAGATAGAACCCCTGGAAGCCATTGACTGGCTCGGCGCCCTCGAAGAGAGTTTTTACAGCTATTCAAATGGCTATCAGGCCCCATTCTGTACCATACAGAATTTTATTGATAAAAAAGTGCCCGCAAAAACCGTTGAATCGAGTTACCCTCTGGGTCTGAAACCAGCGGCCCTGTGGGATTTGCTCCCCTCCGAAGTAAGCAGTTCAATCGTAGAAGGGTTGAAGGATTTCAGCAGAAAAGTAAGGGGATTTGAGACAGGCATTATTATGGGGCTTGAAAGCAAAACCTCATCCCCGATTCAGGCCCTGCGGGAAAAGACCGGACGCTGCAACGGTTTTGAGAATCTCTATATAGTCGGCGAAGGCAGCGGTTATTCCGGCGGTATAATATCAAGCGGATCGGATGGGATAAAAGCGGCCATGAATATTATATAAAGAAACTCCCACTCCTTTTCCACTCTCAACCCGTCCATCATTTGCCAATAATCACTGGTTATACGCACTACGCTTTCCCTGATAATAGACACTTTTTATAGAAGAGTTCAGTAATAATCATTTGATTTTAAAGGAATATGGGTGTAACAAAAAATTACCCAAAGAAATTTTTTTTGTTCAGATCGGAATAGTATGTAGTACGTATATTAATTGTTAGGTTGAACTCAAAGTTTGGAGGTTATGCAATGTATATATTAGAAATCATCTCAATCATTGTTTTTCCTTTAGCATTAGGAAGTTTTCAATTAGCAATTGAACAAGGCAAAAGCCCTCTCTTTGATAGGATTGGAGTGTTTAGGAGTGAGGAATTTATAAGTATAGTATTTTTCCCATCTCTTATTTTGATGATAGCTTCAGGAATTTTTGTTTTCCTATACTCATGGATATTACTTATTGCCTTATTTATCGGTACGGCAATATTCATTCCTTTGTTTGGTAGGTTGATTCTCCTACGGTTATGGTCAGTGCCATATATGTTATTAGACAAATGGGCACAAAATAAAATTGATGATTAATTAAACCCAACGAATCGCTGGAGTTGGACGCGGCTAATCGCCGCGTCACTCAGCGTTTGTGTTGGGCAGGACAATATAATGATTGAGATTAAGACAGAACAGGGAAGCCGTTGGTATCCCACACCTATTAATAAACTTGAAAGGTTTCTTGAAAAAGCCATATTTCAAGGCACTGGATTTGTTCATGTATATGCTCTTAGAAAAAACCTTGCGTACAATCTTCAATATATAGAGTATGTCGATAAATGTCTTTCCGAAATACGACTGAGTGGTGTTCTTACAACTCAAACATATAAAATGTTTATAATTGTAGGGTGTGGAATAATTGAATCACTTCTTACATATCTGTTGATTAAATCGGGGCATCATTCAAAAACAAATTGGCAGCTCGAAGCAGTGATGCCTGGTCAAGAAAAACCTCTTGATGGTGAAAAGAAGCGCATTGATAGTCACATTTATAAAAAGCTGTCAAAACATGTAAAACAAGAAATGACCTTCGATTCTATGCTTAAAAGGGCTGAGAAAAAGAAGGTGTTAGGATCGGATCATGATGTTTATTTGAAACTCCATTACTTAAGAAAGCTAAGGAACAAGGTACACTTGCAGGCTATCGATGAGCCGGTAGATACTGATTGGAATTCATTTCATCATCGCCATCTATGTGCGATGGCACAGGTTGTTTATTCGGTCTTAACAAGTAATATTTTTCATCCATCTGCGGAAGAGAAAGCTCTTTTTTTATATTTAGAAAAATATAACGCCCAACAATTAGATTCACCAGACAGTTTATAGTGCTAGAAGAAATTAAGGAAAATAGGGACATCCATGATAAGTTTTGTCAAGGGGAAAACGGAGATTTCCCTTGACCTTCCGGATTGAAAGATTCCCGGCGGTTATTCTTATTAATCTGCTTCAACTCGATCTTTTT
>JAFDBG010000064.1 GCA_019313385.1 Deltaproteobacteria bacterium | reverse complement strand
CTGTCAACGTGCAGAAAACAAGGCGTTACTGCGTCCGATGCCTTGCGCCTGCTGTTTCAGGGAAAGTGCCCAACATTTATGGATGTGAAAGAACATTGTGCTGAATAGTTACGATTTATCTAATCATGATGGTAAACTTGAGCCGTTCTTGTTGCCTGTGGAGATTTAATCGGAAGATATTGATACCTTAGGCGCGGCAGCGTCTGGAAAGCACGGAGGAGACATGTATAAACGAATGACAGTGGGTGTCGTGGTTGCTCTGCTGTGTATGACCATGATTGTTGGTTGTTCTCAGGATGAATCCCCTCCCCCGAGTGGAAAAAACTTGGTTGTTCCCATCGATGTCAACGGGATTGAAGCACTTATAAAAACTCAAGATTGTCCCGTCATGCTCGTTGCCATGGCTTCATGGTGTGCCCCCTGCCGGGCGGAATTACCGATTCTCCAGAAAATGTATGAGAAGTACAAAGATGAAGGTCTCAGAATAATTGGCATCAGTCTTGATGTTGGGGGGCCTTCGGCGATGCAACCTCTTGTCGATCAGATGGGGCTCGGTTTTCCTGTATACTGGGGAGGCGAAAAGGTCACCGCGAAGTACAGTATTTCAGCCATACCCCTTACCTATGTTGTAAAGAAGGGGAAGATCGTGGAAAAGATCCTTGGACAACGGAGTGAAAACTTCATAGAGGGGAAAATCGTATCGCTTCTCGGTAAGTGCAAAGAATAGGGCAGCATTTGACTTGGGATATTACTTCTCGTAACAGGGGGTGCGCTATGGATCAGGTTAAAAGGAAAAGCGGCTTTTTACTCCTTCTACTCTTTCTTATCTTTCTCGTTATTGGCATTAACGCAGGGGAAGTAGCGACTGTCTGGGAAAAGGCCGTCAGCATCTGCCTGGCTTGTATTGGTATCGGTTGATGTGGGCCTTGCGACGTTGGATACAATCTACAGCAACGGTGCTCAGCAACGCATATGTACTGTTCCCCTTTACCAGAAACATCTACCAGGGAAAGCTCAAATCGGTCTGTGTCCCCGGATTGAATTGTTATTCCTGTCCGGCGGCTACGGGGGCCTGCCCCATCGGTTCCCTCCAGACGATCTTTGCGAATGTCAGACCGAGCTTTAAAACGGGTAATTTTCACATCGGACTGTATGTTCTGGGACTGCTGAGAATTACGGGAAGTCTGGTCGGCCGAATGCCCTGTGCCTGGGTGTGCCCCTTCGGGTTCCTACAGGAACTGATTCACAAGATCCCTTCACGCAAGATCGAGATTCCCCACTGGATGATCTATATCAAGTACTGGTTTCTGGCCCTGTTCGTGGTTCTCCTGCCCCTTATCGTCGTTGACGGGTTCGGTTACGGAACGACCTGGTTCTGCAAGTATGTATGTCCGGCAGGCACGCTTGAGGCTGGGATTCCCATGCTCATTCTCCAGCCACAATTGCGCGAGCTTGCTGGCTGGCTCTATGTTAACAAGATCGCTATTTTGGCCCTTTTTCTGGTGCTGATGGTCTTTATACGCCGGCCCTTCTGCAGGATCGTCTGCCCCCTGGGCGCTATCTATTCCCTCTTCAATAAGGTGAGTGTCTTCAGGATGGTTCATCATCCCGACAAGTGCGTCATGTGCAAGGAATGCTACAATGGGTGCCCCATGGGTGTGAAGTTTTACGAGGGGGCCAATCAGCCCGATTGCATCCGCTGCCTGAAGTGCATGCAGGAGTCATGTAAATTCGATGCAATCTCTTATGAGATTGCCGGTCTGCCCGTTAAAGTACGACCAATTGCTCATTGACACATAGGGGCCAATTACCTATACTTCCTTGTAATTTCTTATCAATTTATTATCAATGTTTATTATAGAATCATACTAATCTTCGGATATGAAATATGAATAATCTTATTCGAGATCAATATTCACCATTAATCTACTCAAATTTGATACATTAACCTCGTTTTTTTGAGGAGGAAAGTTATGCAAGGTTTCAGCG
The DNA here is from genome assembly GCA_019313385.1 of Deltaproteobacteria bacterium. Lineage (GTDB taxonomy): Bacteria > Desulfobacterota > Syntrophia > Syntrophales > UBA2210 > UBA2210. Next base: position 8,786 of record JAFDBG010000064.1, on the reverse strand, counting down.
AATTTTTTCATAAGATTGTCACCCTGCTGGACAAAGTAAAAAGCGGGAATGACGTCTGGCAGTTTCTTGTGTCTCTCGCCATATTGATCTTGGGATTTTTTATTCTGGAGCTCCTCTGGCGCCACCTCAACAGACGGATTCAGGCGATTCTGAAGCAAAAGAGTGTGAAGATGTGGGTTCCCTACTTATCAGGTTTTCTTCCCGCGCTTCGCCTTGCTGTTGCCGCCCTGCTCCTCAGGGCTACGGAGATTCCCCTCGTGATACCACAGAAATTGATTGTTCTCCTGCACGCACTCGAGTCGTTTCTCTTTGCTATCGCCTCCATCCTGTTTATCTTCCAGCTTGTTAAAATTCTTGATCTCCTCCCGAGGACTTTACGGAAAAAAGCCACGAAGCTGTCCATGAACCGTTTCAGAGGTACCCTCAGAATAGCTGCCATTTTTATCGCGGCGATCGTGTTCGCATATACACAACAGGATCTATTCCCGTGGCTCTGGAAATCTTCCTGGTGGAACTATACGCTCCTTGTCCTGGTGTACGCGATTATTTATATCGGGGGAAAACTCCTGACGACCTTCCTGGGTACCATGACGGTTGCCATCAAGGAGAGTGAAGAGAAAGTCCGGCTGCGGCTCCTGCTCAAGGCGGCCCTCTGGCCTATTCGGCTGCTTTTATTGGCCATCGCCATCTATGCGACTCAGGAGATCCTGAAGCTGCCGGCGACGACCGATCAGATTATAGTAACGGCCACCAATATTGTCGCCACCCTGGTGGTTGTGATCTTCCTCTACCAGATGTTGAATGTCGTAGATTACGAACTCACCAAGTTTGTCCAGAGAGATGACAATGAGTTTGATATGAACTTTGTCCAGATGGTCCGGATTGTCTCCAAGGTTCTGATAGTTCTGTTCGGTTCGATCTATCTCCTCAAGGCGGCGACGGGCAAACCGATGACGACCCTCCTGGCAGGTCTCGGTATCGGCGGTCTGGCGGTAGCACTGGCAGCTCAAGATACACTGAAGAACCTCTTCGGCAGCTTTATGATTATGTTGGATAAACCCTTTAAGATCGGTGACAGAGTCGTCGCCGAGGGTGTCGATGGCAATGTGGAAGAGATAGGATTCCGAAGCACTCGTCTGCGTACCCTTTCCGGGCACCTGGTTTCCGTTCCCAATGAAAAGATGGCAAGTGTCAGTATCGAAAACATCGGCAGACGCCCCAGCATCAGACGCTATACAAACATTACGATTACGTACGATACGCCGGTGGAAAAGGTTGAACGCGCCGTATCGATCATCAGGGAGATTCTGAAGGATCATAGAGGAATGCATCCCGATTATCCTCCGCGGGTTCATTTCAACGAATTCAACGACACATCCCTGAACATAGCGATGTTCTACTGGTTTCATCCGCCGGATTACTGGGAGGCCATAAAGTTCGACGAAGAGATCAATCTCCAGATAATGCGTGCATTTGAAGCGGAGGGAATCGAGTTCGCATTCCCGACAACAACAACATATCTGGCCCAAGATGAAAAGAGGCCGCTGACCATATCTCTTTCAAAGGATCTGAATCGGGACGACGAGAAGTAAATGATCATCTTCTGACCACAGGCTCAACCGTCTTAAGAACAGGAGTTAATTAAGTCATGGCGAGCTTTTTTAAAAAAATGTCTCATAAAACAGGGCTTTCGGCGGGAACTCTCGTTCATGTAGGCGAAAGAAAAGCCGATCCCTCTGGGGCGCGATGATTGCCGTCGCTGTGATTCTGCTTACATTCTTCAAGCGGAAGAAATGGCTGCAAGACACGTTACGTCAGATACGGAAGGGTTCCCAACCCCATCAAGGCCCTACACTGTCACAGTTTTACCCACAGGCAGGACAGGAAAAGAAACAATGAGCCTTTGGCGGTATTATTCGATATCCCCTAGAGATTCCTTATCAAGATAGGTGAAGTCTATCTGGTCGTCCCGATAGGGCAACGACTCGCGTATCGGCTCAGGGATCGTCCCCCACTTCAATTCGAAATCCGCCAAAAATGCTCGGCGGCCCCGCAGAAAATCGGTCACCTTACTCTTGAGGAGACCCTTGTCGCGAAATTTGACATAGGCGTTCATCAGGTCCATATTAGCCCGGTCGCTCTTGATCGGATTATGGTATCCCAAGTGATCGGGTTCGGAGCCGAACCGAAGCTGGACCCTCAGGATATCGCCGTATGAGGCAAGCGACTGGCGCAGGGATACCTTCAGGTCGTCCTCGCCGATGGTACCGGTATTGGCCAGATAGCACTTGATCCGGTTCTTTTTGATGATCTCATAGAAAAGCATCGCGTGCTCCAGCCGATCCCCTACCAGAAAGGGATCGAGAAAAACGACGCGTTTAAATTTTCCTGCCTCATCGGGATTTCCCCCAGAGCTTTCAATCGATTCCCCGTAGATGAACTGCATCGTCGCCTGCTCGGACGAAAGCCTCGATATGACGCTGGCAAGAGGATTCCTCGTCAACATAATAATATAGTCGAGCCTGTCGCCTCGCAGGCTCTTGCTGGCGATCCCCAGATTGTCCCGCCTGACAACGGCTCGACCGTTACCCGTCTTGCTGGTATCCTTGAAATCGGGGGTATAGGGGTAGCGAGAGATAGCAACGTTTTCAAGGAATGCGTCGGCCCCAAGGGCGGAACGCAGGATCTCCGGCTGACTTTCATCAAGACCTTCTGTCTTTATATAGACCCCGCCCTGTTCAAATGCCGCATAGCTTCCGTCCATGCCGATGATCCCCCCATCATCACCGAGCATTTCAGAGGATTCACGCGGTAGCTTCGCCAGCTTGCGGCAGAGTGTCGTGGTCTTTCCAGTTGCCGTAAGGCCGGAGACACCGGTGACCCGTTCCTGCAACTCCGGTCGCTCTGTCTCGAGGTCGTAGATCCAGAGGAGGTCGCGCCGCGCGCCGCAGTGCAAGAAAATTCCCTGATGATCTATCTCCTTTACGCGCCAGCCTTCGAACTGAAAAACGCCCTTCTTCGCCTCGCCCAGATAGATGGTGTTACGGCAGATCTTTACCTGCTCCCCCCGTTTGTCCCCCATCCAGAGTCGAACTGTTACGTTTTTATCGATCAGCTTCTTAAATTTATTGGGTTCGAAGGAGTCATCGGTAAAAAAGATAATGGTATAGGTGGGTTTGTCAACCACCCGGGCAGCGGGCGTGTCTTCAAAGAGAATCTTCAACCCATAGGCTATCTGGGCGTAGAGGACCGGCATTATGAACCGCGCTGTTACCCCGTCCCGCCCATCACCAACTATTGTATCGAGAGAGAGGACTGTTTCCTTCTCCAGACATTCCAAGGCCTCCGAGGCAAGAGCTTTTTCCTCGTCCCCAAAGGGGTGGTCCACGCTGTTTCTGGTATGGGGAGCCGATCGTGACATAGGCTCGGAATCCGCAGCAACAGAACCCAAAGTTGTCTGTATTACACCATCCTGCTGCAGTGCGATCTCCTTGAGTTGCTCAAGCGAGCTTCCCTCTATCAATCTTCCGGCCTTCTTCGCGTCGTTATAAATCGTCTCGGCGGCCTGTTTAAAATAATTGGACATATTCACTCCTGCACCCATTTTCAGACAACTATAGCAGACTTGCAACCTCAAAACCACCCCCCCGCTCAGGGTTACTCCCGTTGAGTGGATTGAGATGAACAGTGGATATGGAATTCATAGATGGTCAAGGGAAAATATCGTTGAAAGGGGGAAAGGCCCCCTCGTCTACCTATGAAGAGAGGGCCTTTTGTGTCTTTAAAGATTATCTATTTCCTTGACTGACCTCCCCCCCGGTTTCCCCCTGCAGGTAGGCGATCATGGGGGCAGTGATTAAGGGAACCAAATCCCCGATCATGTGCGGCATAAGATTATCCATTACCTTCGGCATCAATTGAGGCATCTGTTCGAGCATATAATCGGGCATGGGAATCTTTTGCTCAATCCGGTCGAGCATAACGGGCATCACCTTCGGCATCATCATCGGCAGCAGACGCGGGAAGAGGATCGGGAACATGGGTTTCATCAGCACCATGGCACCGGGTACCTTGCCGAAGAAGCGCATCATCGGACCCATTCCAAAAGGCATCGCATCAATCAACTCCGGCCACATGGTCCCCATGAGATCGGCAAAGCCCTGCGGGGTCATCACCCCGATCATGGCGTCGAAAACACCCCACTGCTTCTGCACCTCGGGATTCGGATCGGGGAATTCGTAGCCGAGGGCGGACGCCGCAAAATGCGCCAGATCTATAACCTCGATCGGTTTATCTTTTTTTTCCGCCGAAATTCTAAGCTGAACCTCACAGCAGGGACAGAGGGCCAGCACCTTATTGGCACCAACGGCAAGGGCCTCATCAAGCCGGGTGCCCCCTACATCGGCCGCGATGGGGGGATCCTTGATCAGGGTCAGGACGCTCCCGCAGCAGTGAGCCGCATCGTGATGATGCGTCATTTCAACGAAATTGACATTGGGAATCGCTTTGATCAGGTCGCGGGGCGGCTCGTACACCCCCGATACGCGACCGATATGACACGAATCATGCCAGGTAACCGTGACGGGCTCCCCTCCCTTATCAGGAAAGGAAAATTCACCGGCCTTGATCTTTTCAGAAAGGATCTCGCTGTAATGGACACCTTTGATGTTGTACTCCATCCCCAGTTTCTCGGCCCACTCGGGGTACACGTGCCGCCACATCATATCACAGGCCGGACACGAGGTTACCACCGTATCGACCCCCGCCTTCTGCATGGCGGCAACGTTTCTTCGCATAATCGTTTCGAAGACGTCCCATTGACCGGATACGAGCATCGGAGTCCCGCAGCAGTTTTCCTTCTCCGCCACGTATGTAAAGTCAACACCTGCCTCATCGAGCAGCCTGACCGTCGCCTGGGCTATATCATGCTCAACGTAGCTGGCCGTGCAACCGGCGAAATAGGCGACCTTCGCCTTGTGCCCCGGACCATGTTTCTCTTTTAGATCCGGGGGAAACCAGTCGGCGCGGTTCTTACGGTAGCCCGCCCAGATATCACCCTCCTTGAGGTTCGACAGCGCCATCAGCTCAAAGGGCGGAAAGGTCATCCTTTTCTCTTCGTGAATCAGTATGCCGCGCAGCTTCATCCAAGACGGCTCTATCGGCAGCGAGGCTGAGCAGCGCAGGTTGCATAGTTCGCAGGTGGTGCACACCAGGATCGTATCTACCATAAACTGGTTCCACTCCTCACGTCCCTCCATGTATTCGCGCAGCCAGTACCATTTACCCCGGGGACTCTGGCTCTCCCACCCCCGTCCATAGAACTGGTCGCATTCTTCGATGCAGTACCCGCACTGCGAGCAGCTGTACGCATACCAGGCAACATCGGCCGGAATATTGCGAACGGGATTTTTCGGCCGCTCACCGATTTGCGTAATAATATAGTTAACAAAGGGTCGCACGAGCGGTTCAAATAACGTCCCGACACTTATCGCTGTTCCCATCAGGCCGTCGGCGATTACCTTCCCGGGATTCATGTTATCGTTAGGATCGGTCTCCTTTTTGAATGTCTTGAGCCTTGCGAGGCGCTTCTTTCCCAGTATCTCCGGGGCCTTCTTAGCAAAATAGAGTCCCGTTGCATAAGCACGACCGCCGTATTTCTGGGCGATCTTCATGACTGAGAGTGAAAGGCTGAAAACAAAATTATATGAAAATTTGCGTTCATCACTGGGGATGAATCCGAGTATCACGACCTCGGGCTCTCCCGAGGCGGTTTTGCGTATCACGACCCCTTCCTTAACGATTGGCTGGTTGATCTTTCGCTCTATCTCCCCCATCACATCGCCAAGACTGCTCAGCGGAATCACAACCTCCGCAGGGACCAGACTGGGCCCCAGCCGCTTGACGATCATCAGTTTGAAGCGATTTTTCCATTCGTGCTCGGCAATACGGTCGCTGAGGATCTCAGCCTGACAACGCTTTATGAGTCTGCCCAGTCCCTCCATGACCACCCCCCGATCTTTTTTACGGAAGGTCAGGGTGGCAATATAGGAGGCGGGAAGCAGGACCCGTTCCTCAACAGGGTGCCCCATATGTTCCTGCAAGGGGGCTCTGTTCTTGAGTTCCGCCATGCGGGGATTGATAAAAAGGAGGGACCAGATCGGCAGCCCTTCCCCTACCATGGCGGTAAAGAAATCCTGGAGATCGTGGGCGTCGGGACACCCGATCGACACGATATCCATCTCCTCCAGAGGCTGAACACTGATGGTCAGTTCACTGATAAAACCGGTAATTCCTTCCGCCTCTGAAATCAAATCGAGATCCGGGCCGCTGAACTCCCGTACTGTACCATCGGGGAGGACAACTCGAGCGCTGACAACGACATCACGGAACCATCCGGCTTCATAGGATCCAATTCCGGCACCCCCCTGAGCCAGCCACCCTCCGGCGGTGGACCCTGGATAGCTAGAGGGATAGGTCTTCAGAGTGAGTCCGTGGCGTTCCAGCTCCTTATCAAGCTTTTCCCAGACCACACCGGCCTGGACCGTCGCCGTCTTCGTTCCCTCATCGATAGCTACGACATGATTCATCCGGTAGAAATCGACCACGATACCTTTCTTGACGGGAAGAACGCCACCATACCCGGAAGAAGCCTTTCCCCTGGGTGTCAAGGGCACTGAATTTTCCCTCGACCAGCGAATGAGGTCAACCAATTCGGCCTCGTCAGCGGGTTGAACCACCGCATCCGGTAATGTCTTTCCAATCAACGGTTTCACGAGGCTTGGGACAGCAGCAATATCATGCCCATAAAGCTTTCTTTCAATCCTGTCGAATGTCACCCTGGAACCGAATTTTTCTTTAAGGTAGGTTTGATGTGAGCTATCAAGTCTTTTCATGGTAACCTCCGTTACGCCCAGTCATTTAGAACGTGTAAGCCAACCCAATGTCGAAGCTGTATTCACTCAGCGAGGTTTCGTAGGATGCAACACCCTGGGCTGTATTAGCGCCGCTCATCGTGACCTTCGGCGCATACACAAGTCCTAAGTTCACGTCCACGTTCTTGGCGATCGCTACTCCGACCCCGGCAGTGTAGTGATGCTCCTGAATGGCCGGGAACGCAATGGCTTCAAAGGCCCTATTATTGGGAAGGGGGTTGGCCCCGTAGTTGTAACCGACGCGCAGTTTCAAGATATCGGTGGCATCATATTCCGCACCGATGGCATACACCCACTGGTCCTCCCAGTTGCAGTTCCACGCACCGCTACTCGAGCTGTTCTGGGTATATTGGGGTCCCTTATCCATGGTACTATCCCAGTTGATCCACTTGACATCGGCTGCGATCCGTAGTTTCGGGGTAACCTTGTATCCCAATCCCAGGATAACGTTTTGGGGCTGGTCGAAATCCAGTTTGTCCTTCCCGACAGTTGTGTTGAACTCAAAGTCGGGAAACGACTGTTTACTGATATACGACAGCGCCAAGGAAAGCTGGTCTGAGGGTTTCAGTAGGATTCCTACCTGGAATCCATACCCAAGCTGACTGTCCTTATTATGGGCCTCAATTGTGTTAATCGCCGTACGACCCGCATTATATCCCATGGTCGCGTAGTCAAGATTTAATGCCGCGCCGATGGAAACCATGTTGTTGATGCGGTATGAAAGGGCCGGGGCAAATCTCATCATCTCGAAGCTGGTGTAGACGACATTCCCGTATAAAGAGTTCGCGTAATCCACCCCCATTCCGGCCACCCCGTATGCCCCCACCCCAAAATGGAGCTGGTCATTGATGGGGATAACCAGTCCGAAGCAGGGCATCGGTGCAGCCCCGGTATCAGAGCTTTCCTTGACCGTCGTACCCCCGAAGCCAGCGGTATGCGTGGCCGTATATTCCGAATCGGGAACAAACAGCACCACACCAAAATCGATCCTCCCCCCGAGCTCACTCATACCCGCGGGATTGACCATGATAGAGGCGGTATCAATCGGAAGCGCCGATCCTGCGCCTCCCATTGAGCGCATTACGGGGCCGAGACCAATGACCTGCATGCCATTGGTGGCAACGGCTATGTCCGAAAATCCGAGCACTGCGGCAAGCGAAAAAATACAGATTGCTAATCTCAGAAAGCTAGATCTCCTATCCATGGTAAACGTACCTCCTTTTTTTAATTAGAGACATTCAATATTTAGATTAACCCGGCTTGTCATGCCAAAACTTATGAACATTTTGTTGACTGCCATTATTCCCATTGAGCTGACAATACATGAGCACCGGTATAGGAATTGAGAAGTTGCCGTGAGGTGAATGATTAAAAACCGCTACTGGACAGTTGAAAAGCAATTGAAAGTGTAAGGTTGTAATTCTAAATTAAATAATCTATAGAGTCAAGTTCATTGTTTTAACACGTAATTTGTCTGATTTGGATGGATCACCGGGAGATGATTGATGAGAAATGGACAGGGATATTACAGGAGATCCGGCCTGCCTGTGCGTTACACACAGACTTGAAAATGAGATTTGAAGAGGCTTATGATGTAAGGACGGAAGGTCGATTGAACCACGAAGAAGCAGCCCGGATATGGGGGTTGTGCACATGGACGTTTCGGAGCTACATTGATTGTGACGAAGAAAGCGGTGATGAGCATGACTTTTCGTAACAGGAAAGTGAGGTACCAAATTAATGGTTCCTCGCTGTTTCATGTGGGTAGTCTGAATTCAAGTTTACCACCGATGAGGTAAATCATCGTGATCAGGTTTCTCGTTGTACGATATCCCCTGGCCTTGGCTTTGGCAG